>SYLY01000324.1 GCA_005808475.1 Acidobacteriota bacterium
AGCCCACGCCGTCCCAGCCCACGACCCACAGCAGGTAGTTGTTGGCCAGCACCAGCGTGAGCATGAAGAACATGAACAGGTTGAGGTAGGCGAAGAATCGCGAGAAGCCTTCCTCGTGCGACATGTAACCGGTGGCGTAGACGTGGATCAGCGAACCGATGCCGGTCACCACCAGCAGCATCACCGCCGTGAGCCGGTCCAACCCGAACTCGAACGGGATATCGACCGCGCCCGACTGGATCCAGGTGAAATAGGTTTCGACGTGCGCGTGCTCGAGCGGCATCAGACCGTTGACGGTCTTGAGGACCCACAGGAACG
Source organism: Acidobacteriota bacterium (assembly GCA_005808475.1). Classification (GTDB taxonomy): domain Bacteria; phylum Acidobacteriota; class Terriglobia; order Bryobacterales; family Bryobacteraceae; genus SYLY01. The sequence goes on from SYLY01000324.1 coordinate 319, forward strand.
AGGCGGCCACCGAACCCACGGCCACGGCGCCTACGACGCCTTTCGGCAGCCGTTTGCCGAGCAGTCCGTTGACCAGGAAGCCCAGCAGCGGAAGTATGGGGATTAACCAGAGGGATTGCGAAGAGTGCATCGTATCGGTTCGGGACTAGAGTTTGAGGGAGTCGACTTCGTCCACCAGCAGGGTCGAGCGGTTCTTGAAGACGGTCAGGATGATCGCCAGACCGACCGCCGCTTCGGCCGCCGCCACCACCATCACGAAGAAGCTGAACAGATGGCCGTCCACCTGCTTCAAATGGTAGGAGAACGCGACGAAGCTCAGATTGACCGCGTTGAGCATGAGCTCGATGCACATGAACACCGTGATCAGGTTCTTTCGAATGAGAAACCCGGCCGCGCCGAGAGCGAACAGGATCGCGCTCAGGCCCAGGTAGGCCGCCAGCGGCACGCCGTTCGGCAAAGAAGGAGGCATCAGTCCATCTCCTTTCGAGCCAGCACCACCGCGCCCAGAATCGCGATGAGCACCAGCACCGAGATCACTTCGAACGGCAGCAGATACTGCCGGAAAATCGCGTTGCCCACGTCCTTGGCCGAGCCGCCCGTGAATCCGCCGAAGCGGACCAGGGAATCCATCGGCACGGTGCTGGCGATCAGCCGCGCGAGCATGGCGAACATCACGAGCACGGCCGGGATGCCCACCGCGACGGCGATCCAACTCGGACGCATCGGCTTCGGCTCGGCCCCGGCGTTGAGCAGCATGATCACGAACAGGAACAGCACCATGATGGCGCCGGCGTAAACGATCAACTGCGCGGCGGCGATGAATTCGGCGCCCAGCAACAGGTACAGCACCGCCAGCGAGCCCATCGCGCCGACCAGCGAGAGTGCGCTCGCGATCGGGTGCTTCTGGGTGATCATGACGATGCCGCAGATGACGGCGAGCCCGCCGAAAAACGCGAAAAGAAGGAGATCGACCATGGTTACTTCCACACCGCCACGAGCAGAGCGGTGGCGAACAACACGCCGATCGAAACCGGGAACATCCAGCCCCAGGCGAAGTGCATGAGCTGGTCATAACGGAACCGCGGCAACGTCGCGCGCACCCAGATGTAAAGGAACAGCAGGAACAGGACCTTCGACAGAAACCAGAACAGCGGAACCAGGATCGGCATCAGGAACGGCACGAAGTGCGCCAGTCCGATTCCACAGAAGATGATGCCGAACGCCGGCAAGGTGTACTTGTCGCGCGCGCGCACCAGATTCACCGTGCCGTGATAGAGCATCATCAAGCCGCTGAAGACGAACACCAGACCGGGAATATAGTTGACGCCGGGGAACTCCACCGGCGGATACCAGCCGCCCAGAAACAGCACCGTCGCCAGACAGCAGATGGTGGTCATGTTCGCGTACTCGGCCATGAAGAACGAGGCGAACTTCATCGACGAGTATTCGGTATGGAAGCCCGCCACCAGTTCGTTCTCCGCTTCGGGAAGATCGAACGGGATGCGGTTGGTCTCGGCGAACGCGCAGATCAGGAACAGGATGAACGCCACGAACGGCAGCCCCAGATAGGAGAAGATCCCCCAGCTATAAACGAATCCGAACTTGATCGCGCCCTGCTGCTCCACGATCTTGCGCATGTCGAGCGTGTTGTACATGAGCAGCGGCGCGGCGATCGACAGCGCCATCGGCAGTTCGTAGCTGATCATCTGCGCCGAGGCGCGCAATCCGCCGAGCAGCGCGTACTTGTTGTTGGACGACCAGCCGGCCAGCGCCACCGCGTATACGCCGATGCCCGAACAGGCCAGAGGCACCAGCACGCCGATGTTCAAATCCGTCAGCCCGAGGTAAGTCTTGATGCCGGTGAACGGAATTTCGATCTCCGGCCCGAACGGAATCACTGAAATCGAGATCAACGCCATCGACACGCCGATGATTGGCGCCAGCAGATAGAAGAACTTGTTGACGTGGGACGGAATCAGATCCTCCTTCGTCAACAGCTTGATGGTGTCGGTGAGCGGCTGCAACAATCCGTGCGGCCCCACGCGGTTGGGCCCGACGCGCACCTGGACGTGCGCGATGACCTTCCGTTCGATCCACTGCAAATAGGCGAGAGCGGTGAGGAAGACGAACGCGACCAGACCGGTCTTCAGTAGGCTCAGGACGATGAAATCCATGCTGAAAAGAACTATCCTTCGTAGAGCGCGCCCGGCGCTTCCACGACTTGCTTCAGGATCTTGGAGTAGCGGCCCAAGGCGCCGGAGGTGAACAGCGTGTCCCGCGCCGAGCGGACCTGCGACGGATCGGGGATCGATCCGAGGCGTCCGTTCAACGGCTGCGTCCGCGCCGCGCCTCCCGTTGCGATCACGGGCAAAGGTACATTATAACCACGCACCGTCTTGCGGATCTCCTCGAAAATCGCCTCGTTTTGCGCGCGGCCCACGTCGATCCGCATCGCCCGCGCGATCAATCCGAAGATCTCGAGGTCCGGCTTGGCGCCCATCACGCTCGCCGCCTTGACAAGCCGCTGCACTTCGCCGGCGCCGTTCGTAACCGTCCCCGACTTCTCATAGGCCGAGGCCGACGGCAGAACCACGTCCGCGCGCTTGGCCGTTTCGGTGAGGAACAGGTCCTGCACCACCACGAACGCGCCTTTCGAAGCGAGCCCGCCGCCCGCCAGCGGATCGGCGCCCACAACCCACAGCGCCGCCAGATCCGTCGCGGCCAGCATTTGCGGAATCGACAAGCCGCCTTCGCCCGGAACCAGTCCCATGTCCACGGCCCCGCGCGAATTCGAATAGTCGACCAGGCACACGTACTTCACCGCGATGCCGAGCGAATCGCCGAACGCGACCAGATCGCGGACGGCCTGACCCTTGATCGCGTCGCCGAAGAGGATCGTCAGATCGCCCTTCGACTTCAACTCGTCCGCCAGCCCGCGCACCCCGTCGAGCAGATTCGCTTCCGCGCAACGGACCGCTTTCGCCGAGGTCTTGTCTTCCCGAACCGGCCCCGGCGTCACCGTGTAGACGGCCGCCTGATGATGCCGCACGTTGGCGCGCACCTGGAACGCGAGCAGCGGATGCTGTTCCGACAGATCGGCGCCCACGATCAGCACCGCCTTGGCGCGATACAGATCGTCCACCGCCGCCAGCGCGTTCTCCTTCCCGGCCAACGCGTCGAGCAGAGTGTGCACGTCGCCCGACCGTTGATGGTCGACGCTCGGCGTCCCGAGCCCCTGCATGGCCAGCTTGCGCAGATAGAAGTTCTCTTCGTTGGTGGTATGGACCGATCCCACCACGCCCGTATTGCCCTTGGCCTCGCCGAACTTGGCGGCCACCAGATTGATCGCCTCGGCCCAGCTCGCCTCTTCCAGCTTGCCGTTCCGGCGGATGAGCGGCGATTGGAGCCGCTCTTCGTGCTGGACGAAATCGAACGCGTAACGGCCCTTGATGCACAGGAACTCGCCGTTGACGCCGGAACTGTCGCGATTGTTGCCACGCACGATCTCGCCGTTGCGCGACCCGAGCGTCGTCTTGCAACCGTCGGAGCAGTGCGTGCAGATGGTGCCCGTGTGTTCCATCTCCCAGGGCCGCGTCTGATACCGGTAGGTCCCGCTGGTGAGCGCGCCCACCGGGCAGATGTCGATACAGGCGCCGCACTCGTCGCAATTCAGGTGATCGCCCATGTTGGGAACGATCTCCGAAAAGGCGCCGCGATTGGTGATGCCGAGCGCGTTGACGCCCATACCCTCGTCGCAAACCCGAATGCAGCGGTAACACAGGATGCAGCGCGGAGCGTCGTAGTACACCACTGGCGACCACTGCTTCTCGTCGACGTGGTGCTTCACCTCGGTGAAGCGGCTCTCGCCGGCTCCATAGCGGAACACCATGTCCTGCAGTTCGCACTCGCCGCCCGGGTCGCAGACCGGACAGTCGAGCGGATGGTTGGTGAGCAGGAACTCGAGGGTCGTCTTGCGGGCCTTCACGGCGGGCGCGCCCTCGGTCCGGACCACCATTCCCTCGGCCACCGGCAGCGTGCAGGCCGCCTGCAGCTTGGGGAACTTCTCCACCTCCACCAGGCACATCCGGCAGGCGGCCTGGAGCGAATACCCTTCGTAGTAGCAGAAGGCGGGGATCTTGATGCCGGCCTGCTTGGCCGCGTCGATGAGCAGCGTGCCCGGCGCGGCCTGAACGGCGATCCCGTCGATCGTCAGATTGACCATATCAGGCGTGGATCCTCACTAGCGATTCGTTGCCGCCCTTGGGGACTTGAACGTGGGCCAACCGGGCTTCGAACTCGGAACGGAACTTCTTGACGATGGAAATCGTCGGCAACGCGGCGGCGTCGCCGAGCGGACAGAAGGTGCGGCCGAGCATGTTTTCGGCGAGTTCTCCCACCAGGTCGATGTCGGAATCCACGCCGATCCCGTCGTCCAGCCGGGTCAGGATCTTCTTCAGCCACAGCGTGCCCTCGCGGCACGGAATGCACCAGCCGCAGCTTTCGTGCTGATAGAACTTGATGATTCGCAGCGCGGCCTTCACCATGTCCGTCGAGTCGTCCATGATCACCATGCCGCCCGACCCGAGCATCGTGCCGGCCTTGGCCATCGAATCGTAATCCATCGGCAGATCGCATTCGTGCGCCGCCAGAACCGGACACGACGATCCGCCGGGGATCACGGCTTTCAACTTGCGGCCCGGAAACAGACCGCCGGCCAGTTCGTTGATCGCCTTCATCATCGGAAATCCGATGGGCACTTCGTACACGCCCGGCTTTTGCACGTGACCGGAAATGCACAGCAGGCGCGTGCCGCCCGCCTTGGGAACGCCCAGGCTCGCGTACCAGTCGCCGCCCTGCAGGATAATGTCGGGAACCGCGCAGAACGTTTCGACGTTATTGAGGATAGTGGGACACTGGAACGCGCCCGAGACGGCCGGAAACGGCGGCCGGATGCGGGGCTGGCCGCGCTTGCCTTCCAGCGATTCCAGCAGCGCCGATTCCTCGCCGCACTCATACGCGCCCGCTCCCGAGTGCGTCGTCAGTTCGAAGTCGAAGCCCGTCCCCTGGATATTCTTGCCCAGCCACCCGCGCGCGTACGCCTCGTCGATGGCCTTGTCCATGATGTCGATGAGGTAGCGGTATTCGCCGCGAATGTAGACCCAGCCGCGGTGCGCGTCGCCGGCGATGCCCGCGATCAGAATTCCCTCGATCAGGCGGTGCGGATCGAATTCGATCAACACCCGGTCCTTGCACGTGCCCGGCTCGGACTCGTCCGCGTTCACCACGATGTACTTCGGCTTGGGCGAATTGCGCGCCAGGAAGCCCCACTTCATTCCGGTGGGAAAGCCCGCGCCGCCCCGGCCGCGCAGGTTCGACTTCTTGACCTCGTTCACCACCTCGTCCGGCGTCATCTTCGAGGCCTTCAGGAAGGCCTGATAGCCTTCGTGCGCCAGGAACGTTTCGATCGAGGCCGGATTCGCCAGATGGAAGCGCCGCGAGATGATGCGAGTTTCCGCTGGGTGCGGATCGTTGTATGGCATGCCTTACTGCACCTTCCGCAGGTCTGCGATGATCTTGTCGAGCCGTTCCACCGTCACATGATGATGGAAGTCGTAGTTGGTCTGAATGGCCGGAGCCCAGGAGCACGCGCCGATGCATTCGACCTCTTCGAGCGAGATCGAGCCGTCGGCGGTCACCTGGTTGTGCCCGATCCCCAGCTTCGAACAGGCGTGCTTCCAAAGCTCCTCGCCGCCAACCAGCAGGCAGGAGATGTTGGTGCAGATCTGAAGGTGGGTGCGGCCCATCTTCCGGTCGCGCAGCATGGTGTAGTAGCCCACCACCTCGTCGACCTGCAACGTCGTCACGCCGCAGCGCTTGGCCACTTCCTGAGCCAGTTCCTTGGTGATGTAGCCGACCTCGTCCTGCGTGTACATCAGCATCGGGATCAGCGCGGCGCGCTCGCGCCCCTTGGGATAGCTTTCGAGCAGCCGGGCGAGTTTGGTTTCCAGTCGCGGAGAAAAGGTCATCGGTCGGTGTCTCCGAGTACGAAGTCCATCGAACCCAGCGCGGCGATGGAGTCGGCGATGAGCGTGTTTTCGAGCATCGGGCCCAGGATCTGGAGATTGCCGAAACTGGGTGTGCGCATGTGCACGCGGCAAGGCTTGGTTCCGCCGTCGCTCACCACGTAATAGCCGAGTTCGCCGCGCGGCGATTCCACGCACGCGTAGGCTTCCCCGGCCGGGACCGCGAAACCCTCGGTCACGATCTTGAAGTGGTAGATGAGCGCTTCCATCTGCGTCTTCATCTTTTCGCGCGCCGGCAGCGTGATTTGCGGCGCGTCGGCTTGAAAGGCCCCGCCCGGCATTCCGTCGAGGGCCTGACGCGCGATCTTTAGCGATTCGCGGAGTTCCGCCATCCGCACCATGTATCGAGCGAACACGTCGCTCTCGGTGCGCGTGGGCACGTCGAAACTGAACTTGTCGTAGCCGGAATAGGGCTCGTCCTTGCGGATGTCCCACTTCAGGCCGGCGGCGCGGAGCATCGGACCGGTGACGCCCCAGTCGAGCAGATCCTCGAGCGGCATGTACCCGACGCCCTTCGTCCGGAGGGTCCAGATCGGGTTCCCCGTGAGAAGATTCTCGTACATGTCGATCTTGCCCGGGAAGTCGTCGAGAAACCGCCCCACCACCTTCTCCCAGCCGCGCGGCGCATCCAGCGCGACGCCGCCCACGCGCAGGTAGCTGGTCATCATGCGCTGGCCGGAGAACATCTCGAGGATCTTGAGGATCTCCTCGCGCTCGCGGAAGCAGTACATGAACATCGACATCGCGCCGATATCGAGCGCGTGCGTGCCCAGCCAAACCAGATGCGATGCGATGCGCGAGATCTCGGTGAGCATCACGCGCAGGTACTGCGCCCGCGGCGGAATCTCGATTTGGAGCAGCCGCTCCACCGCCAGCACGTAGGCGAGATTATTCGCCAGGTTCGACAGATAGTCGACGCGGTCGGTGAGCGGAACCACCTGCTGCCACGTCTTGGTCTCGCACTGCTTTTCGATTCCGGTGTGCAGAAAGCCGATGTCGGCCACCGCCTTCAGAATCACTTCGCCGTCCAGGTCGAGCACGATGCGGAGCACGCCGTGCGTCGACGGGTGCTGCGGACCCATGTTCAGGGTCATCGTCCGGCGGCGGGAAAGCGCCGCGCTAGGGGTTTCGAGGATCGCGGTGTCGGCCATGTTCGCTACTCCCGGGAATAACTGTACTTGTGTCCGTGGACCGGGTAGTCCTTCCGCAGCGGATGGCCTTCCCAGTCGTCGGGCATCAGAATCCGGGTCATGTTGGGGTGATTCCGGAAGAAAACGCCGAACAGGTCGAACACTTCGCGCTCGTACCAGTCCGCGCCGCGATAAACGGGGAAGACCGACTCGATCTCGGGCCGTTCGCCGCCCACCTTGCACTTCAACCGCACCCGCTCGTTCCGGGCGATCGAGTGCATGTGGTAGATCATTTCGAAGCGCGGCTCCATCGGATAGACGTCCACGCAGGTGACGGCCGCCAGCCGCTCGTATTTGTCGGACTTCAGGAACCGGCAGACCTCGGCGATCCGCGCGGCGTCGATCTCGAGCGTGAGTTCGCCCCGGTCGTGCTTGCCGTCCACGACGGCTCCGGCCGCCGCGCCTGCCAGCGCCTGCGTCACACGCATCCCTTGTACTTGTTCGGACAGCATTGTTCGGTGTTGAAAGAGGAGACTACCGGTGGAAGATCTGGGTCGTCTTGGACCAATCGAGCACGCCCTTCTTCCAGATGTAGAAGAAGCCGCAGAGGATCAGAATAACGAAAATCGCCATCTCCGCGAAAGCGACGAGTCCGAGGTCGCGGTAGACGACAACCCAGGGATAGAGGAAAACGGCCTCGATATCGAACAGGATGAAGAGCATCCCCACCAGGTAGAACTTCACGCTGAAGCGCCCTTCGGCGTTGCCTTGGGGAGCCATGCCGCATTCGTACGGGCTGTCCTTCACCTTGTTCCACAGCTTCTTTCCCAGAAGCGAGGATGCGCCGACCAGGCCCAGCGCGAGGCCGAGCCCCAACAACGCCTGCACCAGGACGGGAAAATAGACTTCGAGCGGAGAGCTAGGCACTTCCTTTCGATTATAAGGGACGGGCGGAATAGAGTGTCAAATCGCGACGAAAAACAGCGGCCGGGGCGGCGCTTGCAACCGGGCGCCGGCGGGGGTAAACTCGGCGTTCATGGCCTCGATCAATTTGCCTCGTGTCGTCGTGGGCGGGCTTGCCGCCGGAGTGATCATCGACATCGGAGAAATGCTGCTCAACGCTGTCGTCATCGCCGATCAATGGGCGGCGGTGCAGAAATCCCTCAACCAGTCCACCGAGACCACCGTCGCCCAAATCGCCGCCTACAACGTCTGGGGTCTCATCGCGGGCCTCGCGGCGGTGTGGCTTTACGCCGCCATCGCTCCACGCTTCGGATTCGGCGCGCGGACCGCCGTGTGCGCGGGCTCCGCGCTGTGGCTTACCGTGTGGCTGCTCGGCTCGTCGTTCCTGGTAATCCAGGGATGGGCGCCCGCCGGATTGTGGGCGATCATGATGATCTGGGGCTTGGTGGAAGCGGTGCTCGCCACCGCCGTGGGCGCGCGGCTTTACCGGGAATAGGCTACCAGCCCGTCTCGTCCCGAATCGCGCCGGCCAGCCGCTTGCTCACCACCGCTTCGAGCCCGTTCGACATCTTCAGCAGCCACCGCTTGCTCGACAACGGCGAGATCTTCCGGATGTGGTGCGTATTGACGATGGTGTCGCGCCGGATGCGCCGGAACTGAGGCGAAGGCAGGCGTTCCTCGAGCGCCTTCAGCGTCTGATTCGCCAGGTACCATCCCTCCGCGCCCAGGATGCGCACTTCGTCGCCATGCGCCTGGAACGCGACCACATCCTTCAGGTCCACGATGTGGTAGTCGCCGCCGGAGCGTCCCGCCACCCGGCGTAACAGCCCGGCCTCCGGCGCTGGAGCCGGCGGCGGCGAGGCGGCCAGGCGCGCGCGCACACGATCCAGCGCCTCGGCCAGCCGTTCACGGCGGACCGGCTTGAGCAGATAGTCCACCGCGCCGATCTGAAACGCGTCGATCGCCCGCGATTCGTGCGCGGTGACGAAGACCACCGCCGGCGCGGCGGCGCCCGCCAATCCGCGAGCCACGGAGAAGCCGTCTATCTCCGGCATGTTCAGATCCATCAGCACCAGATCGGGCCGCAATCGCGCGATCTGCCCGGCGGCCTCGGACCCAGTGGCGGCCTCCCCCGCGATCGTGACGCCGGGGATCTCCTCCAGATGTTCGCGCAGCACTTGCCGGGCGATGGCCTCGTCGTCGGCGATCAGAACCCGCATGGCTACAGGTTGACTTCCATCACCTCGTCGAAGATATCCGGCGGTATCGAAATGCCCAACTGCCGGAATCGTTCGAGGATTTTCGGAGTATATCCGGTGGCCTTGAAGCGGCCCTGCACCTTGCCCGCGTCGTTGAGTCCCAGCCTCTCGAAGGTGAACACTTCGTTGATCTGGACCGCCTCGTCGTCCACGCCGGCGACTTCGGCGATCGAAATGATCTTGCGCGTGCCATCCGACATGCGCGTCACCTGCACCACCATCTTGATGGCGCTCGCCAACTGCTGCACCACCACCTTGGTGGGGATCTCTAGGTCCGCCATCAGCACCATCGCCTGCAGGCGCGAGAAGGCGTCCTTCGGCGTGTTGGCGTGCACCGTCGACAT
>SYLY01000325.1 GCA_005808475.1 Acidobacteriota bacterium
CTCTCGGTGGGATCGATCCTCGCGCTCGGCGGATTCGCCGGTTGTCGCGCGATGGCGGCCGGCGCGCCGATTCCCGTGGGCATCCTCGTGGGCATCGCCACGGGCATGTTCTGGGGCTTCATCAACGGATTCCTCACCACCAAGCTGAGGATCAATCCGTTCATCGTGACGCTGGGCTCCATGGGCATCGTACGCGGATTGGCGCTCATCCTGTCCGGCGGGCTTCCCGTGCACGAACTCCCCAAGGGATTCAGCTTTCTCGGCGAGGGGAACCTGCTCCGCGTGCCCGTCGTGCTTTGGATACTGGTGGCGTGCGGCCTGATCGTGCACACGATCCTAGAACACACACGCCTGGGACGCTATGCGTTCGCCATCGGCAGCAATCCGGAAGCCGCGATCTACGCGGGCGTCAACTCCCGATTCGTGACTACCGCGATCTACACGATCGGCGGAATGCTCACCGGACTGGCCGGGATGATCGAGGCGTCGCGTCTGATGACAGGCCAGCCGACCGCGGGTCAAGGCTACGAGCTGCAGGCGATCGCCGCCGTGGTGATCGGCGGTGGATCGCTACGCGGCGGCGAAGGCAGCGTCGTCGGCACGCTGATCGGTGCGTTCGTCATGGGATTGCTCGCCAACGGCAGCGATTTACTCGGGATTTCTCCCTACGTGCAGCAAGCGATCATCGGCGCGGTGATCATCCTGGCGGTGGCGATGGACGAACTGCGCAAACGCAAGGTAGGCTGAGCGAGTGAGCAGCCCGTTCGTGTGGCGGAACGTGGCGCTGCTCGCCGTCTGCGCGATCGCGTGCGGCCTGGCCGTCCGCATGGCCAGTCCCGAGCGGTGGACATCGGCCGCCGCGCGCGCCGGAGCGGTGGCGATCGCCTCGGCCGCGCTCTTGATCGGGTGCGTTGCGGTGGCGCTGTTCGCGATGACGGAGATCGACGGCGGCGCGCGAGCCTGCTGGACCCGCGCCGCGCGATGGAGCGAGGTTCGCGGCGGATTGAGCGAAACCGAAGTCGCGGCGATCCTCGGACCGCCCATTTCCCACGAGGAAGTGTTCGGCGCCAAGCGATGGCTCTACCGCCTGCATCCGTTCGGAGATCCGCATGAAGGTGCGGTCGAGTTCTCGCCGGTGGATGGCAAGGTTCGCGAAAAGTGGCCGGGACTGGTGCGCAGCGAGTGGATCGTTCCCCGTTACCGCGGGGAGGCGGCGAACCTGTGCTTCGTCATCGCGTCGCTGGCGTTGATCGCCGTGGCGCTGACCGGCCTGTTCCCCTGGCCGTTGTCGCGCGGACTGGCTTCGTGGCCCGTGTACCTTCCCGCCGCGGCGCTCACCTTCACGCTCGCCATCCGTAACGTCGATCCCTCTCGCGGCGGTTGGGGGATCTCTCTGGTGACCGCCGGTCTTGCCGTCTGTTGGATCCTGATCCTGCCGCCATGGCTGATGCGCCTTCGCCGCTGATCTCTCAGCGCAGCTTCTGGTTGAGCGTCGCGGCCAGACGCCGTCCGGCCAACGCGGCGCGATCCAGCGCCACCTGCCGCGCCTTGATCCGGTAGTCGCCAGTGAAGTCGATCGGATTCTCCTTGCCGCCGCCCTCGTTGCCGAACGAGTACACGGTGGATTGCGCCAACGCCGCGCCCTCATCCACCCACTTGGCCGGATCCAGTTCCGCCGCGCCTTCCGCGGGCCGCTTGGCCAAGGCTCGAATCACGCCTTCGATATAGGCGGGCGTATCGGTGATACCGAGAAGATCGTCCCAATAGGCGTGCAGGTTGTAGGAGCCCACGACATTGACCGTATTGCCGCCCAGATCACTCCAGGGCTTGCCGGTGTTGGGGTCGTTTTGCCCCTTCCTGTACCGGGTGGCGCAGTGCAGCGGCTGATGAACGTCGCCCACCAGGTGCACGAACCACGGCAAGAGGTACACCGGGTCCTCGCGATCTCCCGGCTTGGGCGCGTTGCCGATTCGCGCCGCGATCCACTGGACCTGGCTCAGCACGTTCACCGGCGGAGGCGGCTGAATCGCCGTGCCATCGGTGGAAAAGGCCACGTTGATGTAGTGCCAGTTCTTGCGCTGCCCCATGTCCGGAAAGCCGGGCTGAACCGCGGTGGGAACGGTGTCGCGCTTGGCTTCGTCGTAGAACCGCAAGTCGCCGCGAATCGTGTCGGGCCAGTAGGCGGCCTGGATGAAGGCGAAGCGCATCCGCGCGGCTTCGTCCGCCGGGCCGCCTTCGGTCAGTTTCGCGAAATCCGGGTGCTGCCGGATCAGCCCATCCACGCGGGCGCGCGCGCCGGGCTCCAGTAGATCGTACGCATGACCCGCCACCGCCTTGTGCCCCACGTGATTCCACGCGAGAGCGGACGCGGCGAAACAAAAGACGAGCAGCGCGGATTTCATACCCTTAGATCGTAACCCGCTTCCCGCATCACGGCGATGAGCCGCTCACGGACCTCGCCGATCTCGCTGGCCGGCAGAGTTCGATCCGCGGCGCCCACCGTCACGCGGAACGTGACGCTTTTTTTGTCCGGCGGCAGAGGAGCTCCGGTGTACTGCCGGACGAACTCCACCGATTGCACCCAGTCGCCGCCGTTGGCCGCCAACACCTCCCGCAGATCGCCAGCCTGATCGCGCGGCCCGGCGAGGATCGACAGGTCGAACGCGCTGGTGGGGAACCGGCGCAGCGGCTTATGGCGCACGGGCGCCTCGGGAATCTCGCGGATCCGCCGCAAGTCCAAATCGAGCACCGCGGTCCGCCCCTCCACCAGATTCGGGTGCAACTCGCCGAGACGCCCCACGGCGGAGCCGCGCCAGTGGATCTCCCACGTCCGCGCGGGATGTTCGAACGGCCGCGCCGCCACGCGGTGCACGCCGGCCCCGGGCAACAGGCACTCGGCCAGCCGCTTGGCCTCGCGCAGCTCCACCACGCCATCGCCGGATGCCGCGTACAGGCAGGCGGCCAGGCGCGGACACTCGTCGGGCGATTCGCCGACGCGCTTGTGGATCTCGTGCCCGATCTCGAAGAAGCGGAACGAACCCAGATGCCGCGCGTTGTCGCGCACGTTGCGCAACACTCCCGGAATCAGGCTGGCGCGTAGCAATCCCTGATCGGACGCGATCGGGTTGGCCACCCTCACGTGCGCGGCCGGATCCATGCCCAGCTCCCGCAACTGGTTCTCGTTGACGAACGAGTAGTTGTAGACCTCGGTGAAGCCCTGCTGCGCGCAAACGCTCCGGACCGATCGCAGGAACTCGCGCTCTGGATTGGCCGGCGGCGGGGTAGCGGGCACCGACGGCGCAACTGGCTCGATCGACCCGTAGCCGAGCATCCGCCCCACCTCTTCCACTAGATCGTCCTTGATCGAAACGTCCTTGGTCGCGCGCCATGACGGCACGCTCACCCACAGTACTCCCGGTTCCGGCTCCTCCACCCCGAACTCCAACGACTCGAGGATCGAACGCACTTCTTCCGCGTCGGTGAGCCGGCCTAGCTTCCGCCGCAGCCAGTCCAGCGGGAGCACCACCGGAGCCAGCGGAGCCGGAGGCGATCCAACGTCGGCCAATCCGCCGGACACGCGGATTCCGGGTGAAACCAATTCGAGCAGTTCGATGGCGCGCGCCAGGGCGCGGGTGGTGTTGGCCGGATCCTGCGCCTTCTCGAAACGCATCGAAGCGTCGGTGCGGATCTTGAGGCGGGTCGCCGTCTTGCGCACGCTGCCCGCGTGGAAGTTGGCGCTCTCGAGCACAATTCGCCAGGTGACGCCGGTCACTCCCGAAGCAAGACCTCCGATGACGCCCGCGATCGCCACCGCGCCGCGCTCGTCGGCGATGACGAGCGTCTCGGGGTCCAGCGCGTAGCTCTCGCCGTCGAGCGCCGTAATCCGCTCGCCGGAGCGTGCGCGCCGCACGTGGATCGCGCCGCCGGTCAGATTGTCCGCATCGAACGCGTGCATCGGCTGGCCCA
>SYLY01000326.1 GCA_005808475.1 Acidobacteriota bacterium
CGGATTCACCGGTCGAACCTGGTCGGCATGGGTGTGCTTCCAGCGGAATTCACCGGCGGCCAGACGCGGCTAAGCCTGGGCTTGAACGGCTCGGAGACCTACGCGATCTCCGGAGTTCGGGAAGCGCTGGCCGGTTCGAAGATCGCGCGAGTGACGGCCACGCGGACCGACGGGACCACGGTGGAATTCGAGGTCAAGATCCGCATCGATACCCCGCGGGAGGCGGATTACTACAGCTTCGGTGGCATCCTGCCGTATGTGCTCCAGCAGGTCGCGGCGGCGTAGCGGACTTCACGCCGCCAGCGGCTGCGCCACCTCGAACTCGTCGCCCCGGACCAGCGATTGGCTGGCCGCGCGCAGGACTTCCACGATCTCCGACAGATCCTCGAGCGACGTCCAGGCGCGGCCGCCCGTGCGAAGCGCCTCGGCGAACTCCGCCGCCGCCAGCCGTTGGCCGTCCTTTTCGTCGATCGTCTCGCCGATGCAGACGGCGGGCTTGCCCGTCCGCAGCACCAGCGACTCGCGCCAGCCGAGTTCGATCGCTCCCCGGTCTCCACGGATCGCGCAGAATACCGGTTTCCAGTCTCCCAGCCGGATCTCACAGGGGACGCCGCTTCTCGACGACAGGCTCATCGCCCGCACGGTCGTCAGCGAGCGCGCCGACACGCGGTCGAATCCGTCGAGAAAATACTGCGCCAGATCCACCGCGTGGAACCCGGAGCCAAGCAGAGTCTGATCTCCCGGCAGCGAGATCTCCACCGACCGGACGCGCCCCACCGTCCCGCGAAACATAGCGTCCCGCGCCAACTGCACCTGGGGCGTCAGCCGCAGCCACACCGCCGGCTGGAACAGCGACGACGAACGCGCGGCCTCCTCGATCACGGCGGCCATGTCGTCCACGGAACGTCCCAACGGGACGGCCGCCAGAACGGGAACCCTCCGCCGCAGGAGTTGGACGGCCCGGTTTGCCTGCTCGCGGGGCTCGCAGCATAGACTCACCGCATGGGCGCCGGACGCCGGATCGACGATCGATGCCAGCCCTCGCCACGCCGCCTGATGCGCCGGGATGTTTTCGCTTGCTCCAATGATTGAGATCCGCATGCCAGAAGTATGCGCCGCCCAACGCGAATGCGAAAGGGCCGTTGGCGTCAGGACGCTAGGACTTGCCCGCCTTCGGCCCATGGAACCCGTGGGCTGGTACTGGAGGAGGGGTCTCGACGATACTAGAGAGTTATGGCAACGTACGTTCGATTCCAGACGAAAACGGCAGGCCCTTCGTGGGGCCTGCTCGAAGGCGGCAAAGTGCGCGCGATCTCGGGAGATCCGTTCGGCGAGCACAAGGTGGCCAAAACCGGCGTGGACCTGAAGCTGGTGAAACTGCTGGCTCCGGTGGCGCCGCCCAAGATCTTCGCGGTGGGGCTCAACTATCGCAGCCACCTGAACGGCCGGCCCGCGCCCCCCACGCCGGAGATCTTCTACAAGCCCATCACGTCGCTGACGGGTCCGGGAGCCCCCATCGTCATTCCGAAATCCGCCGCCAACGTTCACTACGAAGGCGAACTGGTCCTGGTGATCGGCAAGACGCTGAAGCGCGCGACGCCGAAACAGGCCAAGGCCGGCATCTTCGGCGTCACTTGCGGCAACGACGTGAGCGAGCGCGGCTGGCAACACGGCGCCGAGGGCGCCTCCAAGGACCTGCAATGGTGGCGCGCCAAGGGCGCCGACACGTTCGCCCCCTGCGGACCGGTGCTGGTCACCGGCATCGACTACGGCAACCTCAGGCTCGTCACCCGTCTGAACGGCGAAACCGTCCAGGAACAAACGACGGCGGACCTGCTGTTCGATCCCGCCTCCATCATCAGCACCATCAGCCAGGAAGTCACGCTGCAGCCCGGCGATCTCGTCTTCACCGGAACCCCCGGGACCACGCGTCCGATGAAACCCGGCGACGTGGTGGAAGTCGAGATCGAAGGCATCGGGCTGCTGCGGAACAAGGTCAAGGCGGGCTGAGCAGGGCGCGATGTTCTGGGAGCGCCTTCAGCCCTTCGCGCTCGTGTTGGCGCGCGTTTCCGTCATCCTGATCGGGGCGTTTCTTCTCACGCTGCTGATCAACCGGTTGATCCGCGGCGTCTGGACGTCGGTCACGCGCATGCTGCAAAAGCGGCAGGACGGGTCCGACGTCGAACTGGAGAAGCAGGCGGCGACGCTCGCCGGCATTCTGCAAAAGACGTCGGCGGTGCTGATCTACGCCTTCGCCGTGCTCACGTCGCTGCGGGAACTCGGCTACGACATGCGCCCGTTGCTGGCGGGTGCGGGCGTGGTCGGCCTGGCGATCGGCTTCGGCGCGCAGAACCTGGTTCGCGACGTGATCGGCGGTTTCTTCCTGCTTCTCGAGAACCAGATCCGCGTCAGCGATGTGGTGGTCATCAACGACACGCCGGGGCTGGTGGAGGAGATCAACCTGCGAACCACGGTATTGCGGGACTCCGAAGGAACCGTCCACGTTTTCCCGAACGGCTCCATCGCCAAGCTCGCCAACCGGACCCAGGAGTATTCGTTCTACGTGTTCACCATCCCGGTGGCCTATTCGGACGATCCGGGCGAGGCCATGCGCATTCTGGCCTCCGCCGCCGGCGACGTGGCGGGCGAGCCCCCCTTCAAGGACTCCGTGCTCGCGCCCGTCGAGATCTTCGGCGTGGATCAGCTCGGCGAGTCGCACATCACGATCAAAGGACGAATCAAGACCAGGCCGGGCAAGCAATGGGAGGTGGGCCGCGAGATCAACCGCCGCGTCCGCGACCGGATGCAAGCCGCCGGAATGACCGCTCCCGTGCGGAGCGCCCAGACGATCGAGACGGTCAACGCGAATCCCGAACTGCTCAGACGGCTGATTCGAGACGCGCTCGACGAGAGGCTGCCCGCGCCGCCCGCGAAGAAGAGCTGAACCACCGCAACCAGGCGGCGGAGACGGCCGTCGCGAGTATCAGCGCCGCCGCGCCTTGCCGGGAAACGGAGGCCGCGGGCTGATCGAGCAGCGGCACGGCGCGGGACAGGCACTGAGCCAGGAACAGGGCGGCGCCCAACGACAGTAGGTCCGCGCCGGCCGTGCGGGCCGCGAGCGCAAGCGCTCCGATCGCCAGCGCGATAAACACCGCGTGATACACGAACCAGCCGGGTGAAACCGACTGCGCCAAGGCGCCGAACAGGATCGCCGCAACCGTCAGCGACACGCGGCGGCGCGAAGTGAACAGCGCTGCGGCCGCGCAACCGGCGATACCCAGCGCCAGCGTGCCGAACAGCGCGCCGGAGATCGCGGGAACCACCGCGTCGAGAGCGGGGACGTAGGTCTCCAGCCCGCGAATCGTCCAGACCTCGGGTCCGATGCGGTCGCCCGGCACCAACGGCTCGACGGAAGCGGCGGTGCGCGCGAGTCCGGCGATGATCGCGGTGAGCGCCATCGCGTTCCACACCGACACCGGCGGAAGAGGACGGCCGCCCTGCGCCAGCCGCAACAGCACGCACAGCACCAGCGCCATGGATCCGGCCAGCAACGACATGGCCATGGCGCGTTGGAAGAACGACATCCACTGGTCGCTGACGTACAGAGCCAACGGCTGGCTGGTGTCGTAACCGGCGTGGAGGCTGGCCAACCGGTTGAGGTGATCCACCACCGCCAACGCGAACGCCGCGCCGGCGCACAGGCCGATCGCCATCCAATCCAGGCGCGCGGTGGACAGATTTCGCAGGACCACGATCAGTACGGTGAGGCTGGCGCCGCCGATCAGCGCCGGAAGCAGATAGCCCTGCAGGCGCGGCATCTCGTAGTCGCGCAGGAAGGCCTCTGGCAGCTTGATGTATCTGCGGAACGCCGAGATCTCCTCGCCCACGACGTTGACGGAAACGCGGGCCTTGGCTTCACCCGCGTCCATCGTGGGATCCTCCCATTCGAAATGGTGGTCCGTGCGATTCTCCAGTTTCTCCGACGAGGCGTCCACCAGTTGCAGCGGCTTCGGATCGACGCCTTGCGCGCGTAGATGTTTGCCGGCCAGCGGGGCCGCCTGTTCCAAGGGCAAGTTCGCCCCCGCGGCGGCCTCTTCCACCGTGTGATCCACCCGGTAGACATTGCCGCCCGCTCCGACGAACCGGTACCACTCCTCGGCCTTTCCATCGGCGAACCAGCGGACGCGCCAGACTCCGGTATGGGTGTATTCGCGGACGATACGTCCGGCTTCGTCCCAGCCGG
Organism: Acidobacteriota bacterium; assembly: GCA_005808475.1. Classification (GTDB taxonomy): domain Bacteria; phylum Acidobacteriota; class Terriglobia; order Bryobacterales; family Bryobacteraceae; genus SYLY01. The sequence continues at coordinate 4,244 of SYLY01000326.1, forward strand.
ACTGGCGCCGCAGATACTCGAAGAGAGGTCCTTGGACATTGGTCAGGTACTCCGCCGTCGCGAGGTAGCCGTCCGGCGCCTGGCCCGCCGCGCGGATGGCCTGCTCGCGGTCCAGCGTGACGCGGATGTGCGATCCCACCGGGCGGCCGCGCGCGGCGACGGCGGCCACCGCCATCGCGGCCCCGGCGATCCACAGCCACCGCCGCGGCCACACCGGCGCGAGCGGCGGAAGATCCGGCTCGATCGCGGGTTCCGGCGCGGGCGGCGGCTCGGGGATCGCGGAGTTCAGCAGCGATGGATCCTCGAGGAATCCGCCGTGGCGGCGGTAATGGAAGATCGCAAGGCCGAAAGGAAGCGCCACCGCTCCCGCCACGATCAGGCCGCTCAGGCGCGGATACCAACCGTCCGACGCCAGCAGAAACGTGCCGATCAACGCCGCGTCGATCGTGTAGTGCCATACCAGCGTCGCCACGATCCCGCCGCGCAGCATCAGCAGGCCCGCGCCCACCCCGATCAGACCCACTTCCACGCCGCGTAGGTAAGCCGGCTGCTGCGGGTAGTTGGCGTGGAGGAAGCCCCAAACCACGGCGGGAAGCACCACCGCCGCCACCGTGGACCGGGTCACGAGCTTCACCAGCGGAATCGCCAATAGCCGGAACCAGAACTCCTCGGTGAAGCCGGCGAACATCGAGACGCTGAGTGGGTACAACCAGGGCAGCGTGGTGGAAAGCAGGTCCGAATAGGCGACATCCTGCGGGCTCCAGCCACCCAGCCGGTTCGCAACGATGTAGAACGCCGTGAGAAACACCATGTGCAACGCCGCGAACCCGTATCCTTCGAGGCACCCCCAGAAGAACTCCTGGGTTTGCAGAGCGCGCGGCGAAAAGACCGCCCGCACGGAGAGTTTGCCCGGGAGGAGCCGGCGGTAGAGGGTCTCGCCGGGAACGGCGGCCAGGGCAGGGTAGATGAACGTCCCGGCGCCCGCGCCCAGCGCCGACAACACGGCGATGGCCACGCTGATCGGGATCGTGGAATTGGTCGGCATCCGGTCGAGCGCGAATGGCAAGCTGTTCCACTGGTTCAACGTCATCGCCATGCCGACCAGGAAGCAGACGAGGGTGATCCCCCGCCATTGGATATCGCGGCGGCGTACCGAGCGCACCGTGAGCGCCACGGCCGCCACGATCAGGAGCGCGAACAGCGCCTGCGCGCCCCGCGCGAGCAGTTCGTTGTGGGCGCGCGATGCGGCAAAGTCCCGCTGCCACTGCTCGGGGACCTCGAGGAATTCCGCGTAGGAGGCGACTTCGCCGCCTTGCACCACCACATGCCGGCGGTAGGTGGCTCCGGCCGGACGGAAACCTTTCTGTTCCCAGGTGAATTCGTGATCGTCGCGATTGGGCCGCTGTACCCGCTGCCGGTGCACCAGTTCATGCGGCACGGCGCTTTGGGTCCGCAGGAACTTCTCCGCCAGATCCAGCGCGTCCACCTCGGAAAGGCGCGCGCCTTCGGCGGCCTCTTCCACGATGTGGTCGAATCCCACCAGGCGGCCGTCGGGCGCCAGGTACGCGCGGTATTCCTCCTTGCCCGGCGGACGAAACCATCGCGCGCGCCATTTCCAGACCGCGACCGGCGAACTCATCAAGCGGTTCGCTTCCACGAGTCCCAACTGGCGTTCGAGAAACAGGCGCGCATCGTCGTCCGGATCGAACAGCGTGATGTTGCGGTACTTGGCGGGATCCATGCCGCGGGTGCGCAGGAAAGCCTCCGCCTTGGCCGTGATCGCGGTGCGGGAGAGCTTCAGATCGAGCGAAGCCTGTGGGAACGCGGCGCGATAGTTGGCCGCCACGAAAAGCAACGAACCCGCCATAAGGGCAAGGATGGCCGCGATGCGATACCAATCCCTGCCCGTCAGGCGGGTTCGTGGAGCGGGAGACTCTACTAGTGCTTCAGGCGGCTGCAAGAGGTCAGGGCGCTGCTCGGATCGATGGCCCCGGAGCCTTCAATGATATCCTCGATCTTACCTTCCGCGTTCACGACGAAGGTGGTGCGGTTGGAGACGCCGCTCGGTGCGAGCACTCCGTAGTCCGCTGACGTTTTCTTGAGGAAATCGCTCAGGATGGGGAACTGGAAGCCCTCTTCCTTGGCCCAGTGAGCCTGGCTGGGCGAGTTGTCGGTGGACAGCCCGAACACCTTCGCGCCGGCCGCTTCGAATTTGGCGATATCAGCCTGATACGCCTTCATTTCCTTCGTTCAACCACCGGTAAAGGCGGCCGGGAAGAAGGCCAGCACGACGGTGCTCTTGCCGCGGAATTCCGACAACGCGACCGTCTGGCCGTTCGTGGCGCGGAGCTTGAGGTCCGGCGCCATGTCGCCTTTCTTGAGATGGGTCTTGGGAGCTTGTGCCTGCAGAGCCAGCACCCCCGCCGCCGAAACCAGAAGAGCTCTTCTGTTCATGCGCACTCCTTGTGAATGATCGAGCCTCGGGCTCATGTCGAGGGTAGCATAGCCGCGAGTCGCGCTGGCGCGTTACTGCTTGCGAGGCTCGCGCCCTCCGGCGGGACGGTACCGGTCCACCAGTTTGGCGTACTCGAGATCCTTGGTGCGGCCGCCCACGCCCATGGTCGCGTTTCGCAACACCCGCCGCGCCAGCCGCCGCCCCGGCGAGTCGTCTCGCGCAACTGGGCGGGCGCCTCGGACCGTGTCGCTCATCAGGCGCTCCTCGCGCTCCAGCGTCGACGAGCGCGGCGAGCGCGGCCGGGTTCGGCCTACTTCACCAGGTACGGCCAGTGCGTCACCAGCTTGAAACCATACACACGCACCGCCGCGAACGCGAAGCTCGCCAGGACGAGCGCCGTGCCGAACACGGCCAGCAGGATCAGCATCCACGGGAACTTCTGGTTCTCCCGGCTCAGCCACAGCAGGTAGCTCGCCAGCACCCCGCTGAAGTAGAGCACGATCATCGGCACCGAGATCAGCATCAGGTTGATCACGTCCGGCGTGGGCGTGATCACCGCCGCGACGATCACGATCAGGAGAATCGCGTACCGGGAGTTCCTCACCAGGAAGTGCGGCGTCACGATCCGCAACAGCGACAGGAAGAAGATCAGGATCGGCAGTTCGAACACCGCGCCCATTCCCACCGTCACGTTGAAGAACAGATCGAAGTACTCGGCGATGGAGATCATCGGCTCGACTTCCGACCCCACGCCGATTCCCAGCAGAAACGCCAGGCCCAGCGGGAACGCCACGTAGTAGGCGAACAGCCCGCCGATGATGAACAGACTCGCCGAGGAGATGATGAATGGCGCGGCCCAGCGGCGCTCGTGCTTGTACAATCCCGGCGCGACGAAGGACCAAACCTGGTACAGGATCCACGGCGACGCGATGAAAAGCGCCGCCAATACCGGAATCTTCACCCAAAGAATGGAGAACGATTCGGTGGGTGTCAGCGCGATCAGCTTGGTGCGCTCGGCGCCGGCCTGCTTCAGCGCCTGCGTCGCCGGCTCGCGGATCGCGGTCCAGATCCGGTCGGCGAAGAAAAGGCTGCCGACGAATGCCACACCCATGCCCATCAGGGCCTGGATCAGCCGGGTCCGCAACTCCTCGAGATGTTCGAGGAACGACATGCGCAGCATTCCGTCGTCATCCTCGGGCTCCTCGGCCGGAGGGGTTGACGGAGGCGGCGGAGGAGGCGGCGTCTCTGGCGCGGGAACCGCGGCGGGAACCGCGGGAACCACCGCCGTTTCCGGAGGGCCGGTCTGGTTGCCATCGGGATACGGCTGCTCGTAGCCGTAGTCGTCGTAGTAGGTATCGTATGTACCGGTGGCGTCGGTCCGCTGCTCGTGCGATACGGACGCCTCTCCGGCGGCGGGGACGGTTTCGGGGGAAGGGGGCGCGGGTGGCCCCTGCTTGTTGTCTTCCGGACTCATGGGATTAACGGGCGCCTCGCGGACCTCCCGTCACATGTCAAGCCTTGGCCTCTCCGGCAGGGCGCGTCTCGGGGCTGATGGCATCGGCCGGAGGCTGAGGAGCCTCGGCAACCGCCGCTACCGTCGAATCGGCGCCCGCCGGGGCAGCTTCGCTTGCCGTGGCGGCCGGTTCAGCGCCCTGAGTTGCGGAAGCGCTTACGTTGGAATCGGCGGATGCGTCCGTGGTGGACGAATCCTTTCCATACTCATATCCGGAATCGTAGTAGGAGTAGCCGTCGTCGTACGAACTCTGGATCTGGTTGTCGTACTTCTGCGTCACTTCCTTGACCGACTCGGTCTCGCGCTCGAGAGCGGTCATTTCGCGGTCCCAGGTGGACTTCAGCTCGCTCGACGCGCGCCGGAACTCGGTCATCGCCTTGCCGATCGTCTTGCCCAATTCCGGCAGCTTCTTCGGCCCGAAGATGAGCAGGGCGAGGACGAAGATGAAAATGGTCTCCTGCCAGCCCAACGGTCCCATATCGATACTCCTTCAGAATGTGCGGACAAGCGATCGTGCTGCATGTCCGAAAAGGCGAATTCGCTTCGACCATGATACCGCAGGCCCCGGCGGGGGAGTCAAACGCCCCGCCAAGTTCGCGGTCAACCGCGCTTGCGGTCGATCCGCCGGATGAGCGCCACGCACACCATCGCCAGCACGCCCAGCACCGGGAGCGTCCACCAAGCCAGCCTCTTCTGATCGTTGTCGAGCGTGAAGTACGAGCACACGATTTGGAACACGCCGCTCACCGCGATGAAGTACAGCACCCATTGCATCCGTTCGCTCGACCGCGCTTCGAGCAGATGCGACAGCCGGTCGACCTCGGCTTCCACCTGCGCGTCCCGCTCCCGCAAAGCCATCGCCGCCGTTGCGCGATCCGCCAGATAGCGCGTCCGCGCGGTCTCGCCCACTTGGATCTCGTAATCCCGGCTCTGGAATCGCAGGAAATCGCGCACCAACTCCCGGCTCTCCTCGCTTCCGGGGTGAATATCCTGGTGAGCATAATTGCTCAAATGCAAGAAAAAGGCATCACAACCTGTCACGCCGAAAACCCTTCACACCTCTTCTCCCGCGACGCCGCCTTGAGCCCTGAGGGCGATGCCGGCGTAGACCGTGCCGTGCCGCCGGTGTTCTTTGTCGAAGCCCCGATCCTTCAGCCGCCTGCCGAACAGCGTCTCCGTGATGGTGTTCTCGCCCGCGCCCTCGGCCCACGGGCGGTAGCACTCATAGAGTTGACGCGCTTTGCCGCTGAACGAATCGGCGGCCACGCCACGCAGCACTCCTCGATGAATTCAACAGCGAAATCAGAGTCTATGCCCGTGCGGGCAGACTGGAGCGGCGGGAATTCGGCCAGGACCCGCACGCTCATGGAAGCGCCGAACTGGTCAAGATACGCGCCGATGCAAGCAAGTGGTGGCATGGCGCCCCTCTGCCAGAATGTTGTTCGACTTTTAGATGAATGAATCGATGATACACGTCAACCGATATGTATAAATAGACGATATAGTCTGTTACCGTCTAACTAATAACGGCGCGCCAAACGGGTGCGACTGAATGGCACCACTTGACAACCTTTGCCATCGCTGCTGGGGTGAAGCGGTACCCCCGCCCCGAGCATCAGCCATGCCTGCCTCGATGAACATCTCCCTCCCGGAATCCATGAAGGCCTTCGTCGATGAGTTGGTCCAGAGCGGCGGCTATGGCAGCGCCAGCGAGTACATCCGCGAGCTCGTCCGCCGCGATCAGAAGCAACGGGCCCAGGACCGGCTCGAAGCCCTGCTCCTCGAAGGACTCGATGGCGGCGATCCCGTTCCCGTCGCGCCGGAGTATTGGAACAAGCTCCGCCAGGAGTTGGCCGCCCGCCGCGCCAAACAGAAAGATATCCCTTGACGAATATACGTGTATATGTTTACCTGTATGTATGGACCGGAAGTTGCGTCCGGTGGATGGGATCGGCGCGGCGGGATTTGAAATCCTTTCCCAAGGCGGTCCAACGCCATTTCGGGCAGGCGCTCTATGCGGCGCAAGCGGGCGAAGAGTATCCGGCCGTAAAGGCCCTCGAGGGGTTTGGTGGACGCTCCGTGCTCGAAATCGTCGCGGACCATGAAAGCGATACTTGGCGGGCCGTCTACACCGTACGGTTTGCCGGGGTCCTCTACGTGCTGCATGCGTTTCAGAAGAAATCGAAGAAAGGCATCGCCACGCCACGGACGGACCTCGACCTCATTAAGAAACGCCTGGCGGCGGCGGAACGGGATCACAGAGAAAGGCAGAACTGACCATGACGACCAAGTTCGCGAAGAAATCCGAAAAACCGATCCGCATCACCGAGTCGAGCGGCAATGTGTTCGCCGACCTCGGTATGGACAACCCGGAACAGGAGCTTCTCAAGGCCAAGCTCATCCTGCAAATCTACCGGACCATCAAGGACCGGAAACTCACCCAGGTTCAGGCGGGCGCGCTCCTCGGCATCAAGCAGCCCCATGTGTCGAGCCTGATGCGCGGCCAGTCCGGCACGTTCTCCGTCGAACGCCTGATGGATTTCCTCCAGGCGCTCGGACACGACATCGATATCGCCGTGACCTCGACCCGCAAGGACCATGGCGAGATGTCCGTTACGCTGCGGTAATGAAAGGCCTGTGATGACCGCTCTGCCATCCCCCGATACCGCCGCCCTCGTCCCCGCTGGCGCTTCTCCCCTCGTCTCCCACGCCGTTCCGGCGATTGTGCCCGTGCCGGTGGCAACGCGCGCTTCGCCTAAGACGAATTCTTCAAGGCCTCCGTCGGCAACGCACACACGCCGCGCCTATGCCCGCATCGTGGATCGATTTCTCCTCTGGTGCGAACAGCGCGGGCTTGAACTGGTCAAAATCACGCCGGATCTGGCCGGGGAGTTCATCAACACCCTCGAAGGCTCGACCCCCACCAAGAACCAGGCCCTCGCGGCCCTCCGGCATTTCTTCGACGCCATGGTCAACCGGCACGCCGTGGTGCTCAACCCCTTCGCCTCCGTGCGCGGCATCCGCCACTCCGTCATGGAGGGCCGGACCGCCGAAATCAGCATCGAACAGGCGCGCACGCTCCTGCGCTCCATCGACACCGCACATGTGGTGGGCCTGCGCGACCGGGCCGTCATCGGCGTGCTAGCCTACACCGGCGCGCGGGTCGGAGCCATCGCAAAACTGCGGCTCGTCGATTATCGCGATCTCGGCGATCAGCGCGCCCTGCGCTTTCAGGAAAAGGGCGGCAAGGAACGGGAGATCCCGGTCCGGCGCGATCTCGAAGCCTGGCTGCGCGCCTACATCGAAGCTGCGGGCATCGAGGCCGATCCGAAAACGACGCCCCTCTTTCGCTCGGCGGAACGAAAGAAACGGGCGCTCACCGACCAGCGATTTTCCGACCACCTCATGCGCCAGATGCTCGAGCGGCGCCTGAAGAACGCCGGACTGCCGGAGCTGTTCTCGCCGCATTCGTTCCGCGTCGCGGTGGTGACAGACCTTCTCAAACAGGACGTGCCGCTCGAAGACGTGCAGGTACTGCTCGGCTTGTCGGGCGCGGGCGCCGTCGCCGACTTCGTTCCCAATAGTGTGATCAAGGGGATGCTCGCGGCGATCGGTCTGGTGATCATCCTCAAGCAGATTCCCCACGCCCTCGGCCGCGATCGCGATTTCGAAGGCGACTTCTCCTTTTTCGACAAGGCGGGCGGTAATACGCTCTCCGACATCGTCAGCGGATTCCAGACCGCCAGCCCCGGAGCGGTAACGATCTCGCTTGTCAGCATCGCCGTGCTGCTGGCGTGGGATCGAATGGCCTACGCGGGCCGCAAGTTCTTCAAGGTGGTTCCCGGCCCCTTGGTGGTGGTGGCGCTGGGCATCTTGATGAACGAAGCCTTCGGATGGCTGGGCACGGGACTGAAGCTGACCGATCCCGATCATCTGGTCGCCCTGCCTGTTCTTCAAGGCCCGAACGGTTTCCTGTCGCCATTCACCGCGCCGGACTTTCATGCGATCTACCGCAAGGAGGTTTGGATCGCGGCCGCCACCTTGGCGATCGTCGGTAGTCTGGAGAGCCTGCTTTCGGTGGAAGCGGCGGACCGCCTCGACCCGTACCGCCGCATCTCGCCGCCGAACCGCGAGTTGCGCGCTCAGGGAATCGGCAATGCCATATCGGGTTTGCTCGGCGGCCTGCCGGTCACCTCCGTGGTGGTTCGAACGTCGGCCAACGTGTACGCCGGCGCGCGAACCTGGGTCTCGTCGTTCGTGCACGTCGTGCTTCTGTTCGGATCGGCGATGCTGATCCCCCACATTCTGAACCTGACGCCGCTGGCGAGCTTGGCCGCCGTGCTGATCATGCTGGGATACAAACTCACCAACCTGAAGCTCTACAAAAACATGCGATCCCTCGGCGCCGATCAATACGCGCCGTTCCTGATCACGGTGGCCGCGATCGTGTTCACCGATCTGCTGAAGGGCGTCCTGATCGGACTCGCCGTGGGCCTGCTTTTCGTCATTCGCGCCAACCGGCACGCCGCGTTCACCGTGGTGAGTCAGGACCACTGGTATCTGCTGCGGTTCAACAAGGACGCCACGTTCGTCAACAAGGGGGAGTTGCGCACCAAGCTCCGCGCGATCCCCGACAACTCCATCCTGTATCTGGACGCCACCCGGTCTCCCTACATCGACCGCGACATCATCGAGGTGATCGAGGATTTCCAGAAATCGGCTCCGTACAAAAACATCGGACTGGAGATCAAGAACCTGCATGGCAAGGCGCTGCGCAAACAGCCCGAGGTAAATAATGGATAGCTACAACAAGTTGCTTCTGGCCAACAAGGCCTGGGTGAGCGACAAGCTCAGCGTCGATCCCGAGTTCTTCGAGCGGTCGTCCAAGGACCAGAAGCCCGAGTTCCTCTGGATCGGATGTTCCGATTCGCGAGTCCCCGCCGAGGACATCACCGGCACCGAGCCGGGCGAGCTTTTCGTGCACCGCAACGTGGCGAATCTGGTCATCCACACCGACTTCAACATGCTCAGCGTGTTGCAATACGCGGTGGAAGTCCTGAAGGTCAAGCACATCATCGTGTGCGGCCGCTACAACTGCGGCGGCGTCAAGAACGCCATGACCCGCGCCGACCTCGGGCTGATCAACAAGTGGCTGCGCCACATCAAAGACGTGTACCGGCTCCACGCCCGGGAACTGGAATCGATCGGCGATCCGCAGGCGCGCTTCGACCGGCTGGTGGAATTGAACGTTCACGAGCAGGTGCAGAAACTGGCGGAAACGTCGATCGTGCAGAAATCGTGGCGGCGCGAGCAGGCTCCCAAGGTCCACGGCTGGGTCTACGACCTCCGCACGGGCTTCATCAAGGAGATCGCGCTGCTGAAGCCCGGCGCCAAACTCGAGGAGATCTACATGTTCGAACTCGATGGACCGGAGGCGCCGGAAGAACTCTCCTGAAGGATGCTTGGAGCAGCACCAGGACGATCGCCGCGGTTCCCAGTTGGAGTCGCCCTGGCAGTGGTGACGGCTTTGATCGTTTTCCTCTCTCTCCATAAAGAGTCCGTACTCCCTACCGCTGGAGATTGCGGAACATTCGACTCCGGACCCGCCACACGTACTGTCATCGCGCCTAGTTGCGTAGCACCGGTCATCTGGGCTCCATCCCACCGGCTCGATCTTTCGGAGTTGGTCCGAACGCGTCGCGTTGCGGCCTGGAGTGCCAATGGACGTTGGCTCGGTGAGGGGACACTCGACTACGGCGACGAACCGGCGTTCAACACCGTTCACGTCATCCGGTTGGAAGCGGAAACCGAGGATCGCGCGCGAGCGGAACTCGATCTCGTCGTGATCCCGCGATCCACGGAAATCGCCTTTCGCCGATGGCTTCTGGAGGAACGAAAGGACATGGCGTGGATCGAACGCTTACCACCGGTCTATTCGAGTCTCGCCGCCGATGGGCTCAATCCGGAGCCCGGCGGCTGCAATCCGCGATTCTGGCCCAGCATACGCCGCGTGGACACGAAGTACCATCCTGGTGCAGCATGGGAGCTTCGCTCGGTGACGGCACAGGACGGCTCAGGCCATCAGGCGATTTACGACGTTACGGGAAAACTGATTCGCACGACGGTCGCGGCGGGATCGGCTGACCGCGTATCCCCTGGCTTCGATCTGACGTTTTCAAGACTGAGACGGCACGTCGACCGCGACATTACCCCCTACGTGTGGGCTGCTCAATTGGATGGCAATCCTGTTAATCCAACCCCCTTCTTTCGCGATCTCGATCGCCCCTTGATTCACCAGGGCAGACACCTCGACCAGTACTTGGAGGTGCGCCCAGCGTTCGGCCCGGACCGCCGCGAGTTCCCTCCAGGCGTATGCATCTCCCCGAAGTAGCCGCGTCTCTCCCCTCTCGGCGAAGCCTTGGCCTGGCGTCAAAGCGCTGCTGCTCCAAGTCCGGCCGACACGCGTCGCATTCAGAATGGGGTAGCCAGGGTATATAGTAAAGTCTGGACTTCTCAGGGCCCATGATGCTAGCCACCGTTGCCGTTCTTCGCGCGTCTTCACCTCACCTCCACGGCGGATTGAATCCATGACCGGAACCCGGTTGACCGTGGTCATGGGCTGCGGCGTTCGTGCGTCCGATGAGCCAGTATTGGAGCGAACCGCTCGATACGGCGATAGCACCGCGAGGGTCCTGGGACAACTCGGCATCGAACCGTTTGACGGGGTGGACAATGGTTAGAACAGCCGGGGGATTCCGCCGCGAACTATCCTCGACAAGAATCTTGCGAACTGGAGGCGGCCTGTTTGGCGTCGGACTGCCGGATCAGGACCGCACCCCGAACCGGATACTGAAGGCCTCGGCATGGCCCGGAGTCAAATCGGTGAGAGGCGGCAACAGGTGAGGAGATCGGAACATGGCAGCCCCTGTTAGCCTATTCATCATGGTCTCCGTGCCCCTCGCAATCTTCGGGGTCACTTATGTTGGCACGATCTACCAGTCCAACCATCCAGCGATCACTGCGGTAGGTGCATCGGTGTGCGCCGCTCTCGCAGTCGCCATGGAGTTGGCCTATCAACCGAGGTTTTCCTCGGTCCTTCATCCGCCCAGGGGGCGACGGGTTCTGCTCTACGGCCCCCCGGGGAGCGGGAAAACAGCATTGTTACGCGCACTCGTCGTTGACGGCGGCGTCAAGGGGACCGATAAGCGGCCAACCCTGAGTAGCGCCGCAGAATACACCTACAACCTGCGGCTGGACCTCGAGGCGTCCGCCGCCGAGGCAATTCACATCGTGGACTACGACGGGTCCAGGCCTTCCCAGATCGTCGTGGACGGCTCCAGGACGATCTTCAGGATATCCCGGGGACGAAAGATCGACGCCATCGTCTTCGTGGTCAATGCTCGTCCCAGCGCCGAGGGGCGTCTTACGGAGCAGGGCCTCCGCACCCAATTGGACGACAATGCCAAGTACCTCAACCGATACACCCTCGAGCCGTTGCTTCGGATGGCATCCTGGAGTGACAGCCTTCGCGCGGTGGCCCTTGTCATCATTGGCGGAAATCTGTTCAGCACGGCTGCTTCAACCGTCGGCTCCGAGTCAAGCGCGGATACCCCGGCCGAAAGCTTCTATTCGCTCCTGATCTCGGAGGTCCGGGCCGTTTGCGAGTCCAGGGGCCGGTTGAATTTCATGACAATGACCGTCGACTCTGTTACCGCCGACACGGCGCGCGGGCTCTTCCGGAGACTGATTGATGCCTGCCGCTAAACTTGACGACCAAGGCCAATCCGGAAGCGACCAACAGACCGAAGCACGGCTGCCGGGCTGGGCCGAGCGCCAAAGTCCGGCGCTTTTGGCGGCGTTCCTGTATTTGGCCGTGGTGGTTTCGATGGTAGCGATCAGCGCCTCGGTGTATCAAGCGTACGATCTGGAGAACTTAAGATCCGACCACCGGCTGATGAGAGCGCGGTTGGACGCGGCTCGGCGCGAGTGCATGATGAGGGATCTCGCGCTGGCGCGTCCATCCGGTGGTCCACGAGTCGAGACGGTCGAGGTAGCTGGGTATGTCGCGGGCAAGACTCTTTGTTACAACCGCGGTGAGACCATCAATATCGAACCTTCCGGCACGATACAGCTCGGCAAGATCGTTGGTTCGACTACCCCCATGGGCCGCCCGAGCGGATTCCTCGGGTTGCCGGTCGATGTCTACTCGATCGACCGGGCGATCAACCATGGAGGTTTGCTATGCCACCTTTCGAACGAGAATGAGTGGAGGATGTGTGGCAATGGGCAGGCGATCCACGCCAATGCCCCAGGTTGCGTCGCTTTTGATGTCAACGATTTGGTTCAATTCAACAATGTCGGAAGTTTCTCGGTAAGAGTCTCGTTCACCCCTGGCCCGGCCGAGTTGGGCGGGGCCAGATGATCTCCGATCAGGCTAGACCTAGTGCAATCTCATTGCTGGACCGCAATGACCCCAAACATACCGCCGGCCGTCGCAAGACCTTATTGATTCGTCAGCTATTCACGGAAGGACTCGGCCATTGCGAATCGCTTGCTCCAACGCCTCCGCGATGGCGAGAGCGTATTGCCGCCAGTTCGATCCCTGCTGCCCAGTTATCCCTTTGGGGCTTTGCGGCCCCCCCCCCCGGCCATCGGCGGATCTCTCCGCACATCCACACGGAGGCTGAGGTGGCGGCGTGCTGTTGCGGTTGTTGAATTGAATGTATACGCGCCGATTTCCGAACGGATGTTGAAGATATTGTTCCGCGACCAGATCTGACTCGCGCCGGCCTTGATAATGTGAAGAGGAAGAAGCGCCTCATTTCGAGACGCTTCTTGCCGCCGGCGAAAAACACTAGTGTAGTGTCCAGCAAATAACTGGACATGGAGCAGCATTCTCGGGTATCCTCGGGAATGCCTTCTGTCGAGATCTCCTTGGACGAGCGCGCCCAACTCCAGCAGTGGGTGAATGCTCACGGAACCCCGCAGCAAGTGTCCCTGCGCTGCCGCATTGTGCTGGCTGCGGCCGATGGCAACTCCGACGTTGCGATTGCCGAGCAGTTGGCGGTGAATCGCAAGGTAACTGTTCAGGCCCCTGATTTTGCTGGACATTTGCGAGCGGTTCGGGTACCGTAGAGTGGATGAGTGCGAGGAGGTGGCGTGGATTCCCCAGCAGTGGGAGAGTCGGCCGACCTCTCACGATC
>SYLY01000327.1 GCA_005808475.1 Acidobacteriota bacterium
GGTGGAACTGGACGAACTCCATGTCGAGCAGCGAGGCTCCGGCGTGATAGGCCAGCGCGTGCCCGTCACCCGTGTATTCCCAGGAATTCGACGTGATTTTGTAGGCGCGGCCGATGCCGCCGGTGGCGAGCACCACGGCCTTGGCGCGGAAAATCTTGAAGCGGCCCTTTTCGCGGTCGTATCCGAACGCGCCGGCAATGCGGTCGCCATCCTTGAGCAGCGTGACGCAGGTGACTTCCATCTGGAAATCGATGCCTTGGTGAATGCCGTGATCCTGCAATGTCCGGATCATTTCCAGACCCGTGCGATCGCCGACGTGAGCCAGCCGCGGATAGCGGTGCCCGCCGAAGTTGCGCTGCAGGATCCGGCCGTCCTTGGTGCGGTCGAACAACGCGCCCCAGGCCTCCAGTTCGCGGACCCGGTCTGGCGCTTCCTTGGCATGCAGCTCCGCCATGCGGGGATTGTTCAGGTACTGCCCGCCGCGCATGGTGTCGGCGAAGTGGACCCTCCAGCTATCGCGGTCGTCGACGTTGGCCATGGCCGCGGCCATGCCGCCTTCGGCCATCACGGTGTGCGCCTTGCCGAGCAGGGACTTGCTCACGACGCAGACCTTGGCGCCGGCGCCGGACGCTTCCACGGCCGCGCGCAAACCCGCGCCGCCCGCGCCGATCACCAACACATCGTGTTCGAAAGTTTGATATTCGGGCACTAGACGATCCTCCAATCCGACCAGATGCCCATCGAGCACAGGCGGACGTACAGATCGGTGAACGCCACCCAGATCAGGCTGCACCACGCCCAAACCATATGCTTTTTGTTCAGGCAGGTGACGCAATCATAGGCCTTCATGCGGCCTTCCGATTTCGAAAGCTCGTCCACGCGCCCGCCGATCAGGTGGCGCAGGGAATGGCAGCCCAGAGTGTAGCCGCCGAGCAGAATGGGATTGATGGTGAGCACCAGGCTCCCGACGCCGATTCCGAACTTCGCCGAGCCCGCGCCGTCGTCGAACCAGTACGCCAGGTAGGCGTCCCAGGCCAGGACCATGATGAATATCAAAGCCAGGTAAAGAAAATAGCGGTGAATATTCTGGATAATCAGCGGGAACGAGCGTTCGCCGCGGTAGGTCTTGCGCGGCTCGCCGATCGTGCACGACGGCGGATCGGCCCAAAACGCTTTGTAGTAGGCGCCGCGATAGTAGTAGCAAGTGAAGCGGAAGCCGCCGGGCATCCACAGGATCAGCAGCGCGGGGCTGAAGGGAAGGAACGAGGGCCACCACGAGGGCTTGGTTCCAAACCAGGCGTGCGGCGAGTCGCCCCACAATTCGGGTGAATACATCGGCGAAAGATACGGCCCGAAATGGTAGTGGGCTCCCTGGAACGCAGCCCAATTCGCATATACCAAAAAGCCGCCCAAACCGAGGAAAGTGAGCAGTGGCGTGAGCCACCAGTTGTCGCGGCGCTGGGTTTTTCCGAACCCCCCGTCGCGAAGCGGAACGTCGATGGAGGACATTATGATCTCCTGGGTATCAAAAACGTCAGGATATCACGCCGGCCCCCTTTTCCGTACCCTTTCGCCCCCGGACGAGCGACGCCACAAGGCACGCCGCCGGCATCGTGGCGGCCATCAGACCGAGGATCGCGTCACCCGGCGAAACGGCGTAGAGGGCGGCCGTTCCAGCCATGGCCGCGCGGATCCCCCACGCCGCTCCCGCTCCCGGCCGGCGCCGCGCCAAGGCGGCTCCGGCGAACGCAAAGGCTCCCGCCGCGAACACCGCCACCACCAGCGATTTCGCGGCCGTCGCGGGCGGTGGAAGCAGCAGGCGCGGCGGACTCCACAGCAGGCTCACCACCGCCGGAATCGACGCCAGGATCGCGGCGGAGACGCAGGTTCCCACCAGCCACGCCGCGCGCACGGGATGTCCCTCCACCGCCATCGGACCGGCGAACAGCGCCCCCAGCAACGCGCAGCCGCACAGCAGCAGCGGGTCCAGCGCCTGCCAGCCGAGGCTGTAGGGTACGTAGAGTCCGCACAGCGCCCAGGCGGTGAAGGCCATCGCGAACCGGTGCGTCGTCACCGGTTAAAACGGAACTCGTCCCGCGGCCTTGCGGGCGGGCGCTTTCTTCACTGCCTTGGTCGCCTTCTTGACGGCTGCTCGCTTCACGGCCTTCTTGCGCTGCACGCCGAGCGCTCGTTCCATGATCTCCTCGAGGATCTTCTTCTCCGGCATCGTCATCACGCGCGCGAACTTCTCCGGCCGCTTGCCTATCACCGCGTTCAACGAATGCAACCACTCGAGCGACTCGCGCGCCGGATGTTCGCCGATTTCGCGCACCATCTCGAGCGCGCGCTGGAAGTCCGCCGCTTGGCGGTAGCAGCGAAGCGCCTTCTCCGGCTCGCCGGTCTCGCGGTACAACGCGCCGGCCTCGGAGTAGTTGCTCAGCTCCTCGTGGACTTCGGCCTCGAGCTTCGGCAAGCGCTTGGTGGAAAGCTTCAAGGCCTCGAGAGCGGATGTCCACCGCTTGTTTTTGATCAGTTGTTGAATTGCGCGGACGCACAGCGCATCGGCGCGCTCCTTGGCGCCGGGCAGCCCCGCCGCTTCGAAGAAGCCTGGCAGCGTCCGGACGGCGGCCAAGCCATTATCGCCGGCCGGGATCAGCCGTTCGAGCTCCGCGATCCACTCTTCGGCGCGCGGGGCCGTCTCCGCCGCGAACCACGAATCGAGCTTGGCGCGGGCCGCCGTGAAGCCCTGGATGAAAATCGAGATGGATTCGGCGCGGTTGGCCGGAGTGGCCCTGGCGATGTCGCCCGCCATCGAAATCACCTCGGCCTGCTCCGCGTTTCCCGCTCGCCGCGCGGCGACCGCGGACTCGACAAACAGTTCCGGATTGCCGAGTTCCGGCGCTAGCTTCGCCTTTCGGAACGCCAGTTGGAAGCAGACCTCGGACAAGGTCTCGAAGGCCGCCTGCCTCACCGTTTCGTCTTCCACCGCGCCGGGGGTCTTCGGTGCGCCGAGCAGTCCCACTGCCTGTTGCGCCCGGGACCATGCCAGATCGGGCTTCACCGCCACCAACTGGCGCGCGTCGTGCCGGCACCGCTGGATGCGCTCCTCGCGGTCCAGATCCTCCTCGCCGAGCGTCTTGATGAGCGCCTCCGCGGTCACCGGAGGGAGATTGTGCTCTCCCGGCTCGCGCAGGAAGAACTTCACCTCGCCGACGGTATCGGGCGGAGGATTCACGTCCACCCAGATCAGCCGTTCCGTGGGCCGGGACAGCGCCACGCGCAGCTTGTCGATCGTGAGCCGGCGCCGCACGGGATCGGCCGGGCTGCCCACGTGGCGAACCTGATCCACCAGCCGCCGCAACGCCGGACCGGCCTCGAGAACGCACACGGTGTGGAAGTCCAGCCCCTTGGCTTCCACCGGCGTCAGGACGTACGGCTTCAGCCGCTCCGGCACGGCGCTCTCTTCCATCGCGATGATCGCCGCGCCCTCGCGTTGCGCCAGATCCTCGATCAGCGGCTCGAGTCCGGCCGGCGAGACCGTGGCGTAAATCACCTGATCCGGCGAATCGTCCTCGATCTCGGCGTAGCCGGAGCCGGAGGGCCGGTCCTGCTTGTCGAGCGTGCGGTAGAGGTCCCACACGCGGTTGACCAGTGTCGCGATGCGCCGCGGGCTGCGCAGGTTCACCGCCAGATGGAAGTCGAGCGGCGTCGCCACCGTGGAGTGGAGAATGCCATTGAGCCAGGCCCACTCGAAGTCGGTGGGGCGGACCGTCTGCGCCTCGTCGCCGGCGATCAACAACGGCGCGGCGCCGGCCGCGTTGAGCCGCCGCGCCAGCGCCGCCACCACGTACGATTCGAGCGGCGTCAGATCCTGGCATTCGTCCACCGCGATGCAGTCGAATTCGAGGAAAGCCGGATTGACGTTGGGCGTCTTCGAACTGGCGAGTGCGTGCGCGGCGCGCCAGGCGAGCGCCAGTTCGGGGAAGTAGCGGTCGGCGAGCGGCGCCGGATCGGCGCGGTCCAGGCGGTTGGCCGCGTCGAGCGCGAAGTTGGCCAATTGCGGTCCCAGGTACTTCGCGCGTTGGCTCCGGTAGGCGGCCTCCGGCAGGCGGACGCGCTCCGCCTTCGCGAACCATCCAGCCGCTTCGGGCAAAGCCGCGCCGATCAGATGCGCGTGGAACTCGTCGTAAAGCGCGGGGATCTCGGCGCCCCAGGGGCCGATGGCGCGGCCATGTGGGGCCAGGTCGCGCCGGAACCGGGCTTTCGCGTCGTCGTTGGCGGGCGGGGCCGCGGTCCGGGTGAGCTGGCGGATAAAGTCCGGGTAGGTGAGGACGGTGAACTCGCGGGACGCGGCGCAATAGCGGTCGAAGTAGTCGCGCGCCAGCGCCGCCAAGTCCGTGGAGAAGGTCAGATACAACACGCGGCGGCCGCCGGCCAGGTCCGCCGCGTGGAGCAGCGCGGTGGTCTTGCCGGAACCGGGATGTCCCCGCAGGACACGCGCGACTCCCTTGGCTTTGGCGAAGCGCGCCTGCACCGGAGTCCACGGCGATGGGGCGAAGATCTCATTGCGGATCTCCGGCACCGTCATCGGCAGATAGTCGGAGCCGGGGTCGCCGGCCGGGAGCGGGCTGTGATCGTCGTGATGGCGGATGTCGCGCAGGAAGATGGCGCCGTCGGCAACACCCGCTACTCCCGAGGCGGCCTTCACGGGAGGCGCGCCTTTCGGAGCCCACCACGCGTAAAAGTGCGATCCGCCGCCGCCGCCCAGGCGCGATCGCCGCCAACCGCGGTTGGCGCCGTGGGTCGCCTTGTAGTGGAGCCGGCCAGGATCCACGCTCATCCGCTGAAGGATCAGCGCCGTGCGCTTGCCGAGCGGATGGTTACGGTTCTCCTCGAGCTTCTCGAGAAACTCCTGGTGGCACAAGAGGAAATGCGGGGGCTTCGCGGTTTGGAAGTCCGCTGGGTTGGAGATCTCCAAGGAGGCATTGTACCCGAACGATCAAGCCCCCGGATCGCGTGACACCGGCCCGCTTCGCAGAAGCTTCCGTAGTTCGCCCACAGTGGCCTCTTGCTTCGGATCGGCCGCCAGGTTGCGCATCTCGTTCGGATCGGCGTCGTGATCGTAGAGCGCGCTCCCGCGCCGCCCTTCGTCCCATTCGGTGTAGCGCCAGCGTTCGGTGCGCACGGATCGTCCGATGAACCAGCCGCGTGCCTGCACTGTGTACGCAGGCCGGCTCCACTCCGCTCGCGGGTTGTCGAGCAGCGGCGTCAACGGCGTGCCTTCGTGCCACGGCGCTTTCGGAAGTCCGCACAGGCTGGCCAGCGTCGGCGCGATGTCCAGATACTGCACCACGCGTTTGGACGCCTGCCCTTTCGTGCGCCGGGGATCGGACACGATGAGCGGGCCGCGCGCGGAAGTCTCGAACAGCGTGCCCTTGGCCCACATGCCCTTCTCGCTGAGGTGCCAGCCGTGGTCGCCCCACAGCAGGACGATCGTGTTTTCGAGCACTCCCGCCGTTGCCAGTCTGTCGAGCAGGCGGCCCACTTGCGCGTCCATGTACGCCGTGCAGGCGTAGTAGGCGCGCATCGCCTCGCGAGCCTCGTGCACGGAGAACGACCGCGCGGCGAACAGATCGATGTTGGCGCGGAACTCGTCGCGCGGCACGCCGGGGATCGGACGCGGTTCCGTGTCGAAGTCGGCGGGCAGCCGCATCTCGGCCGGATCGAACATGTCGAAGTACTTCTTCGGCGCGGTGAGCGGAACGTGCGGACGATGGAATCCCACCGACAGGAAGAACGGCTTTCCGGCCCCGGTCATCTTGTCGAGCTGGGCGAGCGCTTTGTCCGCGATCGGAGCGTCCACGCCAGGATCGTCGTCCGGCAGCGGACCGTACACGTTGGCCCACGCGAACTGCTTCGGCTCCGGCGGCCGCATGTTCCGGTACGGCGACTGGTGATTCTCCCAATACGCCGCGTCCGCCTTCTGTTGTTGCCGCCGCTCGTCCACCGTGAACCAGCCGCCGATCTTGGGCATCGGATCGTCAGGCCGGAACCCGCGATTCGGTCCGTGCCAGATCTTGCCGAACTCCGCCGTCGCGTACCCGTTGCGCTCGAAGTAGCGCGGCAGAATCGACTCGCCCTCGCGAAGCGGCAGCCATGTGTTGTTGTCGAGCACGCCGGTGTTCACCGGATACCGGCCCGACAACACCGACGACCGCGTCGGGTTGCACAGCGGATATTGGCAGTAGGCGCGTTCGAAACGGACTCCGCGCGCCGCCAATCTGTCGATGTTGGGCGTGCGAGCCACCGGATCGCCGAAGCAGCCGATGCGGCAGTCGAGATCGTCCACGGCGATGAACAGCACGTTGGGACGCGCGGTCTGGGCGGCCAGCGGCGTGGCGGCCGCGGCGGCGAGAAAATCGCGGCGGTTCATTCGGATCTCCTCATGCGAGAGCTTCGGCGATCAGCTTGCCCCCGGTGATCGTGGCGCGCTCGGCGCGGCCGTTGTGGAGGTGCGTCAGGTTCAGGTGATTCATCCCTAGCAAATGCAGGATCGTCGCATGCAGGTCGTGCACGTGATACGGCTCCTCCACGGCGCGGAACCCGATCTCGTCGGTGGAGCCGATCGTCTGGCCTGCCTTGATGCCGGCTCCCGCCATCCACATGGTGAAGCCCCACGGGTTGTGATCGCGGCCGTACTGCGCGCCCTTGCCGGTGGAATTGGTGTCGGTGAACGCGGTGCGCCCGAACTCGCCGCCCCAGACGACAAGCGTCTCGTCGAGCAGTCCGCGCGCCTCGAGGTCGGCGAGCAGCCCCGCGATGGGACGGTCCGAAGCGCCGCACCACTTGGTGTGGTTCTCCTCGAGTCCGGTGTGCGCGTCCCAGCCGCTGCCGCTGCCGCAGTAGACTTCCACGAACCGGACGCCATGTTCCACCAGCCGCCGCGCGAGCAGACAGTTGGTTCCGAAGCGCGCGGTGGCCTTGTCCTCCATGCCGTAGAGGCGGCGCGTGGCGGCCGATTCCGATTCCAGGTCCACCGCCACCGGAGCGGCGGACTGCATCCGGTAGGCGAGTTCGTACGATTCGGTGCGCGCGTCCAGCTCGTCGTCGCCGGGATGGCGCCCGGCGTGGCGCTGGTTCAACTCGCGCAGCAGATCCAGCCGGCCTCGCTGGCGGCGGTCGTCCACTTCCTTTTGCGGGGCCAGATCCGGAATCGGCGGACCTTCCTTCTGGAAGTGCGTGCCTTGATAGGTAGCCGGCAGGAAGCCCGAACTCCAGTTGGTGGGCCCGCCGCGCACGACGCGGTCGTCGGTGAGCACCACGAACGACGGCATGTTGCGGTTCGACGCGCCAAGTCCATACGTGGTCCACGCGCCGAGCGAGGGCCGCCCGGCCAGAATCGAACCGGTGTTCATCTGGCGTACCGATCCCACGTGATTCAACCCGTCCGCCCAGCAAGACCGGATCACAGCCAGCTTGTCGGCGTGCCGCGCGATGTTCGGATACCAGTCCGACACCCAGAGTCCGCTCTGGCCGTGCCGCTTCCATTGCCGCCGCGACGCGACGAGCGGCATGCGGTGCGAACCGGTGGCGCTTGTGACGGGCAGCTTGAAAGATTCGGGCGTGACTTGTCCGGCCAGTTTATCGAGCGCCGGTTTGGGGTCGAACAAATCGATGTGGCTCGGCCCGCCTTCCATGAAAAGGAAGATCACCGATTTGGCGCGGGGCCGGTGATGGGGTGTCCTTGGCGCGAGCGGTTCGGCCGCGCTCAGCAGATCGGCGAGCGCGAGCGCGCCCAGGCCGCTGCCCGAATTCATCAGGAACCGGCGGCGTGACCCGGGCGTGGATGCGTGCGTCATGGTCAGTACAGGTACACGAATTCGTTCGAGTTCATCAGCATCAGACAGAGGTCGGCGAGCGCGGCCGGTCCGTCCGCGACCTTGGATTGCCGCGCCAGAAACGTCAGCGCCGCGTCGGTTTCGCTGGCGTCCGGCTTGCGGGCGTACGCCAGTGCGTAGGCTTCTTCCACTTGCTTCGCCTGCACCGGTCCGCCGGCGCGAGTCACGCGAGTCGCGAATTCGCGCGACCACTCGGCGGTCAATGAGCCGTTCAGCAGCGTCAACGCCTGGGGCGCGGTGGTGGTCTGGCTGCGCCGCGAACACGATTCGTGTGTGTCCGGAAAATCGATCGCGTTCAACATCGGGTAGGGATCGTTGCGCCGCACGAAGATGTAGACGCTACGCCGTTGCCGGTCGCCGGCGGACTTGCTCAGATCCCAGCCGCCGATAGGCTTGGGCGTTCCCCCGGGCAGCGGAGGAAACACGCTCGGGCCGCCGGTGCGCGGATCGAGCAGCCCCGCCACCAGCAGCGCGGAATCGCGGATCGCCTCGGCCTCCAGACGTCGCGGCGGAAAGCGCCACAGCAGCTTGTTCGATGGATCCGCCGCGCGCGCCGCCTCCCGGTTCTCCGAGCTCTGCCGGTAGGCGGCCGATGTCACGATCGTGCGATGCAGGCGCTTTAGGCTCCAGCCTTCGCGCACGAACTCAGATGCCAGCCAGTCCAGCAGTTCGGGGTGGCTGGGCCGCCCGCCCATGACGCCGAAATCGCCGGGTGACGCGGCGATCCCCGTCCCGAAGTGATGATGCCAAACCCGGTTCACCATCACGCGCGCGGGGAGAGGATTCGCGGGATCGGCCAGCCAGTTGGCGAGCGCCGTGCGCCGCCCGGTGGATCTCACCCCGGCAGGCTTGGCGATCACCGGCGCCGGTGCGTCGAGAATCGCGGGGAAGCCGGGTGCCACCTCGTCGCCGGGCGCCGTGTAGAGGCCGACGCCGAGCACGTGCGTCGGTGGCGCTTCGGGACCCACGTCGACGATCCCGGATCCGCGCGGAATCTCGGCCGGCTTCCGGTCCGCGTGCTTGGCGAGTTCGGCCTCGAGCTCCTGGTATCGCTTCTTGTCCGCCGCGTTCAGTTTCGACGCTACGCCCTTGAACGACGGATCCAGCCACGGCTTGGGCCGAAGCGGGCAGGTGCCGCAGTTCTTGCTTTCGAGCAGATGCGTCATCCACGATTGGAGCGGCGTGCGGCGGTCGCCGGAGGCCTTCACCGCTTGAATCGCGTAATCGGGATAGCGCTCGAGCAACTGCGCCGGTGTGAAGGTCCGGTGCGGCATCAGGAGCGCCGACATCTCGTCCCAGATGGGTTTGGTCGCCGCTTCCCACTCCGCCATGCGCCGTTCGTAGTCGTGCAGCGCGCCGCCGGAGACCAGCGGAAAACGGTCGTCGTGATTCGAGTTGGCGAAGAACGCCTGGAGTTTGTAGTAATCCTTCTGAAGGATGGGATCGAACTTGTGATCGTGGCAGCGGGCGCACTCGAAGGTGAGGCCGAGGAACGCCGCTCCGGTCACCGACGTGACGTCGTGCAGCATCTCCTGGCGCGCCAGCAGCAGATCCTTGTTGTTGCCCTCTTCCGGATAGTGGCGGTTGAACGCGGTGGCGATGCGAGCCCGCGGATCGTCCGGCCACAACTCGTCGCCGGCGATCTGCGTCCGCATGAACCGGTCGTACGGCATGTCGTCGTTGAGCGCGCCGATCACCCAGTCTCGATAACGCCAGATGTTGGGGCGAGTGACGTCGTCCTCGAAGCCGGTGCTTTCAGCGTATCGAGCGACGTCCAGCCAGTGGCGTCCCCAGCGCTCGCCATAGTGCGGCGACGCGAGCAGATCGTCCACCACCTTCTCGAACGCGCGGGGCGAAGGATCGGCCACGAACGCGCGCACCTGCACCGGCGACGGCGGCAGACCGGTGAGATCGAGCGATGCGCGGCGGATCAGACCGGCGCGGCCGGCTTCCGTTGACGGCGCGATTCCCTTGGCCTCGAGCCTCGCCAACACGAACGCGTCCACCGGATTCCGAATCCACGCGCGGTTCTTCACATCCGGAGGCTTCGGACGCGCCACCTTTTGGAACGCCCAATACCGGCGCTGTTGTGCCGTGAACGGATCGGCCGCCGTGGCGGCCGCGGCCACGCAAAGACAGAGCGCCGCGAGTCTCATGGGTCCTATGCTATCGCAACCTACTTCGTCTTCGTGACAGCCCGGATCACGTAGTACGACGCCCGTCCCGAACCGCCGTTCCTGATCCCATGCAACTCGCCCGGCGCAAAGAACAGCATCGACCCCGGCCCCGCGCGGTGCGGCTTTCCTTCCAGCTCCACGGCGAGCGGCCCTTCCTTAACGATCGCGATCTCTTCGTCTTCGCGCCGGTGCGCGGCGTAGGCTTTGGCGCCTGAGCGGTGGCGGCGATTGCAAAAGCGAGCGCGAGTGCGAGTTTCACTCCCGAATTATCGCGCGGCGGGAATCCACGGATCGGGTGTACCCGGTTTGATGGGCGGTTCCTTGCGCAGCGTCGCCTGATGATCGGAGAGCACCTGTCCCGCCGGCCATCGCACCCACAGGTTCTCCACGAACCGGGGATCGAGCGGGTTCTCTTCCTTGGGATCGGTGTGCAAGTCGTACCAGAGCGGGAAACTGAACTGCTTCACCGGTTCGCCGAAGCCTCGATCCACCTGCCGCGTCATCATCTTCCAATTGCGCCACTTGACTCCGTAGATCTCGTTGGCGAGGTAGATCACCACGGACTCGCGGTTCGACGTCTCGCGTTTGCCCGTCAGGAAGTCGAGCTGATCCACGCCGTCGATCACGCGATCGCCGGGCATCCTGGCGCCGGTGACGCGGGCGAGCGTCGGCATCAGATCCATCTGATGCACGATCTCGTTGCTGATCAGGCCCGCCGGGATGCGCCCGGGCCAGCGAATCAGGCAGGGTGCGCGCAGCGATCCTTCGAACGCGGTGAAGTAGGTTCCGCGCCAGGGACCGTTGAAGCCGTGATAGGGCGCGGTGGCCTCGGCGCCGTTGTCCGAACAAAAAATGAAGATCGTGTTGTCGCGAATTCGCAGGCGGTCCACTTCGTCGAGCAGGCGTCCCGTGTAGGCGTCCACCTGCGCCAGCACGTCCGCGAACTCGCCGTTCTTCGTCTTGCCCGCGAACTCCGGGTGCGGAGTCACCGGCATGTGGACCTGCGTGTACGGCAGGAACAGGAAGAAAGGCTTGCGCGCCGAGGTCTGGCGGCGCATGAAGTCGATGCCGCGGTTCGTGATCTCGAGATCGATCTCCGCGCGCGCCGCTCTGTCGTAGAGCCGCGCCTGGCGCGGTTGGCCGCCCTTGCGCGACTCCATCACATGCGCCAGCTTGACGAACGGATGCGAGCCGGCGCGGAACCGCGGATTGTCGGGCCAGAAAGCGTCGTTGGACGAATTGGGAATCCCGTACCATTCGTCGAACCCGTGATCGGTGGGGAAGCGCCCTGGCGTCTGGCCGAGATGCCACTTGCCGTACATCGCCGTGGCGTAGCCGGAGTCCGAGAACATTTCCGCCATCGTATGTTCCCACTGGGTGAGACCGTAGAGCGGCGATTCGAGCGGCACCGATCCGTTGCCGGTGCGGACCGCGTAGCGTCCGGTGAGCAGCGCGGCCCGGCTCGGCGTGCATTGCGCCTCGACGTTGAAGTTGAGCAGGCGGGCGCCCTCCGACGCGAACCGGTCGATCCGCGGCGTAGGCGCGCCTCGCAGGATGCCGCCGCCATAGACGCCGAGTTCGCCCCAGCCGAGGTTGTCCATCAGCACCAGCACCACGTTCGGGCGTTCGGGCGTCTGGCCGAAGGCAGGGGAGACGGCGCCAGTCAGCAAGTCTCTACGGGAAAGAGCCATCCCGCGACTATAACCCGCCGGCGAGCGCCTGGTACACCGAGCGGAACTGGTCGAGCGTCAACTGCTCGGCGCGCATGCCGGCTTCGGGCAGCCGGTCGATCATGGCGGGCGGGAAGATATGCGACAAGTTGTTCCGCAGCGTCTTCCGCTTGTGGCGGAAGCAAAGCCCGACAAAGGCGAGCAATGGGGTGGGATCGCCGTCCCCGTCGCGCCGGTGGGGCGTGAGCCGGATCACCGCCGAGTCGACCTTCGGCGGCGGCGAAAACGCACCCGGTGGAACCTGGAAGAGCATCTTGGCGTCGGCCGCCAGTTGCGTCGCCACCGACAGGAACCCGTAGTCGCGCGTGCCGGGACCCGCGGCGATCCGCTCGGCAACTTCCTTCTGAATCAGGAACACGGCGTGTTGCAGCACTTTGCCCATCGCCAGCACTCGCTCGACCACGGGCGAAGTAATGTAGTACGGCAGGTTCCCCGCCACCACCGCCGGACCCCACTGCGTCAGGTCGGTCTTCAACACGTCGGCGGGAACCACTCGCACGCGCGGATCGGTGGCGTACTTCATCACCAGGCGTGTGGAAAGCACCGGGTCCACTTCGATGACGATCACCCGGCGCGCCCGTTGCAGCAGGTAATCGGTCAGCGCGCCCTCGCCGCCGCCGATCTCGACCACCAGCGGAACCGTTTCCGGGCACGCCGCCTCCGCGATCTTGCGCAACGCCGCCGGCTGGCGAAGAAAGTGCTGCCCGAGCTTTTGTCCCAACCGCTAGCCGCGCACCTCCAACTGACTGCGCCGGAGGGTGATGCGGGAGCGGCCCGCCGACGGCTGACCGAAGAACGTGGCCGGAGTGAACTTGGTGAACAGCAGCGTGTTTTCCAGTCTCCGGACGAGCATCGGGTTCTTTGCCCAATTCTGGCCCTCCGGGATGGAATAGTCAACTACTTTTCCCTGTTCGTCGACGAAAACGTCCACGACGAAGTCCTGATTGCCCAAATCGAACGAGAAGGACGACTCGAGCGAGCCGGCGGTAGTGAGCCCGGTGGGGATGTCTCCCACGGGGAATCGATTGATGGTCAGCCCCGGCGCCAGCACCGCGAACAATAACATCGACGACGCGATTCCGCCGGCCACCGGCAGCGCGATCGGACGCATCAGGTTGTCGAAGCGCAGCGACACCTCTTCCCGGATGTAGGCGGCGAACGAAGCCACGCTGGCGGACCGGCGCGCGCGTAGCGCTTCTCTCGACCCCATCACCCGCAGGCGCGATGTCAGCGTGGGGGGCGGTTCCAGGCGCGGAAGCGAACGCAGCCCGGCGACGATCTCACGGTGATGATCTCGATCGTTACTCATCTCAGTTGGCTCCTGACGGGGACAATTCGCTCGCTTCGCGCGGGGTTCCGCGCGACAAAGCGGCCCGCAGCGCCGTTCGGCCGCGGACGATTCTCGACTTGACCGTACCCAGGGAGATCCGCAGAACTTCGGCGATCTCCTCATAGCTGAGGCCTTCCACCTCGCGCAGCACCAGAGCCTCGCGATAGGGCCCTTCCAGCCCCCGCAGCGCGGTTTCGATGCGCTCGCGAGTCTCGTGGCTTGCCGTTACCTCGAACGGTGACGGACCCTGGTCGGCGAGCATCTGGTCGTAGGTGCGCCCGTCGGCCTGTTCGTCTTCCAATCCGATCTGATCCCGCCGCCACCGGCTGAACCAGCGCCTGTGATTGTGCGCCTCGTTGACCGCGATCCGGTAGATCCAGGTCTTGAGGCTGCTTTGGCCCCGGAACCCGGCGATCCCCCGGAACACCTTGATGAACACCTCTTGGACGACGTCCGATGCGTCGCAAGGGTCGGTCATCAGGCGGAAGACCAAGTTGTAGACAGGCGTCTGGAAGCGATGGATCAAGGCTTCGTAAGCCCAGTCGTCGCCTTGCCGCAACCCGTCGATGAGGCGTCCGTCGATCCCCGTCAGATCGCCGCCCGCCGTCCATGAACCGGCGTGTGTCTCGAAATCGAACCCGACGATTGTGTCAGCCATTCCGCCGATTCCTATTCTAGAGGCTTTGACTCCGCGTGCCGCGGAAAAGTTCCCCGTTTTTTTTTCCGCAATCCGCCGCCGGGCCGGGCGTTGGAACGTTTCGCTTGCCATGGCCAAGATTCGTCCTATAATCGAGTTTCCCCAAAATCTTTCACCACTAAGGCAAGGAGAAGTTCATGCGCCTCGCGTTGTTATCCATCTCCATCTCTTGCGCCGCGCTCGCGCAGAATTACGCGATTCAGACGGTGGCGGGCTCGTTCCCGCTCGGAAACGGCGGCCCGGCGGCCCAGGCGCTCCTGCAGACGCCCGGATCGGTGACCGCGGACCGGGCAGGCACGGTGTTTCTGACCGATTCCGCGACCACGGGGATTCGCGCGGTGCTGCCGAGCGGAGTCATTCAGAGTTTCTCCGATTTTCCCGCCGCCACTGTCTTCGCCGAAGCCGACGGCAACCTCCTGGCCGGATCTTTCTTCGTCTTGGTGAGAATTTCTCGTGAGGGAAGGGTGACCCCCGTGGCGGGCAACGGCGAACTCAGGTCCACGGGTGACGGCGGCCCCGCGCTCCAGGCGGGCCTCGGTTTCGTTGCCGGGATCGCCAAGGGCGCCGACGGCTCCATCTACTTTTCCGGCGATCTGAACCATGTCGTCCGGAGGATCGCGCCGGACGGCAGGATCTCCACGGTGGCGGGCACAGGTACGGTGGGATCCACGGGCGATAACGGACCCGCGTCGCAAGCGCGCTTGGACATTCCCGGTCCTCTTGCCGTGGACGCGAGCGGCAATCTATACATCGGTGAGAGGAACTCCGGAAAGATCCGCAAGGTAGACGGGAACGGCCAGATCACGACCTTCGCGTTCAACGGATTCCTTGGCTTTCCCACCCCCGGTCCCGCCACATCGTCCCCGAACGGCGGCATGGACGGTCTTGCCTTTGACAGTCAAGGCGACCTTCTCGTCGTCGACGGGTTAGTCGGAGTGATCGTGAGGATTTCGCCGGCGGGCCAGTTGACGCCTTTTGCCGGCTCGTTGACCACCCTCAACTCCGGACTGGCGGGCGACGGTGGACCAGCCGCCGGGGCGATTTTCAACAGTCCCGCCGGAATTGCCATATCCGGTAACTCGATGTACGTCGCCGACCGCGGGAACCACCGCATCCGCAAGATCGAAGGCGGTAACATCTCGACGCTTGCCGGCCGCTCGCATTTCGGCGGCGACGGGGGACAAGGCTCCGCGGCGGTCCTCGATTCTCCCCGATTCACCGCGATCGACCAGCAGGGCAACGCGATCGTGTCGGATACCAATAACCACCGGCTCCGGCGTGTCACGCCGCAGGGAGTCATCTCGACGATAGCCGGCACGGGCGACCGCGGATTCGCGGGCGACGGCGGCGCCGCGACAGCCGCCCGCATCAGCGCTCCCGGCCCGGTAATCGTGGATCCCGCCGGCAACATTGTCTTCGCCGACACGGGCAACTTCCGCGTGCGCCGC
The DNA here is from genome assembly GCA_005808475.1 of Acidobacteriota bacterium. Classification (GTDB taxonomy): domain Bacteria; phylum Acidobacteriota; class Terriglobia; order Bryobacterales; family Bryobacteraceae; genus SYLY01. The sequence goes on from SYLY01000327.1 coordinate 15,281, forward strand.
ATCGGAACCGACGGCGTCATTCGCACAATCGCCGGCAATGGAACCCGCGGAGACCGCGCCGACGGGCCCGCCACCAGCGCGCAGATCGGTTCCATCACCGGCCTCGCGCTGGATTCCGCGGGCGCTCTGTACCTCTCGGACTTCTCGTTCCACAGGATTCGAAAGGTGGCCGACAACAACATCTCCAACATCGCGGGAACCGGGACGGCTGGATTCTCCGGCGACGGCGGTCTTGCCACGGTGGCCCAAGTTAGTGCGCCGCGGGGATTGGCCATCGATCGCGATGGAGGCGTCCTGATCGGCGACGGCGGCAACGGACGCATCCGCAAGATCTCCACCGGCGGCGCGATCTCCACGGTCGCCGGCTCGTCGACGGTCGCGCCGATCGTCGACGGGTCGCCGGCCACCGCCGTCAGTCTCGGACAGGTGTGGGGCATGGTGGTGGACGCGGCTGGAATCGTGGCCAGCGGTTCGACGATCCGCCGCGTGGTGCGGATCTCCACCGACGGCCGGCTTACGACCATCGCCGGCAACGGCCGCTTCGACCCGATCGACGGACCGATGGGCGACGGCGGACCCGGTACGGGAGCCGGTCTCTGGGCGCCCGGTGGCATCTCGGCCAATCGCGACGGCGAACTGTTCTTCGCCGACATCGATGCGGCCCGAGTCCGCCGGCTGACGCCGAACGTCGCCACCAGCCTCGAAATCGTGTCCGGCAACGAACAAAGCGGACCCGTGGGACAAGCCTTGGACGCGCCGCTGGTCGTGCGCGTGAACGGCCGGGCCGCTCCGGTCGCCGGCGTCACGGTCGCCTTCGCGGTCGCGTCCGGCAACGCCCGCCTCGGCGCGGCCACCACGGTTACCGACACCGCGGGACGCGCGGGTGTCCCGGTTACGTTCGGCGCCACGCCCGGTCCGGTGCGCGTCACGGCGACCGTCACTGGCCTCCCCGCCGTGACCTTCAACCTCACCGCGACCGCGGCGGCTCCGCCCACGCCGCCGGCGATCGCGCGGATCGTATCGGCCGGAGGGAGCAATCCTCCGGTAACCACCTTGGCGCCGCTCGGTCTGGCTAACGCCACCGGCGGACCATTCGTCAATCCCGGAGTCAATTCCACCGCGCCCGATCAGTTGCCGCTGATCCTCGCCAACACTTGCGTCCAGTTCGCCAACGAACGTACCGCGGTCGCCTTTGTCGATTCTGGCAACGTCACGTTCCAGGTTCCGCAAATCCCGCCGGGATCCTATAAGGTGCGAGTGCTGAGCAACTGCGGACAGCCGGGCGAGATCGCGTCGGCGGAATCCGACGTGACGGTCGCCGAGTCGAGCCCCGAGTTCTTCTACTGGTCGCGGAACGCGGACGGCAAGAACCCGGTGGCGGCGGCCGACGAGAATGGCTCCCCGATCGGCGGTCCGGGCGGCGTTCCCGCGAAGCCGGACTCGATCGTGTTCATCGCGGCCACGGGATTCGGCGCCAAGGCAACGCCGTTGGCGCTCGGCTTGCCGTCCGATGGTCCGAACGCGGCGGTCCTGCCGGTGACTGTGAAGTTGGGCGACACCGAGGTTCCGGCGGAGAACGTGGTGTACGCGGGCGCGCTTCCTGGCGGAGCCGGACGCGATCTGGTGGCGCTCGAGATTCCGGTGGACGCTCCGGATGGAGACTTGGCGATCGTTGTCACCGTGGGCGGAGTGGCGAGCCCGGCGGGTGCGTTCCTGCCGGTCAAACGCGAGTAACCGGCGCATCCTATACTGGTCGTGTTCGCATGCTCCGAATCGCGGCCGCTGTTCTCGTTCTTCTCATTCACGCTGTCAACCGGTCCGCGGCCCAGGAACCGTTCCTGGGTCCGCCGCCTGTCGCTCCCGCCGTTTCCACCGCCGGAACTTCCGGGGGCGCGCGCGCTCAGGCGGACGGCCAGTGGATCGACACTGGCAACCGCGAGACAGTGCGCACGACGTTTCTGTCTTCCATCGCCGCGACCCGGAACGCGGCGATGACATGGACCGGCGCCGTCGCCTCCTGTTCGGAGGGCGCGGCGTCCAACGGCTTCCGAAGCGCTGTCATCGGGCGCTCCAACTGGTATCGCGCGATGGCGGGCGTACCCGCCACGGTCACGCTCGATACGGCTGCCGTGGGGCCGGCCTCCCAGGCGGCGCTGATGATGAGCGCCAACCGGACGCTCAGTCACTTTCCGCCCGGCTCGTGGACCTGCTACTCGGCGGGCGGCGCCTCCTCCGCCGGGAAGTCCAACCTGTGCCTCCAATGGAGCCCGATCGGCGACACCGGATGCGTCGAGGGCTATATGCTGGATTGGGGGTCGACGAATAACTTCGTGGGGCATCGGCGCTGGATCCTGTATCCACAAACCACGTCGTTCGGAACCGGAGACGTGGACCGCACCGGTTCCTTCCCTTCCGGATATCCGTGGGCGAACGCCCTCCAGGTGATTCAGCAGTCGACCTTCGGATCGCCGCGGCCGGCCACTCGCGAGGCGTTCGTCGCTTGGCCCCCGCCCGGCTATGTTCCCTATCAGGCGGTGTATCCGCGCTGGTCTTTCTCTTATGACGGGGCCGGATTTTCGGGCGCCACCGTGACGATGACGCAGGGGGGAACTTCGATTCCGGTGGCGATGGAGCCACAGGCGCAAGGATACGGCGAGAACACGCTGGTGTGGGTCGCCGCCGGTCTCGACGCGAATTCGTTCGCGTCGGCGTGGTCTCAGCCGTCCAGCGACACCACGATCCGCGTCACCGTTAACGGCGTCACGGTAAGCGGCGTGGCGCGCCAATTCACCTACGACGTCATCGTGTTCGATCCGGGCGGGGGCGGGAGTACGGCGCCTACCGCCCCGTCGAACCCGTCGCCGGCCAACGGAGCGGCGGCCGTAGCGGTGGGCACGGCGCTCGGTTGGACGGGGTCCGGTGGAGCCACTTCCTACGACGTCTACTTCGGGACGGCGCCTAGTCCGCCGCTGGTGGGTAACACGACGTCCACCTCTTACTCGCCGGGCGCCCTCGCCGGCGTCACGCTCTATTACTGGAAGGTCGTCGCGAAGAACGCGACGGCGTCGGCCTCGTCGCCGGTCTGGTCGTTCACCACCGCCTCGGCCAACGTGGCAATCGTCACGCCGGTGCAGGGGCAAACGTTGACCACGGCTGGAGTTAGCTTCGCGTGGAACGCCCTCGCCGGATCCACCGGCTACGACATCCTGGTCACTGGCGCGGGCGGCGCCACGGTGCTGACAGCCTCGCTGACCGGCGCCGCATCGACCCAGACTCTCGCCACGCTGCCGGCCGGAACGTACCGCCTTCGCGTCCGATCCTGCCGCAACGGCGGTTTCGGCGACGCCAACTGCACCGCGGCCGCCATGCGAGACTTCTCCGTCTCCCTGGCCGCTCCTTCGGCGGCCCCGTCCACGGTCTTGCCCACGGCGGGCGCGACGCTGACCACTTCCACGCAGACTCTCTCCTGGAGCGCGGTGACAGGCGCCGCGTCATATGAAGCTCTGCTCGACGACATCGCCGCCGGAACCACCGAGCTTCAGATCCGGACGCCCGCCACATCCACCGTATTCACGATGCCCGGATCCACCAGTTACCGGTTCCGGGTTCGCGCATGCTCGGTTGCTTGCGGACCGTGGTCGGCGGCGTTGTTTTTCGCCGTGAACCTGCCCCCGGTTCCCTCGGCGGCGCCAGTGATCACTTCGTCCTCCGTTACCGGCACGACTTTGTCGCTCGCTTGGACTCCGGTATCCGGCGCCGACGTCTACGACATCCAAGTGGTCCAGCCGCCTCCGGCCGGACCGGGCGGCGGCGCGCTCACCGTGGCGTCGGGGCGCGTTTCCGGTAACTCCGCGACGCTGACCGTGCCGGTGGGCGCGGCTCAGGTATTAGTGGCGGGCTGCAACGGCAATGGCTGCGGTCCGGCGAGCGCGCCCACCCCGATCTCGCCCACCGGAACCAACCCGGCCGGGCCGGTCCTCGGCTCGCCGGCCGCCGGTTCCACGGTGAACGGCCCTGTCGTGTTCTTCTCCTGGAGCCGCGCGCCGGGCGACAACGGCTCCAACACCGTCTACCGCCTGTACGTCCAGGATCTGTCCCGGCAGGCGGCGGCGCTCGACGTACTAACCTCCGCCAACTTTCACGCGGCTTACTTCAATGCCGAAGGCGCGCGGTACGACGCCCTGGTCATTGTAAACTTCGGAGCCGCCGGACAGACGGCCGGTCCAGCCGCCGGATTCGTGGTGCGCGGCTCGAGTTCCACCGCGCCCACCATGGTCGCGCCCCGCCAGAACGGTTCCGTGAAGCAGGGTAACATCGAGCTGTCGTGGACTCCGGTTCCAGGCGCCACGCTCTACGAATACTACGTGTCCGGACCGAGGAATCCGACGGTAAGAGGAGTCACCCCGGGCCTGGTGGTCCAGGTTCCGCTGGCCGCGGAGGGCGGAGCGGCGGGCACGACTTACAACGGCATCGTGCGCGGCTGTCCGGCGGGCGCGGGTTGCGCGCCGGGCGGCACGGCGGGATGGGGGCCATGGTCGAACGCGGCGGGCCCCGGTACGGCTACCTTCGTGGTCGTACCGTAGGCGGGCTCCGGCTACTGTCCGCCCGCTCCGGCCTCCACCGAAGCCGCCTGACGCGAAGTCTGCGCGCGTAGGAACGCCATCAGATCGGTGAGTTCCTTCGCTGTCAACACCTCGTCGAATCCTTCCGGCATCAGCGAAATCGGGGCCAGTCCCATCTTCTTCACGTCTTTGCGCGGAATTCGGATCTCATCGTTCGGACCCATCACCAGAAGCACCGCGTCGGCCGAATTACCGCCGCGCCGCAGCACGCCGGAGTAGACCTCGCGCTCCGTCTCCACGCGATATACTTCGTGGCCGGGCACAAAGCTCTCGCTCGGGAGCACGATCGCCTCGAGCAAGTCGTGCGGCGAACGGATCGCGCCGATCGACGTCAGATCGGGCCCGACATGGCCGCCCTGCAAACCGATCGTATGGCAGCTTCCACATCCGGACTTGCTGCCGAAGAAGATCGTACGCCCGGCCGCGGCGTCGCCTTGCGTGGTGATCACGCTTTCGAGCTTCGCCAACTTCGTCAACCGCGACTTGCGTCCTTCATCCATCCGCGCCAGTAGCGGCCTGGCGTCGTTGCGAACGGACTCGGGGAACTTCGACAACAGGGCTTGCACGCGCTGGCTGCCGACGGTGCCGAGCGATCCTTCCACCGAAGGCAGCGCCTTCACCAGCATCCTGCCCGTCTCCTCGCCGCCGCCGTTGCGGAACGCATCCAGCAAATTCGGCAGCACCAGCGGATCGGCCTCCTTCAGATGCTTGCCCGCGATCGCGCGGAGCTGCTCGTCGCTGAACTCGCACCGGCCGAGGATCTGGCCGGCGGCCAGCTTGACGTCGGCTTCCACCTTCGGCCCCAGGCGCGAGATCAGATAGTCGAAGTCCGCGGCGTCCAGCCTGGGCTCCCGGGCTTTCAGCGCGGATAGAGCCGCCACGCGGACCTCGTCGTGCTCGCCGCCCGCGGATGCCAGCTTGCGCAACCCCGCGTCGAGCGTCGTCACCCCACGAACTCGCGCGAGCGCGATGGTTGCGGCGCGGATCTTCGAATCGGCGTGCGCCAACAGTTTTTCCAGACCTGCCGCCCATTCGGCGGGGAACTCCTTGGAGCTGCACCGCTCGGCCGCGTTCAATAGGAACGTCTGCCGCGAGGCATCGAGCGCCGGATCGCCCAGCGCGGAGCCGATCGACTTGCGCATCGCCGGATCGGCGCAGAAGGAGCCGATCGCGTCCGCCACCATCTCGACCTCCTGTTCGGGGAACGACGGCGCGCGGAATCGCGCTTCGAGCGCCTTCACCAGACCCGCGCTCCACTTCGGATGCCGGGCCACCAGCCAAAGCGCGGTGCGGCGCAGTTCCTGATCGTCGCCGGAGAGGAACGCAAACACCTGATCTTCGCGGAGATTGCCGCCGTCCATCTGATCGAGCGCGATCAACGCCGCCTTGCGAACCTTCGGCGAGCCGCTCTTCAACTCGGCGGCGACGAGCGCCGGCTGCTTCAGTTCGATCAGCGAATAGATCACCGAGTGCTCCACGAACCGGTCCTCCGGACTCGCCGCCGCTTCCAACAGCGCGGGCACGGCGCGCGCGTCGCCGATCATGCCGAGCGAGGCGGCCGCCTGCCGCCGTATGCCGGGATCTTCCTTGCGCGCCATTTCCATCAACGCGGGCACGGCCTCCTTGTCGCGCGCCATGCCGAGCTGGCGGGCGGCGGCCTGGCGCACTTCCGCGCGGGGATCCTTCAGCGCGTCGCGAATCGCGGACAGCGCCTCTTTCGATCCGATTCGGGACAACGAATAGACGGCCCCGGCCGCGCCCTCCACCGTCTTCGCGTTGGGGCGGAACGCGGCCAGTTGCGCGGTCGCGTTGGACTCCGCCAGCTTGTCGAGCGCGAACTCCCGCACCGCCGGACGGGGATCGTCGAGTTGCGCCGTCATCCGGTCCGGCGGTGCGGACCGCTCCGATTCCGATCCACGGGGATCGGCCACGCGCGGAGCGCCCTTGCGTCGCACGCGGTAGAACGTCCCGGTGACGTCCGGCTTCGGCACGCGCGAAAGCGGACACCCGTGGATGAACCAGGCGCCCGTATCGACCACGATGAGACTGCCGTCGGCGTCTTCCATCACGTCGGTGGGGTGAAAATCGGGATCGGACGATACCAGGAAATCCGTATCGGCGGTCTTATAGGTGGCCCCGTCGCGCGACACCACGTGCCGTTGGACGCGATGCGTGTTGAACTGCGCGGTGAAGAGATTGCCGCGGAAATCGCCGCCGAATCCCGTCCCGGTGTAGCGCTGCAGCCCCGCCGGCGCGATCCGCGCGAACTTGGTCATCACCGGCATCAGGTCGCCGGTCCGCTTGAATTCGGAGGTGACGGAGTAGGGTTTCGGATAGACGCCGCCTTCGACGAAATGCAGGATCGAATCGCGCTGTCCGTCGGCGGGATCCTGATAATAGGTCATCGTGCCGAACATGTCGCCGCTCTCGGTGAAGGCCACTTCCACCGGATTGTCGAACCCGCCACCCGCGTACCACTCCAGTCCCGTGCCGTCCGGCTTCACGCGCCAGATGCGCGACGCCTTGCCCTCGTACCGCCGTCCGTCCTTGGTTTCGATCTTGAAGCCGTGGCGTCCGTCGGTGAGATAAAGCCAGCCGTCGGGACCCATGATGGGACCGTGCAGCGACGCGGCGTTGGCGGAGAGGTTCCACCCGGTGACGACGATGTCGCGGACATCGGCGACGCCGTCGTTATTGGTGTCCTGGAAGCGGAACACGTGCGGCGGCGCGGCGACGTAGAGCGATCCGCGATGCCAGACCGCGCCGGCCGGCAGGGTCAGCTTGTCGGCGAAGGTGGTGGATTTGTCGTACACGCCGTCGCGATCGGTGTCCTCGAGCATGGACACGATGTAGGTCGGATCGGCGTTCATCTCCGGGGTCTTGACGGTCTTGCCAGAGGACTCGCACATGAAGACGCGGCCGCGGTCGTCGATGGTCCCGAGCATGGGATAGCGAACGAGTCCGGGCTTGGCGGCGAGTTCGGCCTCGAAGCCCTCGGGGACCTTGATCGCGGCCAATCCGCGAACATCGGCGGGAGCCCGGCGGCTGGCGGAGAACTTGTAAAGGCCGAAGGCCGCTACGGCGATGCCGGCGAGAACGAGGATGGGGCGTGACATGGTTCCAACGTGTTTATATCACGAGGAGCGCGTGGAGGGGTTCAGTCGAAGTTCGCCCACTCTCGTGGAATCTTTTCGCGATTGGCGAGGTGGCTCGCAACGACCCGTTCAGAAACGTTGAACGCATCGGCCGCATCCTCCATCGCACTTTCGGAGTAGTCGCCCTTCAGGCGGTCGTCCAGGCTCTCGATCGGGCAAAGCAACTCGGCAGCGAACCCCCGCTGCTCTTTCTGGCGCGCGGTGAAGGCGTCGGTGGCGGCGAGCCATCGATCCGAATCGGACGCCGTGATGTGCGCGGCGAGGAATCGAGCGCCTTCGAAACGAAGCCCCGGCTCGTTGCGCTTTCGGAAGAGCAGTTTCGCATGGTCCGGCCGGCCATGGCGAATCGCCAGTGCCACCCGGCCGCCGGACGCTGGATCGCGGAACGCACCCACCCCTATACCGAGCAACTCGCCGAGCGTCTCGTTGCTCACTGGCCCTGTTCCGAGGCCCCACGCACGCCGTGCGTTGCGCGCCAGTTCGAATCCACGCTGTCCCGGTGTAGCGGCCGGATCGGGCGCGGCGACGGCGTTCGGACGGATGTGCGCATCGATACCCGCCGAGCCCGCGAAATCCTCCACCTCCTGAATCCCGTGCTGGGCGTTGGGACCGGCGCATGCGATGGAGATCTCGCCGGCGGCAACCTCTCCCGCGCGTGAGGCGAGCTTGTCCACCCGATCCAGGAGTTCCTCCGGCGCTTCGTCCGGGTCGAAGCCGAGTCTGGCTTCCAAACGCCTGACGTTGGAAGCTTGCGGATCGGTCCGCTCCTGGCGAAGCTCCCGCCACAATGAGCACAGTTGCTCTTCACGGACTTTGGTTGCATCCAGCCGCGCGAGAACCAATTCGACGAAGGCGTCGACCTCCCGCTCGAACGATGCCGTGTCGATCCAGCTATCGAACGCGGTGAGGTATCGCACCGGCTCGTGGGGTCCATCGCTCGGACGAGAGCGAATGCCGATGCTCTCTCCATCGCTTTCGAATGAAATCGCCGGCCACGTGTAGCCGTGGCCGGCGGCCGGAAGTTCGTGAGACATCCGCCACGAAAGATCCAGATTCTCCCGCTTCGGCCGAGCTTCCCATCGGAGACGCCACCACGAGGCTGCTAGCCAAAGGGCCATCGGATAAGCGGAGATGCGGGCGACGTCACGGACGGACTTGGACCAACTGTCGTCTATGTGTGTGAGGACGCGCCCAGAGCACACGATCCCAATCTCGGCCTCAGTCGCGGGAACCGGGCCGGAACCGGAGGCGTATCCCGGGAGCCAGGACGTGTTAATCGACAACTCAGACATCAACTACGCTCCCAGCGCTTCAAGACCTCATGGCGAAGGGATCGGAGACCGGCATCGGGTAACCATGATACCGTCCGCTGCCCTCGTGCTGGGCTTCGACGGCATCCCGCTGGCCGGCTACCGCCCAGACGTTCTGCGGCCATCCATCCCGTTCCTGCACGCTGACCAACCCCTTCCCGAAGCCCAGTTCGAGCAACCGCTGTGCCTGCTCGCGCGAATCGACAATCCCGTCGCAGAGGGTCTTGTCAGGCCGGGGGGAAGACGGCGGGTGCAACCCGAAATCGGCCGGGTTCCTCTTGTGGACGGGGTTACCTCCATATGTGGGCTGAGTCCCTCGCTCCCTTAAGGCCCGGACCAACGCCGACGCCGATTCCACATCGCGGATCTGACGCTTCGGGTTGAACGCTTGCCTTGCCCTTTTAAACATGTCGCCGTAGTTCCCAATTCCAGCGTATCGCAATCCCCTCCTCCGCGCCGCTCCCGCCGGTGGTAAGCTATCGGGACATGACCACTCGCATCCTGCTCCCTTCCTTCGCCCTCGCGGCGGCGCTGCTGGTTCCGGCGGCCGCGTCCGCTGAACCCCGCGTCTACAACACCGTCAAAACCAAGCTCGCGCAAGGCAAGCAGGTTGTCGGTGGAACCGTCTCCTCCAACGATCCCGACGTGTACTGCGCCATGGCGACCTCGGGCTTCGATTTCACCTGGATCGAGATGCAGCACTCCACCCTCACCTACCAGGAGTCGGCGCGCATGATCCGCGCCTGCAAAGGAGCCCCGGCCATCCCCTTCGTCCGCGTCCCCGACGCCACCGAGGGCGACATTCAGAAGGCCACCGACATGGGCGCGCTCGGCATCATCATCCCCATGGTCGACTCCGTCGAGAAGGTGAAGAACGCGGTGACGTTCGCCAAGTATCCGCCGGTCGGCAAGCGCAGCCAGGGCGGCGGCCAGTACGGCGCGATGTGGGGCGCCGACTATCGAGCCACGGCCAACGACAACATCATGATCGTCGCCATGATCGAATCGCCGGCGGGCGTCGCCATCGCCGATCAGATCGCCGCTGTCCCCGGCGTGGACGTGGTGTTCGTGGCCAGCACCGATCTTGGCAGCTTCTCCGGCTTCAAGCAGGGCGATCCGCGGTACGAAACGCTGGTGACCAAGGTGGAGAGGGACGTGCTCGGCGTCAGCCGCAAACTCGGCGGACCGCAAGCCTGGAAGGGTGCGCGCAAGAACTACATGTTCTTCCAGGGCGCCGGCGAAACCAGCCTGATCAAGATGGGCGCCCAAACCGCGCTCGGAACCGGGGCGATGGGAGTCGGGGAAAAGAAGGGCGTCGCGCCGACCGAAGGCGCCGAAAAGTAACGGCCGGCCCGATGCTGACCCGCCGCCAAGCGCTCGCCGCTCCTTTCCTGTCCGCCGCGGCGCGTACTCAAACCAGCCCCGGCAGACGTCCCAACATCGTCGCGATCCTCGCCGACGATCAGGGTTGGGGCGACCTGAGCATCCACGGCAACACCAACCTCTCGACGCCGAACATCGATTCGATAGGCCGCGACGGCGCGCTGTTCGACCGTTTCTTCGTGTGCTCGGTCTGCGCCCCGACGCGGGCCGAGTTCCTCACGGGCCGGTATCATCCGCGCGGCGGCGTGCGCGGCGTCACCACCGGCGCCGAGCGGCTGAATCTCGACGAGACCACCATCGCGCAGACTTTTCGCGCCGCCGGTTACTCCACCGGCGCGTTCGGCAAGTGGCACAACGGATCGCAACATCCGTATCACCCGAACGCCCGCGGCTTCGACGAATACTACGGATTCACGTCCGGCCACTGGGGCCAGTATTTCGACTCCGAGCTCGACCACAACGGCAAGATGGTTCGCGGCAAGGGCTTCATCATCGACGATCTGACCGATCACGCCATGAAGTTCATCGGCGATCACCGCTCGAGTCCGTTCCTCTGTTATCTTCCGCTCAACACGCCCCACTCGCCGATGCAAGTGCCGGACCGCTTCCACGACAAGTTCGCCAAGGCCGATCCGAAGCTCCGCGCCCGCGACCCGGGTCAAGAGGATCTCGGGATGACGCGCGCCGCTCTGGCGATGGTCGAGAACATCGACTGGAACGTCGGCCGGCTGCTCGGGCGCCTGCGCGAGCTGAACCTCGAACGCGACACCATCGTGTTCTACTTCAGCGACAACGGTCCCAACAGTTGGCGGTGGAACGGCGGGATGAAGGGCCGGAAGGGCAGCGTCGACGAGGGGGGTCTGCGCGCGCCGCTGTTGATGCGATGGCCCGGCCGGATTCAACCGGGCACGCGCGTGTCGCGAATCTCCGGCGCGATCGACCTGTTGCCGACTCTCACCAGCTTGGCGGGCGTGCCCCGGACATCGGTGAAGCCGCTCGATGGACGCGACTTGAAGCCGCTGCTCACCGGTTCGAAAGAGCCGTGGCCGGATCGCATGATCTTCTCGATGCAGAACCGGCGCGCCAGCGTCCGGACGCAGCAGTACCGGCTCGATCCCGACGGCAAGCTGTTCGATATGGTGGCCGATCCCGGCCAGGATCGCGACGTGGCGGCGGCACAACCGGCCGCGGCGTCCAAATTGGGAACGGCCCTGGACGCATGGAAGAGAGAGATGCTGCCCAGCGTGGGACCGGACACGCGCCCGTTCCCGGTGGGGTTCGCCGAAAGGACGATGCTTCCCGCGCGGGACGGGGTTCCGCACGGAGGCGTGAAGCGCAGCGCCAATGCCCCCAATTGCTCGTTCTTCACCAACTGGACCAAGCCGGAGGACAGCATGACGTGGCACGTCGAGGCCGGCGCCACCGGCAACTACCGGGCCGAGGTTTGGTACACGTGCCCGGCGAGCGACATAGGCTCGGAGATCGAGCTGACTTTCGGGACGAGCCGGGTGACCGCCATGGTGGACAAGGCGCACGATCCGCCGCTCATCGGCAAGGCGTTCGACCGCCATGACCGAGGCGGGGAGTCGTATGTGAAGGACTTCCGGCCCTTGCAAATGGGCCGTATCGCGCTCGAAAAGGGCGTGGGCACGCTTACCCTACGGGCGTCGAAGGCGCCCGGCAAGAGCGTGGCCGACGTCCGGTATGTCGCGCTGATCCGCGAGAGCTAGAATCCGGTTGACTTCGGCCATTGGCGGCGCCATAGTGGAGCCTGTCGATCCAGCGCGCTCTGCCGGGCAACCCGGTGGAGCAGGTGAACGACACGGGCAGCAAGGGGACGCACCTCGCAACCGGCTGGATCCCTCGTATTGGAGCCAGGGACGGACGGCGCTCAACGGCCCCACCTCGCGGCTCAGCGCTCATCGACGACGCGTCGCTCTCCGACGGCAATGTCGGCTAGCTCGGCGGCGTCACCGGCGGCCAGAACCCGTTCAACCCGCGGCTGGAGCGAGCCATCCCGGCGATGGACGTTCCCCAGCGGTTGGTAATGACATTTTCTTACCAATTGCGGTTTGGCAAGGGCAAGCCGCTCGGCTCCGGCTGGAACCGGGGCGTGAACGCCGCGCTCGGGGGATGGGAGGTGAACGGGCTGATGACGTTCAGTTCGGACACTGGCGGATTCGGCGATGCGCGGCGCGGCATACTTAGCGGCAATCGCGGCGATTCCGGCCGAGGCCGACTTGGCGTGGGCGCCGTTGCCGGACGCCCTTTGGCCACTCCACTATCCGTTGCGTCCCGGTCCGTCTCGCCCTTCGGGCGATGGGACTTGGCCAAGCCGGCGGCACGTGACCGCGCCTCAATTCTCGCCCAGGAGCAAGACACCCGTGGCCGGCGTGGTGGCGCCCCAGATGGCGCTAGTCCCGCCGGTTCCGGCCGCTCCCCAGATCGCGCTGCTGCCGCTCAGGTCGGCCGCGCCCCAGATCGCGCTGAAACCCTTGGTGGTCGACGCTCCCCAGATGGCGCTGGCGCCCCAGATCGCACTGGATCCGGACAGGATCTGCGCGCCCCAGATGGCGCTGTTGCTCCAGATCGAATCGGCGCCCCAGATCGCGCTCGAGGACGTGACCGGCGTCACTTTCTTTGACTTCGAGTCGTACACCGCCTGCGGCGATCGCGCCGCGCCGTTCGTCGCCGGAGTCAAGTCGGTGTTGTTGAGGGCTCCCCAAACGTCGAGATGACCGGCGCCCACGGTGAAGATGTCGTGTTGGCTCACGAACGTCTGGCCTGTGGGCGGATCCACCGCCGTCGAACTGGCCGGAAACGACTTGGTGGCGGTCTTCATCAGACGCGCTTTGACCTGGTCGGGAGTCAACGAAGGAGTCTTCTGGAGCAACAACGCCGCGGCGCCGCTGACCATGGGGGCGGCCATGCTCGTACCACTCAGGCGGAAGTACCAGATGCTGGGACCGGACAATCCTGTCATGAAGTAAGACCGGTCGACATAGTTGCCCGGCGCCTCTTGCTGCAGCGTACCGGACGTCGATGAGGCGGCGATGAGCCGGTTGCCCGGCGCGACGAGGTCCGGCTTGATCGTGCCGTCGCCGAGCGTCGGTCCCTTCGAACTATAGCTGGCGATCACGTCGTCCACGCGGGACGCGGTGCCCATGGTCTTGACCGCTCCCACGGTGATGACCAGCGGGTGGTTGCCGGGTGATGTGATCGTCGCGTATCCGCTGTTGCCCGAAAGGTTGTTCCGGCCGTAGTTGCCGGCGGCGGCCACCACTACGATTCCGGCTTTCCAGGCTCGCGCAACGGCCTGGCAGAGCGGGTCCTTCGAGTGGCCCTCGTACACCGGGCGTCCCAGGGAGAGGTTGATCACGCGGATGTTGTAAGTGGACTTCAACGCGATGGCGCGGTCGATCGCCGCGATCACCGCGCTATCGGAGCCGGACCCCTTGCTATCGAGGACTCGCAGATTGACGATGTTGACGTCTTGCGCGACACCCAGGAACGTTTTGAACGCGCCGACGGAGGTTCCTATCGCTCCGTTGCCGGCCAGCACGCCCGTCACGTGGGTCCCGTGGCCAAAGTAATCATTCGCCGAGCCCAATGCGGTGAAGTCCTCCGAATAGACGATGTTCGACATCAAGTCGGAACCATTCAGGTCGGGATGGCGCCAGATGCCACTGTCGATCACCGCGACACCGACGCCCTTACCCGTCCAGCCGTAGCTCTTCGCGATGGCTGCTCCAACGGTGGGCTGGGCGTAGTCGAGAAACGCGCGGACCGGTCTGTCCGGAGAGATGTACACGATATCGGCATCGGCTTCGAGCGCCGCGACATCCGCTCGCCGAATCGAATACAGGGCGGAGTTGCCCTGGTCCATCCGCTTCTTGAGACGCGCTCCCTTGCCGGCCGCCCTTCGGTGGTGGGCCTCGCCGGGCACGTCCGCGTACTGAACGATCACGTCTACCTCGGCGCTTCCGGGACCCGCGATGTCCGGAGCGGTTTTGGAACCCGCCAGTGCCACGGCTGCGCAGAGAGCCGCGGCGAGTGTTGTTCGTAGTCTCGTGCCATCCGAAATGCACATTCGGCGCCAATCGCGGATCGCTGAAAACACGGGCCCAGGCCGCGGGAACGCCAGCCATTCTGTCCGGTGGGGGCGCCAGATTGGCGGAATGCCGGAACTCGGCGCACCCTGCCGCGCCTCGCCGGGTTTACATAATTAACGCGCGGCTTTTCGAAGTTTTGCAGCGCCGCCGGGGCCTGCCGGACTATCGTGGAATCGAGGGGAGCTTGCGGACCGTGCGCCGCGAGCGTACGATCTGAATGAACATGGAGAACTTCCGCCGCCGGGCGCTTCCTTCCTGGGTTTCCGCGGGGGTGTTGGCGGCGCTGTGCTGCGCGCTCGCGTTCCTGCAGTACAAATGGATCGGCGAGATCGGCCGCGCCGAGGGCGAGCGCTTGCACGAGGGATTACAGACCCACTTGGTCCGCCTCAGCCGCGAATTCAACACGATCGTCACGCAGGCCGCGAACGCGATTCAGCCGGGTGAACCGCTGATCGCCGAGTCCGGGCGCGAGGCGGCGTACCTCGCCCGTTACGAGCGGTGGCGGCAAACCTCCAACCATCCGAAGTTGTTCAAGCGGGTCGCGATCGCCTTGCCGGAGGCCTCGGCGCCGCGTCTGCTTCAGATAGATCCGGACGGGCCGAAGTTCCAGGCGATCGCCTGGCCCCAGCAGTGGTTGCCGTTGCGCGAGTGGATCGCCAGCCGCTCGCGGGGCGAAGGAGGTCGGCCGCCTGTGCTCGACGATCCATGGACGTTGCAGTTTCCCCGGTTCCCGCAAGGAGAGCCCCGGCGCGATGGTCCCCGAACCGGCCAGCCCGCGCGTCCGCCACCGCGGGCGCCGCGCGAGTCTCCCTTCTTCGAACTCGATTGGATCGTTCTCGAACTGGAACCCGCCTACGTCAAGGAGTCGATTTTGCCCGGCCTCTTGGAGCGGCACCTCGGCAGCGGCGGAAAGCTCGACTTCGACGCCGAGATCGCGCTTCGCCGCGATCCTTCGGTGATCGTGCACCGCACCGCGAGCACACCCATCGGCAAGTCGGCCGATGGGTCGGTGACGCTACTCGAGGTCAACTTCGGGCGGCGCGGTCCGCCAGGACCGGGTGAGCGCGGTCCCGGCGCGGACAGAAAGCAGCGTCCGCCTCCTCCGCTCGCGAACGTGGACTCGGGGTTCGGGCACTGGGTCCTTTCGGTCCGCCACCGCGCCGGTTCTCTCGAAGCCGTGGTCAACCGCGCCCGCTGGCGCAATCTGGGAATCTCGGCGGCGATCCTCGGTTTGATGCTGGCCGCGATGGCGTTCCTGCTGCGCGCCTCGCGCCGGGCGCAGCAGCTGGCGCAGGCGCAGATGGACTTCGTCGCCGGAGTCTCGCACGAGTTACGAACGCCCCTGACCGTCATCCGGACGGCGGCCTACAACCTGCGCGGCAAGATCGCCGCCAATCCTGGCCAAGTGGAGCGCTACGGCGCGTTGATCCAGCAGGAGAGCGAGAAGCTCGGAGCCATTGTGGAGCAGGTATTGCGTTTTGCCAGCGCCGAATCCGGCCAAGTGATCCGCGAGCGCCAGCCGGCGCTGGTGGACGAATTGATCGACCAGAGCATCGCCGCATGCCGCGGTTCGATCGAGGGCGCTCGTTGCGAACTCGACAAGAGTGTCGCGCCAGACCTGCCGCCGGTGCTCGCCGATCCGATGGCGTTGCGACACGCGATCCAGAATCTGATCAACAACGCGGTGAAGTACGGGATGGAAGGCAGCAACTGGCTCGGCGTATCGGCGGCGAAGACCGGCGGGCCGGCGAGCCCGATGGTGGAGATTCGAGTGGCCGATCGCGGCCCCGGAATCCCCGCCGACGAGCAGTCCCGCATTTTCGAGCCGTTCTTTCGCGGACGCCGCGCGGTGCAGGATCAGATCCACGGCACCGGGCTCGGACTCAATCTGGTGAAGAAGATCGTCGAAGCGCACGGGGGCGCGATCTCGGTGCACAGCGAGCCGATGAAGGGAACCGAGTTCACCATCCGGATTCCCGCGGCGCAATTGGAGCAGGAAGATGAATTCGCGCATTCTGTTAGTCGAGGATGAGCCCGGTCTCAGCCTCACCATTTCGGATCTGCTGGCCGTCGAAGGGTTCGACGTCGAGACGGCCATGGACGGGCCTTCGGGCCTGGCCAAGGCGTTGAAGGGCGGTTTCGACCTGATCGTGCTGGACGTCATGCTGCCCGGCAAGAACGGATTCGAGGTCTGCCGCGAACTGCGCCAGCAAGGCCGCGACATTGCGGTGCTGATGCTGACCGCCAAGACCCTGGTGGTGGATCGCGTCGTGGGGCTGAAGCTGGGCGCCGACGACTA
>SYLY01000328.1 GCA_005808475.1 Acidobacteriota bacterium
AGCCAATCGTCTCCGCCATCGGCAGCGCCAATTGCACGGCGGAGTCTCCCTCGGCGGCCAGTCTCTCTAGCCGCTTCACTGCTTGCTGCGATTCAATCTGGTATGGTTTCTTCATGGCGACTCTCCTTTTTCTGTGCTAGACAATTTGCTCTCAGCCTATCAAAAAGCTCCGAGCGGAGGGTCGCTACTTTCTACGATCTACCGGGCAATCTCTGAAATTGAACACCAGCCGGTGAGGCGTATCGTAGGAACTGAGCGAACGTTCGCAGCTTCGGCAGTGCCAATTCCGGAGCGTTCCCTGTCCGTCGTTCCACAGGCCGTCGGAGGAATCGGCTATCGACTTGGACCACGTGTAGGAGGTCATCAGGCTGGTTCCTCCGCCGAAGCGGCGTTCGAACCGCGACTGCAGCGCATGGTAGCTGGTGTTGCCCCACGCCGGCGATCCGGGCCCGACGCTGGTGAACTGCGCGTAGGGTCCGCGCATCAGGCGGCCGCGTTGCACCGTGGCTTGACCGAGGACGCTGCTCGAATCGATGAGCCCGAAGAACGGGTTGGGCGCCAGATCCAACAGCCGGTTGCCCGGCGTCAGCAATTCCGGCCGCAACTGGCCGAGGTCGCCCTGCGCCAATTCGTTATGCGTTCCCTTGTTTCCGGCGTAGGCGAGCTCGAGCACCGTGTTCGCCGTCAGTTGGCGCTGCACGGTGAGGTTCCACTGCTGGTTGTAGGGAGGTCTTCATCTGGGTGGCCCATGCCGACGAGAGTCCGAATCCCACTCCAGAGAGCAGGCCCGGTCCGCGGCCCACCGGAAGCACGAACCCTTGCGTGAAGGGGTTGCGCAGAAGCTCGACCGGCGTGATTCCGTCGATGGTGGAGAGCCACGGCGTCGTGCTGGCATAGGGAGCTCCCGTCCAGCGATCGGTGGCGGCGAATTTGGGTACGCCATAGAAGATGCCGTAGCCGGTGCGAACGACCGTCTTGGAGTTGATCTGATAGGCGATGCCTACCCGCGGGTTGAACTTGTGTTCCTTGTCGCGGATGCCGCGGCGTCCGAGGCTTTGGCCTTCGCCCGCGAACAGATATCCGCCCAGCAGGTTGAGTCCCGTCCTGTCGGAAAGCGGGTTCTTGATGAACGGATCCATCACCGTTTGCTGGTCGTAGCGTTCGGTGGTGGAGCCTTCGATTTCCCACCGCAGCCCCACGTTCAACGTGAGCTTGGAGTTGACTTTGAAATCGTCCTGGGCGTACATCGCGTAGTAGCGGCTGAGATTGGCTGGCTTGATGCGATGGGTGGAGGCTCCGCTGGTGCCCGTGCCCAGCAGGAACGACGCGAATCCGTCGCCACCGCCCGCGATGCGCGGATCGGGGCCCTGCGTCATGCCGCGGGTGAACGAGAAGTTCGCGGGCGAAGAGCCGAACTGGGCGAATCCGAGCGTGAACGTGCGCCACTCGGCGCCGAACTTCATGCTATGCCGGCCACTGATCCGGTTGAGATTGCCCACCGCCGTGTAGGCGGTGTTGTCGCTCACGTACGTCGACCCGTTGTTCGGGCCGATCGAGGTGAAGTCCTGGATGTCCATGCGCGGGATGCGCGGCGCGCCGGTGCGCAGCGCCACGTCCTGCAGGGCTCGCGGCAGGCCGAGCGTGGTCACGTCGAAGCCGTAGGAGAACGCGGGCCGCCAGGCGTTGAACCGGCTGACGCCGCCGCGGAGGTTGAGGACCGTGCCCGCGCCGATGGTCTGCGTGTAGTCCGCCGCGCCGTTGTGCGAGCCCCAGAACATGATGCCGTCGCTCGGAGCGGCGCCGTTGTCCCAGAAGTCCGCCGCGGCGGTGTTTTGCTTGAAACGGTTGTAGCGGACGAACATGCGCCGGTTCTGGCTCAGGTTGTGGTCGATCTTCAGGTCGACCTTGTCCGTGGGAGAACGCGGAACCTTCTGGATGGCCAGATTTTGTTGATTGGTGATCGGGGCGCCGGGCTGATTCGGCTTCGGGTAAAGGGCGACCGCTTTGAGCGCGACCGGGTCGAACATCGCCGCCGGAATCCGGTTGCCCGTGAAAGGCGTGCGGAGGAAGCGTCCCGCCTGATCGGGATTGGGTCGCGTGGTGAACGGATCGTAGATCACGCGAAGCGCTCCGTTGGGGTTGCGCGTGTCGGAAAAGTCGCCGCCGAGTTGTTGCGCGGTGGGCACGGTGAATTGGGAGAAGCTCCCCGACTTGACCAGACGCCGTTCGTACTAGCCGAAGAAGAAGGTCTTGTCCTTGATGACCGGCCCGCCCACGCTCGCTCCGTACTGATGCTGCTGGAACGACGCCTTGCGGCCGCCCGTCCGGTTCAGGAAGAAGTTCTTGGAGTCCATCGCGCTGTTGCGCAGGAACTCGAAGGCGCTGCCATGGAACTCATTGCTTCCCGATTTGGTCACCATCGTCACCTGCCCGCCTCCGCTGCGTCCGTACTCGGCCAGGTTAGGAATTGGTCTGAACCCGGAACTCCTGGATGCCTTCCACCGACGGAATCGCGGACGCGCCGTAGATGCCCTGGATGTCGCTCTGCACCATGGCGGTGACGCCGTCCAACTGGATGTCGTTGAGCGACTCCTTACCGCCGTTGATCGAGAAGCGGATCGTGCTGGTGAAAAAGTCGCTTTCCGAATTCGGCGTGGACGGCGTGACGCCGGGCACCAGCCGGAGCAGCGAATAGATGTTCCGGTTGTTGAGCGGAAGGTCGATGATTTTCTTGTTCTCGACCACCGAACTGAGCGTGGCGTTGGAGGCCTCGAGCAGTGGGCCCGTGGCCGTGACCTGCACTCGCTCGGTGACCGCGCCCACTTCCAGTGTGATGTTCAACGCCGCGTTCTGCTGCGTGGAAAGAGGAACCGCGTCGAGCACATACATGCGGAAGCCCGCCGCCTCGGCGGTGACCCGGCGTCAATTCGATGACGCGGTAAAGACCCGATGAGTTGCTCTCGGTCTTGTATTCCAAGTTGCGCCGGATATCGGTGACGGTCACCTTGGCGCCGCTGATCGTCGCGCCGGTGCCATCCGTGACGATGCCGGAAATGAGCGCCCGCGAAGTCTGGCCCATGACGGCCGGAACCAACGCACAGGCGAGCGGCAAAGCCCATATATGGACTCGTGACATGTAGTCCTACCCCCTCGAAGCCCTGAGTGATTCGGTGCGCGGATCCAATGCCGCGCCGCCTTGGCTAGTGATTATACAGGAATTCCTTACTTCCCAGCAGCGCCCAGAAGACGTCCTCGAGCCCACGCCGGGCATCCCCCGCCTTCGCGATCGCCTGCTTGGCCAGATCGCGCTCCGCCGCATCCGGCGGACGCGAAAGCGTTCCCAGATAAAGATCTTCCAGTATCCGCTCCGGATCCTTGCCTTCCGCCAGCGCCTTGGCGAGCGTGCTCTTCGGATTGGCGATCTTGGTCTGCAACGAATCGCCGGATACCATGTGCAACGCCTGATTCAACGTCGGCGTGTTCTTCCGTTCGCAGATCAACTGGCGCGACGGCCGGTCGAACACCTCGAGGAAGTAGGACTCGATCTCGGGCTCCGGAATCTGCATGGCGCGCGTTCCCGGGTAGCACGACCGGAACTGGTCCCACACGCCCGTGGCGAGGCTGATCGAGTCGAGCAACTGCTCGGCGTCCAGTCGTTTTGGATAGTATCGCGAGAACGCCATCGTGTCGTCCTTGTTGCCTGGCAGCGGGGTGGATGTCGTCTGATAGGCGCGTGACGCGGCGATGGTGCGGATCAGGTGGTGCAGGTCGTAGCGATGCTCGATGAAGTCGAGGGCCAGCGCGTCGAGCAGCGCCGGGTTGGTGGGCGGGTTGGTCGCGCGGAAGTCGTCCACCGGTTCGACGAAGCCGCGCCCCATCAGCTTGCGCCACATGCGGTTCACGATGGCGCGCGCGAACTGGAGGTTCCCGGGCGCGGTGAGCCAGCCGGCGAGCAGTTCCCGCCGGTCGACGAACTCGCCGTCCTGCATGTACGGTCCGCCGAGCGGCTTGGCCAGGTACGCCTTCTTCGTTTCTGGATGCACGAACTGGCGTTGGAAGTCGACGTGGAGCGATCGCTCGTTGTTGCGCGGCCCGGTGGCGCCTTTGTAGCGGATCTGCGAGAAGATCGCCGACATTCCGTTGAAGTCGTCCTGCGTCCACTTCTCGAGAGGGTGGTTGTGGCAGCGGGCGCACTCGATCGAGATGCCGAGGAACAACTGGCTGGTCATCGCCGCCAGATCCTGCTCCTTGCGCATCAGCGGATAGTAGCTGGCCGCGGCGGCCTCGTACATGTTCCCGGTGCTGGTGAGCAGTTGCCGCGCGAACTGGTCGTACGGGACGTTCTTGCGGAACGTCTTGTAGAGCCATTGGGAGAACGTGTAGGGTCCCTTGTTGTAGAGAAGCTGCCGGGTGTTGGAAAGGTGATCGCCCCAGTAGATCGCCCAGTAGTCGGCGTACTCGGGGCTGTTCAGCAGGCGGTCCACCAGTTTGGCCCGTTTGTCCGGCGAGTTGTCCTCGAGGAACGCGCGAGCGTCCCGGGCGGCCGGAATCAGCCCGGTGATGTCGAGTGAGGCGCGCCGCAGGAACTCCGCGTCATCGGCGCGCGGCGACGGAGGAATGCGCAGCGACTTCAGCTTCTCGCCCACGTGCTTGTCGACGAAGTTGAACGCTTCGAGTTCCGGCACGGGCTTGTTGTCGAGCACCACCCCGATCTTGGTGGCGGCCAGGATGCCGGGCGCGCGCACCACCACCGCCGACTCGCCGCCGCGCACCGCGGTAGCCACGCCCGCCGGCGATACCGAGGCGATCGAATCGTCGTTGATCTTGAAGTTGACCAGCGCCGTCACGTCGCCTTCCGATCCGTCGGAATAGCGCGCCACCACGGTGAAGCTCTGCGTCGATCCCTTGCCGTACAGCACCGGATTCTCCGGGAACAGCCGCAGCGATACGACGCGCCGTTCCCCGGCGTCGCGGCGCATGCCCGACCGGATCCAGTTGGCCAGGCGCGCGTACTCCGGCGATTCCTTGCGCAACAACTTGCCGCCGCCGTGTTTGGTTTGGAACGTCGGCTTCAACAGCAGCAGGCTCCGCTCCGCGTCGCTTTTGTTCACGCGGCGGCCGTCGTGCTTGTTGACGATCATGTCCTGGTCGAACGCCGGGTCGTACCCGAACAGCGACAGCTTGAAGCCGCCTTGGCCGTTCAACGATCCGTGACAGGAGGCGCCGTTGCACCCGAGCTTGGTCAACACCGGCAACACGTCCGCCGCGAAGCTGGCAGCGGAGGGCCCCTCCGCCCGCTGCACCAGCGCGGTGGTGGTGGCGGAGATTCCGCCGAACTCGACACGCAGCGGAGCCCCGCCGTTCGACAGGGCGCGGATCGTGGCGCCGTCCACCGACGCCACCGCGGGCTTGGCCGAGGTCAGCTTCGCGCGCGCCGTCACGTCGGCCGCCGAGCCATCGGCGTAGCGCGCGATCACGACCAGCCTCTGCTCGCTGCCTTTGCCGAACAACAGCGGATTTTCCGGCTGCACGGAGAGCTTGACGGGCGCGGGCGCGGCCGCCAGGCCGAGAGCGAAAACGGGAATCGAAAGGATGCGCATCAGTCCACCAGAATCGATACTTTGGGAGCTTCCTGAGTTTGTCCGCCGCCGTCGCCCATCACGGCCACTCGCGCGGCGCGGCCCAAAGAGGCGGAGGCCGCCGCGCGGAATCGCACCACGCCTTCGCCGGACGCCGAGGGCTCGGCTTCCGAGGTCACGCCATCGGGCAGGTTCAGCGCGCGCAGCGTCACCGGGCCGTCGAACCCCGCGTCCCGCCGGATGGCGACCTTCAGTTCCACCGATCCGCCGCGCACCAGATTCACCGACGTGGCCGCGCACTCGAGCGAGAACTTCGGCTTCTCGGCCACCACGGCGAACGCGTGATCCACCGTGGCGAACGTCGCGCCTTCGCCGCCGCCGGACGAGATCCGCGCCTGCCGCACCGCGGGTTTCCCCGCCATCACTCGAACGCGGGCGAAGGTTCCGGGCGCGGCGCCGGCCGGGGCGGTCACTTCGATCTCGCCCTCCCTGGAGCCGGCCGCGATGGCGGCTGCTTTCGCCACGAACCCTTCCGGCAGCCCTTCCACGATGAGCGGGATCGCGGCGTCGTGACTGTCCTTGCGGGTCGCGGCGATCTTCCAGGCCTTCGGCTCACCGGGGTAGAAGAACGGCTGGTCGGTGGAAAGCTGGAGGTCGAAGCCCGGCTCGGGATCGCTCATCGTCAACTGGTAAGGGAAATCCTCGCCCGTGACTTGAAACAGGTTTCTCAGTTCCAGCGTGTACTCGCCCGCTTCCTGGAACCGATGCACCAGCCGCGCGTCTTTGTTGAAATTGACTCCGGGGAACGCGCCGTCGTCGTTGTTGGCGGCCGCCTTTCCCTTGGCGTCCAGGATGCGCAACACCGAGTCCGCCGCCGAGCCGTATCGCGCCGCGCGGACTTCGAACGCGAGCGTCTGTCCCGCCGCGGCGTGGAATTTCCAGCGTTCCGGCTGCCGGTACTTGGCGATCCCGGTGGTCGACGCCGGAGCTTTCAACGGCCCTCCGCCCTCATGCGGCGGCGTCGCATCCACGACGAATTTCGCCGGATTCGACCGCCCGCCCGATTCCAGCCATAACGTGTGATCGCCCGGCGCCACGTCCGCCGCCGCGCGGATCCGCGCCACCGCCGTCTCGCCTCTCGCTTGCACGATCTCGCCCGTGAGCCCTGGTGCGTCGAACCGGATCTTCGCGCCCCGGTCCACCAGACCCGATCCGAAGAGCGTCACTTCCTGCCCGCTCCCCGGCCGCAGGCTCAGCGGATGCATGGTGCGAAGGTGGGGCGCGCGGCGAATGTCGAGTTGGTAGTTGAACCCCGGATCGTTGCGTGCGTGCGTGGGCTGCACGATCGCGATGTAGTCGCCCTCCGCGGCGAACGTGTGGGTGAAGAACGGATCCCAAACGAACGTGTCTTCGTCGTGTTCGAGCTTTCGATTGGCGGTGTCGGCCAGGATCATCGAGGCGTCCAGGCCGGAGCCGTTGCGGGCCGAGCGCAAGTCGAACACCAGCGTCTCGCCCTTGGCGGCGTGGAAGCGGAACAGGTCGAAGTCGTTGTCGCGGTCGAGCCGTGCGTTGATTGTGACCGGCACGGGCACGCGTTCGGCGTCGTCGAGCGTCGAATTCGGCTCGGTCTCGTTGCGATGCGGCTGATCGCCCAGGCGGAACAACGCGATGTTGGAGGCTCCGCGCGGCGAGATGGCGCGGAAGTAGTGCGGTTCCAGCGGCGCGTCCGAGCGGCTCGAGATCTCGAGTTCCAGCCGGGTGGGATCCACCTTCAGGATGCGGGCCGACAACGCCGGATGCGTGAAATGGAGCGACGACACGCGATCCAGGTGCTCACCGAGCACTTCGACTCGCACGGTCTCACCCGGGCGCGCGCCTTGCGGAAACACCGCGGACAGCGTGGGCAACCGGTGGACCGGCTTGCGCGGATCGTCGTCCGCCAGGAGCGGAACGGCCGCCAGGATCGCGGCGATCAATCGGGCTAGGCTCAATCTTCAGCAAGCGTATCACGAGGCCACGCCCAATGATCCACGGGGCCATAGCCCTTGCCGAGCCCCGGCGCGCCGGCTATCGCCGCCGACACGAACGCCTTCGCGTCCGCCACCGCCTGGCGCAATGGGCGGCCTTTCGCCAATCCCGCCGCGATGGCGGCCGAGTACGTGCAGCCGGTTCCATGGGTGTGTCGCGTCGCGATGCGGGGCGCGCGGAACTCGGTCCATTCCGAACCGTCAAACAGCACGTCCACCGCGTCGCCATCCAGATGGCCGCCCTTGACCAGTACGGCGCGAGCCCCCATGCGGCGTAGATCCATGGCGGCGCGTCGCGCGTCGTCCAACGATTCCACCGGGCGTCCCGTCAGCGCGGCGGCCTCCGGCGCGTTCGGCGTGATCAGCGAGCAGGCGGGCATCAGTTCGTCGCGAACCGCCGCAATCGCGCCAGGGTCCATCAACGGCGCGCCGTGCTTGCCGATCATCACCGGATCCACCACCAGTGGGAACGTGAGCCCAGCCGCCACGCCCGCGATGGCACGGACCATCGCTTCCGTGCCAAGCGCGCCCGTCTTGGCGGCGGCGGGCGGAATGTCCTCGAGGACGAGATTCAGTTGTTCCAGCACGAATTCGGGCTCGAGCACGACAACGCGCGAAACCCGCGTGGTGTTTTGCGCCGTCACAAGTGTGAGCACAGCCTCACCGTATACGCCGAAGCGATGAAAGGTCTTCAGGTCGGCCTGGAGTCCGGCGCCGCCGGATGGATCCGAACCGGCGATCGACAATGCGGCGGGTCTCACTACGTTTAGAATAAGGTACAGGGAGCCACGAACCAATCATGCGCCGTCTTGCCGTCTCGATCCTGCTGCCACTCGGGCTGCTTTGCCAGCAGGGCGGTCCGAAAGCCGAAAAACTGGCGCCGTACTATCCCACGCCGGAATCGATCGTCGAAAAGATGCTGCAACTGGGTGGACTTCAGGCGGGTGAGAAGATGTTCGACCTGGGATCCGGAGATGGCCGCATCGTCATCATGGCCGCCCGCAAGTTCAAGGCGGATTCGACGGGAGTCGAACTCGACGAGGATCTGTACAAACAGAGCAGCGCGCGAATCGCCAAGTTGGGCCTCTCCTCCACCGCGCGCATCGTTCACGGCGACATCCTGCGGCAGGACTACAGCCCGGCCAATCTACTCACGGTGTACCTGCTGCCCAGCACCAACGAGAAGGTGAAGCCGATTCTCGAAAAGCAACTGAAGAAGGGCACGCGAATCGTGGCGCACGACTTCGAGGTGGCGGGTTGGACACCGGAAAAGATTGAAAATATCGACGACGACGGCGAAGGCCGATCCCACACCCTCTATCTCTATCGCCGCTGATCGGGACGAGCGGCTTTCGAACGCCGGCATCCTGATTCCCGCGTCGTGGCGCCGGAGCCTGGCGGTCGTGCGCGTCGTCGTGGCGGCCTACGCTCTCTCGGCGGTGTCGCTGCCCGCCGGACTCGCCGTGGCGGCGGCGTACCTCGTTTTCGCGATCGGGAACTTCTGGGTCTCCACCGAGGAACGCGACCGGTTGGAGATCGCCGCCCTGGCCGCGGATGGCGCCGTGGCCGCTTTGTCGGTCTGGTCCGATAACTACATTCTCTTCCTGCTCTGTTTCGGATTGATGGCCGCTCACGGCGTCATTGTCACCGTGCTGAAGCGGCGTCTGGAACGGCTGGCCTACCACATCAACCGCAAGTCGGTGCTCTACCGCGCGGAAGCGATTCAGGCTCGCGGCGCCGAACGCGAGCGGCTGGCCGCCGACTTCCACGATGGGCCGATGCAGATCTTCATGAGCTACCAGATGCGGCTCGAGGTGCTGCGGCGGCTGCTGGAACGCGATCCCGAGGCCGCGCGCGCCGAGTTGGTGGAGTTCCAGGAGATGGTGGCGGGCCAGGTGGGCGAGATTCGCCAGTTCATGCATCGCGCCCGCGACACCGGAGCCGATCTCGAGGAGACCGACCTGATCGAGGCGTGCCAGGAACTCGCCAGGATCTTCGAGCGCGACACCGGGATCGCCGTGGAGTTCGAGGGTTCGGGCGATTCGAGCGGCGTCGACGACAAACGGACGCTCGAGGTGTTGCACATGGTTCGGGAGGCGCTGCACAACGTCTACAAGCACGCCGGCGCGACCAGGATCGGCGCGGCCATGCGCGTCAACGGCGGCATCGAGATCGACGTACGCGACAACGGTAAGGGCTTCCCGTTTCGCGGCGCCTACAAGCTGGAAGAACTCGAGCTGATGAAGCTGGGTCCGGAGGCGATCAAGCGCCGCGTGCGCGATCTGGGCGGCTCGCTGACGCTCGAGTCGCGTCCGGGCGAAGGCTCGCGGCTGGTGGCTCGCATCCCGCAATGAGGCGCGGACTGGCGGTTGTGGTGCTGTGCGGATCGTGCGGCCGCTACGCCGGGTTCGAACTGCCGGGTCCCGGCGGCGGGGCGCCTCCGGTCAAGGTGCGATGGGATGTGGCGCCGGAACCGTCGCTCGTCCGCGGACCGGCGGGCGAATGGGATTCGGTGGACGCGTTGAACCCCTCGGTTGCCGCGCGCGCCGGTCTGCTTTGGAATCTCTACTCCGGTTACGACGGAAAGACCTGGCACACCGGCGCCGCCGTGTCTCGCGACGGCGTGGCCTGGGAGAAGCGGGGCAAGGTGCTGTCGCCGTCGGGCTGGGAAGGCGGCTACATCGCCGCCAACGGATCGGCGCTGTGGGAGGGTGGGGAACTGCGCTACTGGTATCAGGCCGGCGATCCGCCGCGAATCGCGCTGGCATCTTCGGCCGGCGGCGTTTCGTGGCGCAAGCACGGCGCGGAGGTGCTGCCGCTGGGCCCGTATGGGAGTTGGGATGAGCGCGGCGTGGCCGATCCGTATGTGATCCGCGAGGGCGAGTGGCTCTACATGTACTTTCTCGGCCAGGATCGCGCGCGCAGGCAGCGGCTGGGCGTGGCGCGGTCGCGCGACGGAATCGTGTGGGACAAGCATCGCGCCAATCCCGTGCTCGAAACCGGCGAGGATGGCGCATTCGACGAGAACGGGCTCGGCGAGCCCGCCGTGTGGAAGCAGCACGGCCGCTGGTGGATGCTCTACACAGGCCGCGACCGCGCCGAATACCGGCGGATCGGCCTTGCGTGGTCGAGCGATGGCGTGAAGTGGCGGCGCTTCGACGAGTCGGCGGTGTTCGCCGGCGCGCGGCCCTGGAACCGGAAGGTGGTGTGCGACCCGTCGGTGGAGGTCGCTCCCGACGGATCGGTGCGCGTCTGGTACGGTGGAGGCGACGTGGCGCACCCCGCCGAGAATATCCACGGGCAGATCGGACTCGCGATCCTGCGATGGGAGGCTCCATGAAGATCGGCGTCACTTGTTATCCGACCTACGGCGGCAGCGGCATCGTCGCCACCGAACTCGGCATGGAACTGGCCGCGCGCGGCCATGAGATCCACTTCATCAGCTACGCGCAGCCCATCCGGCTGAGCGGCTTTTCGGAGAACATCCACTATCACGAGGTGGAAGTCGCCAACTATCCGCTGTTCGCGTATCCCCCCTACACGCTGGCGCTGGCGGCGCGAATGGCCGATGTCGCCGAGCGTTACCATCTCGACCTGCTGCACGTGCACTACGCGATTCCGCACTCGGTGTCGGCGCTGTTGGCCAAGCAGATGATGGCGGCGCGGCGGCGGCTGCCGTTCGTCACTACCCTCCACGGAACCGACATCACGCTGGTGGGCCAGGAGCCCGCCTATTTCGAGATCACGCGGTTCTCGATCGAATCGTCCGACGCGGTCACGTCGGTGAGCGAATACCTGAGCCGCCGGACGGTGGAAGTGTTCGGCGTGGAAAAGCCGGTCCGCACGATTCCGAACTTCGTCAACTGCCACCTCTACCGGCCCGCGCCGGAGCCTCACGGGGGCTGTCCGCGCCTGGTTCACATCTCGAACTTCCGGCCGGTGAAACGGCCTGTCGACTGCGTGCGGGTGCTGCATCGCGTGCTGCGCGACATGGACGCCGAACTGTGGATGGCCGGCGACGGGCCCGAGCGCGGTCCTTGCGAGAAGCTCGCCTGCGAACTGGGGATCATGAATCGCGTCCGGTTCCTCGGCAAGCAGGACCACATCGAGCAGCTTCTGCCGCAAACCGATGTCCTGCTGCTGCCGAGCGATCACGAGGCGTTCGGGCTGGCCGCGCTCGAGGCAATGGCTTGCGGGGTTCCACCGGTGGCGTCGCGGGTGGGCGGCGTTCCCGAACTGATCACGCACGGCGAGGACGGATTCCTCGAGGAAGTGGGCGACGTGGAATCGCAGGCCGCGCGCGTGGTCGAGCTGTTGTCGAACCCCGCCCGCCGGCGCGCGATGGCGGAAGCGGCGCGGCACACCGCGCTCACTCGCTACGCGACCGAGCGGATCATCCCCGAATACGAGGATTGCTGCCGCCGCGCGATCGCGGGCT
>SYLY01000329.1 GCA_005808475.1 Acidobacteriota bacterium
GGCGATGACAATGTTGAGCCGGGCCTTGACCGCCGCCTCGAGCAACTCCATCATTCCGGGCGTCATCGCCCGGCGCTCCACCAGATCGGCGGGCATCAGCTTGTCGGTCGAAAACCGGCGAATCGATACCAGCGGGCCATCCACCGCCAACGGCGGGATCACGGCGTTCACGCGCGACCCGTCCAAAAGGCGCGCGTCCACCATGGGAGTCGATTCGTCGATGCGGCGGCCCACCTGCGACACGATCTTGTCGATGATCCGCAGCAGGTGTTGATCGTCGCGGAAGTTGATCGTCGTCATTTCGAGAAGGCCGCGCCGTTCGACGAAGACCTGCTTGGAGCCGTTGACGAGAATGTCGCTCACCGTCGGATCCTGAAGCAGCGGCTCGAGAGGACCCAGGCCGAAGACTTCGTCGAGGACTTCGTCGCAGATCTGTTGCTTTTCGATGGAACTGAGCAGCGTCTGCTCGCCGTCGATCAACTGCATCAGCGCGTTGCGCACTTCGCCCCGGACGCGCTGGTTGTCGATCGTCGCCAGAGCCTCCAGATTGATCTTGTCGAGCAACTTCCGGTGAAGCGTGAACTTCAGCTCCTGGTACTCCGGCTTGAGGCTGCCCTTGGTCTTCCCGGCGTTCTTCACCAAACGTTGTTCCCAGCTCAACTGCTGCGTTTGGGTGCCGCTCTTCTGATCGAAATTCGGCAACAAAGGATTGGTCTTCAACACGGTTGTCTATTCGCTCCTAGGTTTGGGAAAGGGCCGGACGGACTTCGGTTACGCCGGTAGGCGCCTTCTTTTCCGATGGAATGAGGCCGGAAATGCGGGCCGCGAGGTGTCCGATCGATTTTCCGAGTTCGCAATCCGGGGCCAGCGTCTGACCCAACGAAAGGACTCGGTGCAACGAGAAGTAGTCGTTGGGCAAAGTGGCGTGCACCGGACAATTGAAAATCTTCTCGATGTCGCTGCCGCCAATGCCGTCCTTCTTGCTCAGCCGGTTCACGATCACTTCGTACCGCTCCTTGGCGAATCCGAGCTGCGTGAGCAACGCGATCGCCCGGCGCGTCAAGTGCAGGCTGGCGAGGTCGGACGTCGAAATCAAGTACGCCTGGTCGGACTCCGACAGCGTGAGCAGCGTCACGCGATGGAACACGCTCGGCACGTCGATCACGATCCAGTCGTAGACGCTCCGGGCCGACTCGAGCACATCGTGGAGGCGTCCGGGCTCCACTGGCCGGCTGAATGGCTGTTCCGGCGCGGCGAGGACGTCCAGGCCTCCCGCGGGCACCGTCAAGGCAGGCCAAGCCGACGGCTCCAGCCGGTCCGATTGTTCGAGCGCGTCCACCATCGAATAGGCCGCCTGCAGCTTCAGGTAGAAGGCGATCGTGCCTCCCTCGAGGTCGAGATCGGCCAGCAGAACGCGACGGCCCGTGGCTTTTCTGATCCCGTGCGCCAGATGCGTCGCCAGCGTCGAACTTCCCGCTCCCGGCTTGGCCGACGTGAAAACGACGATCTTCCCGTAGGCGGGCGAGTCCGCTTCCTGGACCGGTACGCGCAGGCGGCGCAGCCGCGCCGCGGCCTCTCGCTGAGTGTTCGGATCGAAGGGAGCATGCAGGAATTCCGCTCCGCCGGCCCGGAGCACCGCAACCACCGCGGCGCTGTCGTTGACCCGGTGCAAGCCGACCGCGTGGGTCGCCGGCTGAAACGCCGCGACGAACTTCACCAACTCGCCGGCGGTGTCGGCGCCACTCGCCACGTCGATGAGCACGACATCCGGCCGAAGTTGCTTCAGGCGAATCTCGAGCGTGCTGGGCGACGGGTAGGCGCGCAACTCGGCGAGGATCTGGAAGGCGCGGGCTTCGTTCACGGCCGCCTGGAGCGACTCCGAGATCTCCCGGTCCGGGCAGATCAGCAGCGCCGTCAGCGTTTGCTCGCGTCCTTTGCGGTAGGCGTCCATCTCGATTGTCCGTTGGATTACTCGGGCTGCTCCGAGGCCTTGGCAGGCTCGGCTGGCGGCGCCGGAGTGGGAGTCTTCAACGCGGCGGCGAGCGCCGGGCCCGCCCCGCTATCCACGGCGCGCTTGCTCACGTTCTTCGCCTTGCCCCGGCTCTTGGCCGGAGGCAGGGAACTGGGTTTCACCACCGGACCCATGAACTCGCGCGGCATGATGGGCATCGGCAACTGGTCGCCCGGGTTCAACGGGTCCACGATCTCCGGGCTCACCAGCACCACCAATTCCGTCTTCGATTTGTTCTCGGTGCGGCTCTTCCACAGCGCGCCCAGTATGGGAATGGAGGACAGGCCGGGGATCTTCGAAAGCGAATCGTCGAGCCGGTCGTCGAGCAGGCCTCCGATCACGAAGCTCTGGCCCGCCGCCAGTTCGATGTTGGTCTCGATGCGGCGCGTCGCCAAGGCGGGGATGCGGAAGCCGCTGAAGTTGACCGAGTTTGCGATGTCGATCGAGGAGACTTCCGGCTTTACGTACATCTTGAGCGTCTTGTTGGGAGTCAGTTGGGGATTGAATGTCAGCCGGATGCCGAACTCGCGGAACTGAACCGTCACCGCGCCTGAACTGCCGCCCTGGAGAATCGGGACGGGAAATTCGCCGCCGACCAGAAACGTTGCTTCCTTGCCGTTGGTGGTAACCAGGTTGGGCTCGGCGAGGATCTGCAGGACGCCCTGGCTTTGTAGCGCCTTGATCGTGGACGCCAAATTCAGATCGGGCCGGAAGGCGAAGATGTTCAACACGTCGGACAGGCTGTATTGCGTCGTCGTTCCCGTGACGCCACCGGGAATCGAGCCTCTCAGGTCGGACGGCCGCGCCGACGAGAATTGGCCCGTCGAGGTGATGAACGGCGTGTTCAGAGCGCCGGTGGATATGAGGTTGGCGCCTAGCGATATGGACTGGCTTCGGTCCAACTCGGCGAACTTGACGCGAATGAGAACCTGCTTTTCGACGGGGCCGGCCGCGATATAGAGGTTGTTGACCACGGTCTTGGCGAGCGACGCCGTGATGAGCGCCGCGCGGTCGGAGACCGCCTGCGAGGAGACTCTTCCGTTGAGAGAAACCGAGTCCCTGGCCGACTGGACCTGGATCGACTCGTCGGGAAACGTGTCCTTCAGGATCTTCCGGATCGGCTCGAGGTTGTGCTCGACGCTCACGTTGTAGAACGTGCGCTGTCCGGTCTTGGCCCAGATGACGACGGTCGATACGCCGTGATTCTTGGCATGTAGCAGGATTTCCTTGGTCGACACGGCGACGGCGTCGACGATGTCCGGATTGCTCGTGGAGATCTGCCGCACATCGGCCGGATAGTCGATGACGACGCTCCGCCCTTGCGTGATCCGCAGTTCCTCCACTCCTTGCTGCGCGCGGAGCGCCGGCGGCGCCGCGGACAGCGCCAGGGCCAGCATGACGGTCATGTGCGATTTCATTGCGCCTGTTCCTTCCCGGCTTGCTTCTGAATGATCTCGACGGACTTCTGGTTGCCGCGAATCACCACCACCGAATCCGGCTGCGGAGGGGGCGGGGGAGGCGGCGGTGCGACCGGCAGCGGAGCTGGCGCCGAGGCGACTGCGATCACCGGACGGGGACGCGGCCTTGGGCGTTCCTCATCGTCGCTATCGTCGTGTGAGGTCGCCAGCGAGGAGCCGCCTCCGCGCGAGGACGTGTTGTAGAGCTTCTTCACGCTCAGTCCCTTGGTGGCGACCGCGGCCGTGTCTGAGCCATTCCGCAACACGAGTTGGATTCGCGCCTCGTTTCCCGCCAGCGTCAGGACCTCCGCTTGCGAGGGACTCACCAGCAACGTGACGGTCGGCGCGTTGATCGGCTGCCCGCGCGGATCCGGTTGGACCGTGTTGCCCGCGCTCAGCACCGTAATGTCTTGCAGGATCGTCCGGGTCACCATGGACGCCCCGTCGCCCGGCGGCCGCCCTGTCACGAGCACGTCAACGTGCATTCCCGGCAGCACGAATCCGGCGACTCCCACGACCTCGTTCACCCGGACCGCAACCGCGCGCATTCCCGTCGGGATCATCGGCGCAATGCCGTTCCCCGACCCGCGCGGCGCCAGCCGCCCATCGAGAACCGGCTCATCCAGCAGGATGTTGCTGATCACCGGCCGGTCGATCACCTCTTCCGGTTTGGAGAAAGCTCCTTTCGGAAACGCGCTGGCGGCGATCTTCAGCACTTTGACGTCGTCGGCCTTGATCGTTCCCCCGACCGACAACGCTTTCGCGGCCACCACCACGTCTTGCGTGTCGGCCTGTTGCGCCTGCGGCTTCGGGTTCGATCCGGCCTTCGACGACATCTGATAGAAGATGCTCGACACGACCAGGGCGAACACGAGGCTGACACCCAAGACAGTCAGAAACCTTCGGTCCATAACTCCTTCTCCTTACCTAGAGCCTGTCCCATAGGGGACGTTTTTTGGAAAAATGGCGTGGATGAAGGTGCTGGAAGTGGGTGAGACCGGAGGGGCGCCGGAACAAGGAACACGGAATTTGTTTGAAGTGTGGAAAAAAGGGCCTCATGATAGGACATGGTTTCCGCCGAGAGGTTGAACGCGCTGCCGAAGCTGGTTGCCGGGCAGGAGTGGCTGCGGCCGTATGAGACGACGGTGATGGGGAGTGTGGATTACCGCAC
>SYLY01000330.1 GCA_005808475.1 Acidobacteriota bacterium
CGTCTTGACGCTGCCCCGCAGGTGCTTGGAGGCTTCCTTGGCGTCGGTGAAACGGCCGGTGGATTCGACCACGACGTCGACGCCCAGCGAAGACCAGTCGATCTCGGCGGGATCCTTGATAGCGAACACCTTCAGCGTCTTTCCGCCGACGGCGATGGAGCAGTCGCCGGCCTTGACTTCGGCGTGCAGCGGGCCGAGGATCGAGTCGTACTTGAGCAAGTGCGCCAGGGTCTGGGTGTCGGTGAGGTCGTTGGTGGCGGCGACTTCGATGCCGAGGTTGTCCATTCCGGCTCTGAGGACATTTCGGCCGATGCGGCCAAAGCCGTTAATGCCTACCTTGATTGCCATTGTTCGGGGAGAACTCCTTGAAGGATGGGGTACATTTTCATTTTAGCAACCGGCCCGCGCGCCGGATCGCCGCGGGCCTGTACACTATCCACTGAGCCGACCGATGATCCTCGATCTCCCCCGTTTCGTCGACTCCGGGCGCCCGCGCTGGCGCACGCTCGAGGAGCGCGTCCGGCGGCTGGAGGCGGATCCGGCGGCGAAGCTGTCCCTCGCCGAGATCGAGGAGTTCCACGCGCTCTACCGGCACGCCTGCGCGAGCCTGGCCAGAGTCGCGCCGCTCGCCTCCGAGCCCGAGTTGAAGCGCTATCTGGAATGGCTGGTGAGCCGCGCCTATTGCGAGATCCACGCTTCCGCCGCGCGAGAACCGTTCTCGCTTCGCCGCTGGTTTTTCGAATCGTTCCCCCAGGCGTTCCGCCGCCGCGCGCGGGCTTTTCAAGTGTCGGTGGCGCTTACGTTGCTGGGCGCGGCGTTCGGAGCCCTGGCGATGGGATTGGACGCGGATTCGAAGGCGGTGCTGATGCCGTTCGGCCACCTGCAGGTCTCGCCCAAGGAGCGGGTGGCCAAGGAAGCGGCGGATCGCGGGCGGGACCTCGCCGGGAACAAGGGCCGCTTCTCGGCGCAACTGATGACCCACAACACGCGCGTCTCGTTCGCTCTCATCGCGCTCGGGATGACGTTCGGGACCGGCACTTTCCTCGCGCTCTTCTACAACGGCGCGATCCTCGGCGCGGTGGTGTTCGACTACGTGTCCGGCGGCGAGACGGCGTTCCTGTTAGGCTGGCTGCTGCCGCACGGAGCCGTGGAGATCCCGGCGATCGTGATCGCCGGACAAGCGGGGCTGGTCTTGGGACACGCGCTGATCGGCCACGGAAGCCGCCAGACGCTGGCCGAACGGATGCGGGCGGCGACGCCGGATCTGGTGACGCTCGCCGGCGGCGTGGCGCTGATGCTCGTGTGGGCCGGGATCGTGGAGGCGTTTTTTTCGCAGTACCACGAGCCCGTGCTGCCCTACGCGGTGAAGATCGCGTTCGGACTGGTGGAGGGCGCCTTGCTCGCCGTGTTCCTTTCTCGCGCCGGACGTAAGGAAGCGGCGGCTTGATCGCCCGATCCGCGAGCCTGACCATCCGCACGCCCGAAGGCGTCGAGTTCCCGCTGCCACTGGCCGGGCCGGGAGCGCGAATGCTGGCGCTGCTGGTGGACCTGTGTTGCATCTCGGCGATCAGCGGCCTGGTGGGTCAGGTGCTGGCGGTGTTGCGGCTGATCGGCGACGACTTGGCGGCGGCGGCCACCATGTTCGCCTACTTCGCGTTGTCGCTCGGCTATGGGATCGTAGGCGAGTGGCTGTGGCGCGGACAGACTCCGGGCAAGCGCCTGCTGCGGCTCCGCGTGATGGACGCATCGGGACGGCGCCTGGAGCCCGGCCAGGTGGTGCTGCGGAACCTGCTGCGCGCGGCGGACATGCTGCCCGCTTTCTACCTGCTGGGCGGCGTGGTGTGCCTGGCCTCTTCGCGATCGCAGCGGCTGGGCGACATCGCGGCGGGCACCGTCGTGGTGCGCGTGGAGGAACTCGCGCCTCCCGATCTCGACCAGTTGCTCGGATCGCGGTTCAACTCGATGCTCGAACACCGGCGGCTTTCGGCTCGCCTGCGGCAACGGACGCCGCCCGAATTGGCCGCGGCGGCGCTCGACGCGATCACGCGCCGCGAGGATCTGGAGCCCGCCGCCCGGCTCGCCGTCTTCGCGGGGCTGGCGGGCCGGTTCCGCGCGCTGGTGGAGTTTCCGCCGGAAGCGGTGGAAGGTCTGGCGGACGAGCAGTATGCGCGAAACGCCGTGGAAATCGTCTTCCGGCCGTCCGCGCCTACGACGCTACGGGCGCGGTGAGCTGGCTCATCGGAACGGCCGGATCTCAATTGTCCGGAGTCTCGACGAGCAGCTTCTGGTACGCCTTGCGCGCGAAGTCGTAGGCCTGCTCGAAATCGGCGCGCTCGTCGAGGCGGATGCGGCCCAGCTTCTGCCGGTAGCACGTCTCCACCGCCGCCAGACAATACTCGACGCTCTTGCGCGAGGCTCGCACAGGCTTGCCCGCGACCGTCACCCAGACCGGATTGGTGTGCGATGACGGAAGGACTCGGAGCGCCACCCAACTCGACCGGTCGATACGCGTGGTGAACTCGACATCGCGCATGGTTCCGTCCGCGTCGATCTCGCGCCGTTCCACGGCCTGTCCGTTCACGATGAGTTCCAGCGGAACGCGGCGGCCGGAGCCGATGCGCGACCGTTCCAGATCCCAGTACGGCTTCTGGTCGGCGCGCAGCGAGCGGACCGCTTCGTTCGGCGTCTCGTCGAGCAGCGCCGCGACCTTGGCCGTCACCTTGACCGAACCGGGCGCCGTGAGCGTAACATCCTTGCCGGACCCCATTTCGATGCCGTTCACGCGGAGATCGATCAGGTGGCTCTTGCCGTCGGCCACGTAGTTGCGGCCCTCGCGAATGCCGCGCGCCCAGTCCTCGTAGTCGAGCTTGGCCTGTCGCACGTAGCTGCGGCCCAGGCCGACGCGTTCACCGTAGATACAGGGGAAATCGGTTTCGCCGCTGATCTTGGCCCGGTATCCGGCGTTCAGCGTGTGGTACCAGATGTTGAGTTCCCAGGGGAACGGCGTGTCCACCGTGGAGATGAAGTCGATCAGCCCGTGGGTCACGCTTACGATGTACTCGTTGGCGCCGATGCCGTCGAACGGCGGCACTTCATAGGAGAGCACCTTGGGATCCTTGATCTGCAAGCCCCAGCCGGAGTGCGCATAGCCGGTCACCGCGTTCTGTTTCTTGGCCCAGCGCAGAATCGGGATGCCCCAACTCGGCCAGTCCTCGATGCGGTGCGTGCCGGGGTACTCCTGCTCGCGCAGACCCAGCAGGCAGATGTGGCCGGTGTGGGACGACGGATGGCCGGAGATCTCCACGTCGTAGCGGATGCGGTGCTCCTGCGTCGAGACATTGTTCTCCTTGCCTTCGAAGAAGGTCTTTTGGAAGTACCATCCCGGGCCCCAGGTGAGCACCGATCCGATCTTGAGATCCTCGCCCACCACGTGCCGCATCATGTCTTGCGGATATACGCCCTCGGTGGGCCGGTCGTAATGCGCGCAGCCGGCCGCGTGAATGTGGTGGTCGCCCGAGTACCAGCCGAGCTTGGCGGGATCGATCCAACGCTCCAGGCGGAACGTCAGCGTCTGGGGGCTGTTATCCATCACGCGCACCGTTTGCGACCGCTTGCGGTACTCGGGGCCGCGGGAGTAGTCGATCTTGTAGTTGCCGGGCGGCAGCGAGACCGATTCTCCATCGGCGCGGTAGACCTGCGGATGAAAGAAGAAGTCCGGCGCGAGCCGCTTGGTCTGCGGCGGATAGACGCGGCGCCGCTCGTCGCGGATCTCGAATCCGCCGGTGGTGGGCTTGTCATCCCAATCGAGCACGCGGAACGCGATCTTGGCGGACGGCTTGGCGGCGAACAGGATGTCCACTTCGTTGCGGAAGCCGAGATCCTGCGATCCCTGCCCGACGTCGAACAGCAGCTTGCCTTCGCGCTTGCCCGCGTCCTTGGAGAACACGGAGAGGATTCGATACTCGAGTTCGAGCCCCGACAGATGCGCCTTCATCGGCTGCTTGTTGAACATCTGCAGGTCCAGCCACATGCGTCCGGTGCGCGCGGCCGGTGTGTTCGCCAGTTGGCCCATGTTCGGCGAGTCGATGGCGAGCACCGCGGTCACGCCGGCCTCGTTGTGCACCTTGACCAGGAACGCGCGCCAGCCCTGCTCGACGAGTTCCGGGGCAGCCGCTCCCTGCTGCACCTTCACGCGGCTTTCCGGATTGATGTTGACCCCCACCAGGCAATGCTTGTCGAGGATCGCCTGCATGCGCTGGACCTCGGCCGCGCCGCCGGTTCCACCCGCGATCCGGCGCAGTTCCGCGGCGTCGGCGGCGGCCATGGGCTCACCCAGCAGGTCGAGCGACTGGAGCACCCGGATCGCCTGCGCGGCGAAAGGTTGGAACTCCACCTTGGCCACCATGGGGAGTTCTTCGGCCGCGGCAAGGGCGGCGATCAGGACCGGAAGGAATCGGCGCATGTAGTTTGTCTCCGTGGATGGAGTTGTACCACAATTGGCGTGGACGCCGCGCGGGTTACTCTTCCACCCGTTCGATTCGCAGCGGCGACGGACCTTCCCATCGGACGCGCCGGCAGGCCTGGGCGAAGCCGGTCCAGTCGTACTTCCAGTCGCCAGGCACGCGCGCGAACAGCGAACAGTGGGTCGCCACGCCTTCAGGTCCGCGCAGCATGACGCCGCGGCCGTAGACGAAGCAGATCTCGCCGACAGTGCGCGAGCCGGTCTGCACGTTGCCGCCGGCTTCGTGGAAATAGAGGATCTCGCCGGGCAAAGGAAGGTGGGTCCGGTTCTCGAGCGGCGCGGGCTCTCCGCCTTCGATGAGCACGAACACCTCGGCGCCGGATACCTGGCCGTGGAGCGGCTTCAGTTCCAGCGGGAGCAGGCTCCACACGTACTCGGCGGTCTGGGGCGCTTCGTCGTCCAGAAGCTCGGCGGTGACGGACTCTCCGGTTGCTGTGTACGTCAGGCGGATGTGGCGGCGTTGACCGGGCATGGGAAGATCGTATCACTGCCGGTGACTCGAAATGTGAAGCATCGCTAACCACATGCCTGAATTAAGCTTAATGGCGCGAAGCGATCAAAATCTGTACACTAGAACGTAGGAGAAGCGTCTCTACAGCCATGAAGAAATTCCTCGCCCCGATTTTTGGACTTGCCCTCTTCGCCTTCCCGGCCGCCGCCCAAGACGCGGCGAAGGGCAAGGAAGTATTCGAGCAGTGCGGCGTCTGCCATTCGGCCGATACCGACGAGAAGAAGATGGGACCTGCCCTGAAAGGCCTGTTCCAGCGCAAGAAGCTCGCCGACGGCAAGACCGACGTCACCGAGACCACAGTTCGCAAGAAGATCGACGAAGGCGGCAACGGCATGCCGGCCTACGCCGAGATGCTGGAATCCAAGGAAAAAGCCAACCTCATGGCGTACCTGAAGACCCTCTAGGGGCCGTTTAGCCGGTTGTGGTATTATCATGAAAGTGAACCCGTGGGCCCTGGTCCACGGGTTTTGCGTCCCCATCGTCTAGCCCGGCCTAGGACACCGCCC
>SYLY01000331.1 GCA_005808475.1 Acidobacteriota bacterium
CCAGTCGCATCACGAAATTATTCCGCTTCGCAAAACGGAAGGGCAGGCCGGCGGCGAGGTGGGGCAGGTTTTCAGCCTGCCGTCTTCTATCGTCGCCGACGTAGTCGGACCGGTCTGCGAGAGCGGAGACTTCCTCGCGCGCGGACGCACCGTAGCGAACGTCATGCCCGGAGATTACATGGCCGTCTGTTCGGCCGGCGCCTACGGATTCGTCCAGGCCTCGAACTACAATGCCCGCACGCGCCCGCCCGAAGTCCTCGTCGAGGGCGGCGAGTGGCGCGTCGTTCGCGCTCGCGAAACCTACGAGGACCTGATTCGAGGTGAACAGGTTTGAAACGGCCATGAAGAATTTGCGCTGGTACATTTGCGCGCTCCTTTTCTACGCCACTACCATCAACTACATCGACCGCCAGGTGCTCGGCATCCTGAAGCCGCTGCTCGAACGCGAGCTCGGCTGGCGTGAATCGGAATACGGCTGGATCGTCTTCGCCTTCCAGGCCGCCTACGCCTTGATGATGCCCTTCGCGGGCCGCGCCATGGATTGGCTTGGAACCCGGCTCGGCTATGCGCTTGCCGTCGTCTTCTGGAGTCTTGCCGCCATGGGGCACGCCGCCGCCGGCGCCGCCGCTCAGTTCGCCATCGCCCGTTTCGGTCTTGGCGTGGGCGAAGCCGCGAATTTCCCCGCCGCGATCAAGACGGTTGCTGACTGGTTCCCCGCCAGGGAACGCGCCTTCGCCACCGGAATCTTCAACAGCGGTTCGAATGTCGGCGCGGTTGTCGCCCCGCTGATGGTCCCCTGGATTGCCACCCAGTGGGGCTGGCGCGCGGCCTTCCTCGCGACCGGAGCGATTGGTTTTACCTGGGTGGCGCTCTGGTGGTGGCTCTACCACCCGCCTCACGAGCATCCGAAGCTCCGTCCCGAAGAGTTGGCGCTGATTACAGCCGACCGTGAAGGCGAAGATGCCGCCGAAAGCGTCCCGTATCTTCGCCTGCTCACCGAGAGACGCGCCTGGGCTTTTCTCATTGGGAAATTTCTGACGGACCCCGTCTGGTGGTTCTACCTCTTCTGGCTTCCGGGATTCCTGAACAAGCAGTACGGTCTCGACCTGACGCAGCTTGGGCCGCCCTTGATCACCGTCTATATCGCGGCCGACGTCGGATCGATCGGCGGCGGTTGGCTTTCCTCGAAACTCCTGGCCATTGGATGGAGCGTGAATTGGGCAAGGAAGACGGCGATGCTGGTCTGCGCCGTCGCCGTCACGGCGGTTATCTTCGTCATCAAGGCGGGCGGTAACTTGTGGCTGGCGGTAACGCTGGTTTCGATTGCCGCGTCGGCCCACCAGGGCTGGTCTGCGAATCTGTTCACATTGGCGTCCGACCTGTTCCCGCGCCGCGCCGTCGGATCGGTCGTCGGACTCGGCGGCATGGCGGGCGCGATTGGCGGAATGCTGGTAGCTCCCGCCGTCGGATACTGGCTCGAATGGTCAGGCGGTTCCTACGGACCTTTGTTCTACGTCGCCGGATCGATGTATCTCCTGGCGCTCGGGATCATCCATCTCCTCGCGCCCCGCCTCGACCGCGCGCCGTCCACGTAGGTCGGTGGGCTCAGTGGTTGGTATACACTGATCTGAACGTCTCAAATGGCACTCTCTGCTGGCGACAAACTCGGCCCCTACGAAATCGTCTCCCCCATCGGTGCCGGCGGAATGGGCGAAGTCTATAAGGCCCGCGACACGCGGCTCGACCGCACCGTCGCCATCAAAGTGCTGCCCGAGCACATCGCCAAGCGCGAAGATCTGCGCGCCCGCTTCGAGCGCGAAGCCCGCGCCGTTGCGTCGCTGAACCACCCGAACATCTGCGTGCTCCACGACATCGGCCCCGGCTACATGGTGATGGAGCTGATTGAGGGCGAAACGCTGGCGGCGCGGATTGAGAAGGGCGCACTCGCGTTGGAGCAAGCGCTCAAACATGCCACGCAAATTGCCGACGCGCTCGACCGCGCGCATCGCGCCGGAGTCACGCACCGCGACGTGAAGCCGCAGAACATCATGCTGACGCGGGATGGCGTCAAGGTGCTCGATTTCGGGCTTGCGAAGTCCACGCCGAAGCCCGGACCAACAGAGGCGACTCTCACCAAAGTGCTGACCACGGAAGGCACGGTGCTGGGCACGCCGCAGTACATGGCGCCGGAGCAGTTCGAGGGGAAGGAAGCCGACGCGCGCACCGACATTTGGGCGTTTGGGGCAGTGCTGTACGAGATGGTTACGGGCCAGAGGGCGTTTCAGGGGAAGAGCTATTCGAGCCTCCTCGGTGCGATTCTCTCCGCCGACCCGCCACCGATGGCAGTGAAGCCGTTCACGCCGGCATGGCTGGAAAGATCAGTCCGCCGGTGTTTGGCGAAAGATCCCGAGGACCGCTACCAGTCGATGCGCGACATCGTGATCGAACTGCGCACGCCGCCACAGGAAACAACAACCGCGAAAGCAGTTCGCTGGCCCTGGGTGGTCGCTTCCGCGATGCTTATCCTCGGCGTGCTCGGCTGGGCCGTGACGCGATCGCGGCAGGTACCCGCGCCGGAGCAGGCGTATCGCTCCCAACTCCTCCCTCCCGAGGGGGGCCAGTTCGATCTCGAGCGCGGCTTCGCAATCTCGCCCGACGGCAGGTCGTTGGCCTTCGTCGCCAACGTCCCGGGCAAGAACGGACTCTGGGTCCGCCCCATGGACGGCACGGTGGCGCGGCTGCTGCCCGGCACACAGGGCGCGTTCCACCCCTTCTGGTCGCCTGACGGCCGCTCCATCGCATATTGGACTTCCGGCAAGCTTTGGCGGGTGGACGTCGTCGGCGGCTCCCCCATCGCCATCTGCGATGCCGGCATCTTCTTCGGCGGCGACTGGCCTACGGACGGCGTTATCGTATTCTCAGCTGGCCCATCTGGACTCCGCCGAGTTCCGGCGTCTGGAGGCACACCCGAGCCGCTGACCACGTCCGATGCCGGCCGAGGCGAGGTCTCCCATCTGTGGCCGCAAAGGCTGCCCGGCGGGCGGATTCTGTTCTACGTGGTGGGCAGCCGGGAACCAGCGGGGATCTACGCGACCTCACTTGCCAACCCGCGGGAGCGTGTCCGCCTGGTGGCCACGAGCGGCTACGGGGTGTACGCGGCGGGCCACCTGCTCTGGCTGCGCGGCTCCACGCTGGTGGCCCAGCGCTTCGACCCGGAGCGGCTCAAGCTCTCTGGCGAACCGAGGCCCATCGCCGATCCGGTGGGCACGAACGCGTTGGGCGGACTTGTTGCGGCGGCCTCGTCGAGCGGCCTGCTGGTGCATGGCCGGGCGGGCGGCGCGCAGTTGAGTTGGCTGGACCGCGCGGGCCAGGCTGCCCATTCGGACCGTGGCGCGTTGGGTCAGCCGGGCGACTAGTCACCTTCAGGGTGTCGCCCGATGGACGGCGGGTTTCGGTTGGCCGAGGGTCCGGCGGTGGATACGGCCTGTGGATGGTGGAGGTGGAGCGGGATGCCTGGAGCCGGTTCACGTTCCTGCCGGGATTGGCGACGTTCCCGGTCTGGTCGCCGGACGGCAGGCAGGTGATGTTTCGCGCGGGTTCCCCGGGGAACCGTACCGCAAGGAGGCGAGCGGAGCGGGAATCGAGCAGCGGGTGACCGAGTCGGCCAACACGCAGTATCCCACCGACTGGTCGCGCGACGGGCGGCTGGTTCTGTACTACGAGATCGGGCCGGACACACAGCGGGACTTGTGGGTGCTGCCGGTGACGCCGGAGGGCAAGCCAGAAGCGGGGGCCAAGGCCCGCCCGTATCTGCGCACG
>SYLY01000332.1 GCA_005808475.1 Acidobacteriota bacterium
GCTCTCCACCACCGGCGGCGAACTCTGGCTCGCATCCACGCCTCATGGACGGCGCGGCTTCTTCTACAAGGAGTGGATGTCCAAGGAAACATCCTGGACCCGCGTCCTCTCCACGGCGGACGACTCGCCCCTGATCTCGAAGGAAGAAATCGCGCGGCAAAAACGCCTGAAAGGCCATGACTGGATTCAGCAGGAGTATTTCTGCAAATTCTCCGATCCCGACGACGCCTTCTTCGACATGGAGCAAGTCAACAAGTGCATCGACGACTCCATCAAGCCTCTCTTCCCGAACGGATACTGACAAAAAGAAAAAAGGCCACCGGGGATTCCGGTGGCCTTCCTTGGGTTGCCCCGAGAGAGAAACTAGTCGCCGAACGAACCGACTTCTTCCTTCTTGGCGGCCGGCTTCGGCGCCGGCGCGATCAGGCTGTCGATCGACACGAAGCCGCCTTCCGGCTTCTGTTCCTTCAACACCACTTCGCGGTAGAGCTTCGCCATCCGCGCGTTCTCGGCGTCCTGTTGCAGCTTCAGCTTGATGTCGCGAGCCCGGATCTTCTCCTCGCGGGCGTTCTTGGCGATACCGGCTTCGTCGAGATCGGTCTGCTTGCGATGCGCCACATGCTCGGAGTTCAGCTTGAGCGAGTGATCCTTCGACTCCAGCTTCACGTGCTTGCCGCCCGCGAAGATCTCATGCCGGCCGTGCTCGTCGTACCACTTGGTGAGCGTGGCCGTCATGTGCATCTTTTCGATGATGTTGCGCCAGCCGATGCCCGTGTTGTACGCGCAGAAACTGATCTCGCCTTCCTGCGTCGCGTAGGGAATGATGCACTGTTCGGTGCGGCGGAAGTCGTAGTTGAACAGATCCTGGAACCACATGCCCGCGATGAACAGGAAGTTCCAGCGGTCGCGGCGGCGGACCTCGATGTCCTGCATGCGCGTCGCGCCGGTCACCTTGCCGTAGTTCTTGCCCGTCGCGCCGAAGGTCTTGTCGAACTTCTTGAACAGGTCGGCCATCTTGAAGTGCGTGGGCGACTTGAACGGATCGTAGTTGCGCATCAGCGCGATCGCCATGCCGGCCACCGACAGCCACCTGCCGCGCGCCGCGTCGTTCACGCGCGACACGTCCTTGGCCAGACGGTCGCCGTTGAGGAACGCCGTCACCGGCACGGCTTCCTTGGTCTCCTTGTCGACCATCACGGCCATGCCGACGCCGCAGTTCGGGTGGCAGCCGCACGACAGTTGGCCCCAGTCGGCCTGCGGTCCATGGACCAGATCGGCCCAGTCGGAGAACGTGGAGATGAACGAGATCGGGAACCAGTCGCGAGTGGGTTCGCCCAAGCCGACCTGATTCTTCACGTCGTGCGCCAGATGCGAGAGCGTGTAGCGCTGCGCCGCGCGCCGTTCCGGCGTGACGTCCTCGTCGCGGCCGGTGAAGCTCACCGGCTGGAAGCTGAGGAACGGGATCTTCTTCGGGTTGTCCAGCGCGAACTGAATCACGTGGCCGACCTGCTCGTTGTTGATGCCGTTCACGATCGTGATGACCGGGACGATGTCGACGCCGTTGGAGTGCAGGTTCTCGATCGCGCGCAGCTTCACGTCGAACAGGTTGCCGACCAGCCGGTGCGAGTTGGCTTCGTTGCCGATGCCGTCGAACTGCAGGTACACATACCGCAGCCCGGCTTCCGACGCCTGGCGGCAGAACTCGGGGCTCTTGGCGAACTCGATGCCGTTGCTCGCCGCCTGCACCGAGTCGTAGCCGACCTTGCGGGCGTAGCGGACCGCGTCCAGGAAGTACGGCGACAGCGTGGGCTCGCCGCCCGAGAACTGAACGCTCATCTTGCGGCGCGGCTTGATCGAA
Organism: Acidobacteriota bacterium; assembly: GCA_005808475.1. Lineage (GTDB taxonomy): Bacteria > Acidobacteriota > Terriglobia > Bryobacterales > Bryobacteraceae > SYLY01. The sequence goes on from SYLY01000332.1 coordinate 1,859, forward strand.
ACCGCGTTGTCGAGCAGCGTCTTGATGTCTTCCCAACTCAGCTCATGGACGAAGCCGACTTGGTTGGCGTCCATGAAGCACGGATCGCACATCATGTTGCAACGGTTGGTCAGATCGATGGTCAGCACCGAACCACGGCCGTGCGTCACCGTCGAGGAGCCGTGATTGTGCAGGTGCTCGTCGTTGTGGGCGCGGATGTCGCGGCCGGGGAACACCTCTTCCAGGTGCTTGAAGAACGCCGGATCGATGGCCATCACGTCTTCGAAGTGCCCGTGCGTGGGGCAGTCCTTGACCATGACGATCTTGCCGTCTTTTTCGACGATCTGCGCCTTGATCTCACCGACCTTCTGGTCCAGCAGGATCTTGTAGTCGACCTCGCCGTTCAGAATCCGGTTGCGGGCATCCTTCACACAGGTGGGGCACAGCGAATCGGTGGTGCGCGGCCAGCCGAGCGGCGGCTTGGTCTTCTGCCATGACTTCAGCAGCGGCTTGTCGGACCACCGCGGCGTAAACGACGGGTTCTGGGCGAACTGATTCAGCGAGTCGAAGACGACCCATGCGCCCTTGGCGGCCGTGGTCAGAGCCTTCTCCGCGTACTTGATCGGCTTATGCATGCTTGTTCACTCCTGCTGGGTGGTCGAACACTAGTTCCTAAAATGATGAGTATAGTCAAGGTGTACTCGTCCTGCCATGGGTTTTGGCCCAAAGGCGGTTTTCCCGCATCGGACGGCGAAAACAAGGGTTGAACGGCGCCCTGTCGAAACCCCTCAACCGCATGGGATTCAACGATTTGCGGTGATAGCATGGGATGGTGGCGACGGCGGCGGACGTGCGGCGAATGGCGTCGGAGTGCGGGTTCGAACTGGCCGGCGTCGCCCGCGCGGGTCCGGTGCCGGATTTCCCCACGTTCGAGGGCTGGCTCACCAGCGGCTTTGCCGGTAAAATGGGCTATCTGACGGACCACCGCGCGGGGCTCCGCGCCGATCCCCGCCATCTATTGCCCTCGGCTCTGTCGGTGATCTGCGTAGGAAAGCTCTACAATTCGCCAGGCTGCACGGACGGTGGCATCTCGAAGTACGCTCACGGCGAAGACTACCACGACCTGCTCCGCGCGGGGCTCGGTCAATTGGCCGGGAAACTCGCCGGGGCGGCCGGTCCGTTCGAGTCGCGAATCTGCGTCGACACCGCGCCCGTCCTCGAGCGGTCGCTGGCGCGCGAGGCGGGACTCGGGTGGATCGGCAGGAACACCTGCCTCATCAACCAGCCGCTGGGGAGCTGGTTCTTCCTCGGCGAGCTGCTGGTCTCGCTCGACATCGAGCCGGACTCGCCGCCGCCGGACCGGTGCGGCTCCTGCACCCGCTGCATCGACGCCTGCCCGACCCAGGCGCTCGGCCCGCATGGGCTCGATTCGCGGCTCTGCATCTCGTACTTCACCATCGAACTGCGCGGTTCCGTCCCGGAAGAGCATCGCCCCGGCATCGGGACTCACGTGTTCGGCTGTGACATTTGCCAGGACGTCTGCCCTTGGAATCGCCGCGCCCCGGTGACCGCGGACCTCCGCTTCCACCCGCGCCAGCAGCTACCGGATCTCGCCAGTCTCGCCGACATCACCGAGGAGCGGTTCCGGGCCATGTTCCGTCCCACTCCCGTTTCGCGGGTGAAGTACGCCGGCTTTCTGCGCAACGTCGCCACCGCATTGGGCAACTCGAACGACGCCTCGTCGATCGAGCCGCTGCGCCGGCTGGCCGGCTACGCCGATCCGGTGGTGGCCGAAGCGGCGGAGTGGGGACTGCGACGGCTGGCCGCTACATGCCCCAAACCGTGATGCGCCGATCGCGGTAGCTCTCCTCCCGGCGGAAGATCTTGGCGTCCCAGCCAATCTCCGGGCGCGGGTCGAAGATGACCAGATGCGCGTCCCCGGTTCCGGTGCGATCCATGTACTCGATGGTCTGCGCCAACCCGCCGGCAATGGTCCGCTCGAGCGAAGCGCGGAGCATCTTCAGCTCGATGACGACCCGTTGCACGCCGCCCGCGTGGTTCCACGGGATGAACAGGTCGGTGCGGCGGCGTCCCAGTCCGTACTCGCGTTCGATGCGCCCGCCCCCGTTGACGATGCGTTGGAAGAACGCCTGCATGAGTAACTGCGGTCCCGCCTCCTGATAGAGGAAGCGGCGGAGCCAGATCTCCGAGTTCTCGCGGTAGAACTGCTGGAAAGCCTCGATCAGTTTGTCCATGTCGAGGCGGCCGCCGGCGGTGACATACCACTCGGTCCTGTGCCACCCCATCAAGTCGGTCTGGACTTCGAAGGCGAGTTCGCGCGGGATGACTTCCTGGTAGATCCGGTTGGCGATCTCCAGTCCGCCGGGCCCGCGGCGGATGAGCCCGAGGTCGATGCAGTACTGGGTGTCGTCGTCGGCTTGGGCCTCGGTGGCGCGATCGGCGCCGGCCAGGATGGGTTCCATGACGCGGCGGACGCGATCTTCCCGGAGCTTGTAGGCGAGTTGATCGATATGAGTCTCGCGTCCGGCGATCAGCGATTCCTTGGCTTGCACGACCGCCCCGGCGTCGATCTGTCGCGACCTGTCGCGGTGTTCGCGCTGGTCGAAGCAGGCGTTCTGAGCGAGCGCGTTGACCAGCCACGGCTGGCCGCGCGTCAGTTCCCACACGAGGGGAAATACCTCCGGGGCGAAGGTCTGCCCGGTCTCGGCGGTATGCTGCCCGTACAATGCGGCGATGTCGTCCGGAGTGAAATCGCCAAGGCGCAGCGACTTCGCCTTGATGTTGAACGCGCTGCCTCCCGTGATGATCTCCCGCGTCCCGTGGATTCTGTAGTCCGCCAGATCCCGGACGCCGCACAGAATCAAGCTCTGGGGAAACCCTTGGGGCCGGTCGGCGTATCCTCCGCGAAGTTGGCGCAGCACGGAAATCAGGGTGTCGCCCACCAGTGCGTCCACTTCGTCGAGGAAAACGCACAGCGGCATCGGATCGTGCCGCGCCCACTGCGTGAGGACTTGCGCGAGGGCGCTATGCGGACCTCCGTCGCGAAGCGCCGCCTGGGCCACCGAGGCGGGGAATTCGTCGTTCAGGAAGGAAATCGCGCCTCTTGTTAACGCATTGAGGATCGCCGGCATCGCCGCCGCGACATCCTCGCGAGCCGTCTGCGCCTGTTCGAGGTTCGCATAGACCGCCCGGAATTTTCCGCCCGCGTTCAGGTCGTGCGTGAGGGCGAGCAGGCAACTGGTCTTGCCGGTCTGCCGGGGCGCGTGAAGAAGGAAGTACTTCCTCTGCTCGATGAGATCCATCAAATCGTCGCGGTTCAGCCGCGCAAGCGGCGGCAGAACGTAATGGATGTCGTCCTGTACCGGCCCCGCCGTGCAGAAGTGTCTCATCTAAACCTTCTGATACCACGCGTGTTTAGGAGCCCGGTACACGACCCCCAACTCCGGCGTTTCCACGGCCGCCTTCCTTCGCCTCGATTCGAACAGAAACGCGAGGGTGCCTGTCGTGAGCAACGTTCGCTCCACTGGATAGACGGCCTTTCCCGTCGCGAACATCTCGTCGATACAATGCACCAGCCCGTCGAAATGCGGCAACGGACGAGTCCGCTCCTTGGGCCCGAACGAGGTCGCCATCGGCGCTGCGCCGCCCGAACACGCGAACGACCGCGCATTGCCGCCGCGAGCCAGCATGAAGCCGGCCAGTTCGAGCCCGTCGCGATACTTCACCAGGAAGAGCACCGGCCGCGGGCCTCGATCCTCGAGCTTGGGACTCGCCCCGGCGGCGTCGTTCCGCGCGGCCGCTTCGATCAGCGGCTTCGACCACGCGCCTTCGCCGTCCCGCCATCGCCAAACGTCGTCGCCCTCCACCCACCGTACCGAAGCGACTCCGGTCTCGCCGCCGCGCCGCCGCTCCAGCATGCATTGCGCCGATTCGAGCAGATGGAAGCCGTACGCGTCCAGATCGCCCGAGCCGACGCACACCGCCTTCGTCACCGGCGTGTCGATCGGGATCTCGAGGTCCGGAGTCCGCGCCGTCACCGGAACGGACGAACCCGCCATGAAGGGAAAGCCGAGCTTCCGCGCCCGGTCGTAGATCTCCTTCGCCTTCGGCCACGAATACGACAGGTGTTTGTCGAAGAACACCGGCACGGAGCGTCCGCTCTTTTCGAAGACGTCGCAGATTTCCATGAACAACTCGTGCCGCGGATACATCTTCTGGCCCACGTCGTTGGTGGGATAGTTGCCGTGCTCGCCGACGAAGCAGACGGCTTCCACGGCCAGTTTGCCGCCTCCGAGGCAGAGCGCGCCCGCGATGTCCGGGTAGATCTTGAACCCGTGCCGGGCCGCCAGATCGCGGCTCATGTCGTTGGCGGGGAACTGGTGGGCGTAGAGCGACACCACCTTGGTCCGCGGCTCGCGATGGACGTTGTTCGCCGAATAGCCGCCGAGCAACCGTCCCACCACCACGTCCGCGTGCGACCAGTGCCGGTATTCGGTCACCACGCAGCCAACCGTCTTTTTTCTGGGCGCGGCGGAAAGCGAAGACGCGGCGGCGCCCGCCGCCACGCGGCCGAAGTCCCTGCGATGGAGCATTGTCAGTTCACCTTGATGGTGATTGTCTCACTCTCGGAACGTCCCGAGGCGTCGCGCGCGAGCAGCTTGACCGTGGTCGTCTTGTCGATCGAAGCGGTGAAGCAGAGCCGGTCCGACATGGGCAAGCTCGCGAGCTTCGGTTGGAACTCCACCGACGCGGCGCCCTGGACGCCGTAGCAGACCGTGAACTTCTCGCCCGCTCGCGCGAACACGGGCGCGGTGAAGAGCTGGATCATCTTCGCGCCGGTCTGTTTCCTTCCGCCTGCTTCGGCCGGCCCCACCGCAAGCGTCGCCGTCGCGCTCACTTCGTCGCCTGACTTGCCCCGCGCGAACAGCGTGTACTGCGCGGTGGCGGCGGGCGTCACCTCGATGCAGCGCGCCAGCGACGGTTTCACCTCTTCCACGGGAGGAGACAGCCGCAACGCCTCCGCGCCTTCGGTTCCCCAGCAGAGCTGCGCCGGCGAACCGCGCGGAACCGGATTGGGGCTGGCGTAGAACTGCACGATCTTCGGAGGATCGGCCTTGACCGGCGGAGCGGGCGGCGGGCCCCCGCACGACGCCAGTATCGACAGCGCCGCGATCGCCAATCTCATGCGCGCGGCGGCAGTTTGACCTTCGCCAGGTACACCGCCGTCTTCTCCTCGTGCGAGGAATAATAGCTCACGTATAGCAGCCCGTCGTGAAACACCAGACCAGCATAACTGGTGTCGCCGCCCGACGGAAGCACCAGGAACTCCGTCAGTGCTGGTAACGACGGTTCCAGCCAGCACAACGATGTTCGCGCCGCGCCTTCGTACAGGCGCACCGCCGCCACCAACCGGCCGTCCGGCAGCCGGATCATGTGCGGGCCGCCGATGCGCATCCCGAGGTCCTGCCACGTCCATCCTCGATACGGAGGCCGGCTGCGTCCGAGCAGAGCTGTCTTGGCGCCCTCGTCGCGGCGCAACAGGCAAAGCGCCGATTCGTCCGGCAGAAAGACGATCGAAGTCTCGTTCGGGTACGCCTGATCGAGCACCTTGGGATTGAGGACATCGTAGTGGACGCCGTCCTGGCTTACGTACGATCGCAACACCCGCTCGCCCGTTGTGCTGTAGCCGAGCGCGAACGCGCGGTTGCGATGCCAGTGCAGCCGCCACAGCCAGAAATCGTGTTCGCCGATCTCCTCCGCCGGACTCCAGTCGCGGCCGTCCTTCGAGTGCCACACCAAGGTCTTGTGCTTGTAGTCCGCCGGTGGATGCATGGCGGCGGCGGCCGACAGCAACAGTTGGTTGTCCGGGGTGACGCAGATCTTGGGATCGCGCAGGTCCGCAACCGGATAGTCGAGCCGCGCCGAGGTCACCCACGACGACGCATCCGGAGAACTGAGCACACGGATGGCGCCATCGTTGGAGACGTGAGTCGAGGCCTCGCGATAAACGCAATACCAGCGCTCCCGGAATCGCACCAGGTCGGTGAACGCGTTGTGATTCGCTTTGCCGCCGATGCGGCTCACTTCCACGATCCCGGCGCGCGGAGCCTCCTTGGGCCGCGCGATTTCGTTAAAGGTACGCTGCGCGGACGCCGCGGCCGGCGCCATCGCGGACAGCAGGAGCCGGCGCGTCATTAGTCGTCGCTGCTGAAGATCCCGCCGAGAGCTCCTAACGGACCCCGTTCGTCGCCGCCGGAACCGGCCGATGTCCCCAACTCGCGCCGCATCTTGTCGAGCGTCATGCTCTGCACGATCACTTTGCCTGGACCGGTGAGCGTCGCCAGGAACAACCCTTCGCCGCCGAAGATCGCGGTTTTGATGCCGCCCACGAACTGGATGTCGTACTGAACGCTTTCCTCGAATCCGACGATGCAGCCGGTATCCACCTGCAGCGATTCGCCAGCTTGCAGATCGAACTCCAGGTGATCGCCGCCCGCGTGGATGAAGACCGTGCCCGGCCCGGTCAGTTTTTCGAGAATGAATCCCTCGCCGCCGAAGAAGCCCGCTCCCAGCTTCTTCACCAGCGCGATGTTCAACTGCACCGAAGCCTGCGCCACCAGAAAGCTGTCGCGCTGCACCAGCCAGCTTCGGCCAGCTTCCAGAGTGAACGCCTGGATGCGGCCGGGATAGTCGCCGGCGAAGCCCACCTCTCCCGGCGTATTCGTGCGGAAGTGCGTCATGAACAGGGATTCGCCCATCAGCTTCCGCTTCACCGCGCCGAACAGCTTCTGCCCTATCGACGAGCCCTGCATCTTGGTTTCCCATTGCACGTTGGGGGTCTTGTAGAGCATCTTGCCGGCCTCGGCGATCAGCTCCTCGCCGGGTTTCAGCTTCACGCGGACCACTTGCAGGTTGTCGCCGTGAATGGTGTAGTCCAGCGGACCGGACGGAATCGGCGGCGGGGCGGGGAACGCCGAAGCGCCGCCCAGGGCGGGACGGCCGCAGCCGGGGCAAAACCGCGCGTCGGCGCCGGTCTGCGCGCCGCAAAAGGAACAAAACGCCATGCGAAAAAAAGATCCTCCCTTTCGATCTTACAATCGAAGTAGAACGTACACGATGAGTGCCGCATCCAGAACGACGAATCGCGCGTGGATTTCGTTCCTCGCTTGCGCGGCGTTCGCGCGCCAGGCCCCGCAAATCTGCGGCACCGCGCCCTACCAAGCCATCGAGGAAGCCGCACTGCACCGCGCCCACACGGCCAAGCTTCGCGCCAAGCCGAAGTCCGCAGCGGTTCGAGACGCGTCCCGCGACGTGGGCAATATCTACGTCCTCGAGGACAACGAGGGCATCGCGTCGCGCCGCAATCCGTTCAATCTCGACCGCCGTTCCATCTCGTTCCAGCCTTCCGCCGCCGGGCACGTGTACCGTGTCGCGCCTTCCGATTTCGATCAGGCGGCCTCCGACGCCGGTTCGCCCATCGTGAATTTGGACGACGATGACACCCGAGAACTGCCCCTGCCGTTCGAGTTCCCCTTCCACGGGAAGACGTATACCACCATGCACGTCAACTCCGACGGCAACATCACGTTCGAGGAAGCGGACGGCCTCACCGTCGAGCGCTCGCTGGGCCGCACGATCGCCGGCCCACCCCGGATCGCGCCGTTCTACACCGACCTCGATCCGGCTCGCGCCAACGCTTCCGTGCGGGTCTTCACCGATGAGTCGCGCGTCGTCGTGACATGGGCGAATGTGCCGGAGTACACCGACTTCGGCGGCGCCCCCCGGAACACGTTCCAGGTTCGCCTGTCCCGCGACGGACGCATCGACTTCGCTTTTTCGAGCGTGCTGTCTCGAACGGCGGTCACCGGAATCGCTCCCGGCCGCGGATCCGCCGTGACGGCGGTCGAGTTCTCCAACGCCCCGGAAGGCTCCGCCGCCGGAGCCGTGGTCGAGAACTTCTCCAACATCGAATCGATCGACCTCGCCCTGGCCGCCCAAAGCTTCCTGCGCGCTCACGACGACAGCTACGACTTCATCGCCTTCTACAACAACGCGGGAGTGGAGGCCCGGTCCAGCGTGGTGGCGATCCAAGTGTCGGTGCGATCCGCGGTCGAGGGGATCGGCGACGCGCCGCGGGACGACGGCGCGATTTTCGGTTCTCCCAAGCGGCTGCTGGCCACGCTCAACATGGGTCCGCTCTCGCAGTATCAGGGCGATCCGGAAGCTTTCGTCAGCCGCCGTTTCCCCGCCGGCGACACGCCGCTCACGGTGCTCGGCCACGAAGTGGGACACCTGTGGCTCGCCCTCGTCAGCACGCGCGAGGGGAACAGCAGTCCGATGCTCGCGGCCAATTTAGTCCACTGGAACTTCCTGTTCAATTCCGAAGCGTCGTTGCTGGAGGGCAATCGCATTCGCGACAACGGAGATGGCGCGTCGCCGCGGTTCACGAACGTCGCGACAGTGGAAGGCTACTCGCCTTTCGATCAATATCTGATGGGCTTTCGCGCGCCGGAGGAGGTTCCCCCCTCCTTCTATGTGACGCGCGCGACCACGTCCTCGGTCAACCGCTTTCCGCAAGCGGGCGTCTCCTACGATGGCGTCCGGCGCGATGTCGATGTTCCGGAAATCGTGGCGATCCACGGGCGCCGCGCTCCCGATCACACCGTTTCGCAGCGCCGGTTCCGCATGGCGATCGTGCTGATCGCACGCCCGGGCGCCGGTCCCGAACAGCGCGAGATCGATCAGCTCGAGCGGCTGCGCCAAGCCTTCGAGCCGTTCTTCGAACGCGCCGCGGGCGGCCGCGCCGCCATCGACACCACGCGTCGTCCTGGCATCGAGCTATCCGTCGCTCCCGCCGCGGGCGTCCTGGCGGGACAGACGGTGTCCGGTTCGGTCGCGGTCGCACAGGCGCGCCGCGAACCGCTGACTGTCACTCTGCGCGGTGGCGGCTTCGCCGCGATTCCCGCCACGGTCACGAGTCCCGCCGGTCAGCGGCGCGCGGCGTTCTCGATCCGAGGCGGCCAGGCCGGTGTGTCGGCGATCTCCGCCGAAGCGGAGGGATTCGCGCCCGCCTACGCGAACATCCAGGTTCTCGCGGACGGCCGGGCGCTACGACCGGTGATCGTCTCGGGTGGCCGGCAGACGCTCCGGCCCGGAGCTTTGCCCGATCCCGTCGTATTTCGCGCCGTCGATGGGAACGGTCTGCCCTATTCGGGAATCACGGTCGGCGTCGCTGTATCGAGGGGTGGGTCGGTGCAGCCGGCGAGCGCCGTTACCGCGGAGGACGGAACCGCGCGCTTCAGGTGGACGCCTGGCGCGGGCCCGGTCTACGAACTCCGCGCCACAATCCCGGGCGGCTCCGCTCCGGCCATCGCGAGCGTAACCGGCGCCCTTCCCACCATTGCGGCGGACGGAGTTGTCAACGCGGCGTCGTTCAAGCCGGGGCTCGTCCCCGGAGGTCTGGCGACGATGTTCGGAGCGCAGTTTGCGCCGGGCGCCACCACCGTCACCGCCGGCGGCCGCGCGGCGGTGGTGCTTGCCTCCACCGATCGGCAAATCAACTTCGTGGCGCCGGCATCGACACCGCCGGGCGAGACCGAAGTGGTGGCGCGGACCGCCACCGGTCCGTCCGGCGTGCAACGCGTTCCCGTCCGTGCCGTCGATCCCGGCATCTTCTTCAACGCAGCCACCGGCCTCGGAGCGGTGCGCTCAGGCGACGGCTTCCTCGAAGTCTACGCCACCGGTCTTGGGGCGCTGGCCCCGTCGGACCGCCATCCCGGCCTGCAAGAGACCGCCCAGATAACCAGCGCGACGCTGGGAGGGGCCACCGCCGAGGTCCTGTACAGCGGTCCGGCGCCGGGAATCGCCGGCCTCTACCAAGTCAACGTGCGCATCCCCGCCGGCATGGCCGGTGTGCAAACGCTGCGAATCGAGGTGGGCGGCGTTCCCGGCAATGAGGTCCGCGTGGACCTGCGCTGAGCCTCAGCGCAGACGGCGGATGCGCAGATCCTTGAACCGCATCTCGAGCGGCGGACCGCCGTGCAATTGCAGCGCGATGAAGCCGGTCCGCTCCATCGCGGGGTCCGGCTCGGTGAAATCGACCGATTTCACTCCGTTCAACTCGAGCACGATCCGGGGACCGTCGGCGGTGACGGTGTACTCGTTCCACCCATCCTTCTTCAACGTGGCGAGGCTCTCCGCCGACGCCTGCGCCAGCACCTTGCGGCGCCGCGATTCGTCGTAGAGGCAGCCCCAATATTGCTGGCCCATGTCCGCCTGGTAGCCGATCACCTCGTGCGAGCCGGGCATCGGCTTGGAGCGGAACTGGATGCCGGAGTTCGCCTTGCCGGTCCCGTCCGTCATCTTGAATTTGGCCTTCAGCACGAAGTCGCCGAAGAGCTGCTTCGTCCTGAGAAAGTCGTTGTACTTCAGCCCGGGCGAGACCCCCACGATCTCGCCCCGTTCCACTCGCCACAAACCCGGCGTGTCCACGACGAAGTCGTCGAGGTTCTTGCCGTTCCACAGTGGCTCGAACTTGTCGCCGGCGGCGGCCGCGCCGCAGATCGCCAACAATGCGATGAATTTCATCGTATGGTGATCCCCAGTCGATTGATACCGTCGAACGCCGCGATTTTGTACAATTCGGCGAGCGTCGGATAGTTGAACACGGTCTGGATGAAGTAGTCGATCTTGCCGCCGTAGGCCATCACCGCCTGACCGATGTGGACCAGTTCGGATGCGCCCTCGCCGATAACGTGCACACCGAGCAGCTCTCGCGTCTCCATGTGGAAAATCAGCTTGAGCAACCCCGTCTGGTCGCCGATGATCTGTCCTCGCGCGGTTTCCTTGTAGCGCGCCTTGCCGATCTCGTAGGGCACGCCCGCGGCGGTGAGATCCTCTTCGTTCTTGCCGACCATGGAGATCTCGGGGATCGTATAGATGCCGTAAGGGAAAAGTTCCGGCACGCTTACGCTGTCGACGCCGAAGGCGTGGCAGGCGGCCAGCCGGCCCTGCTCCATCGAGGTGGAAGCGAGGCTGGGAAACCCGATGACATCGCCCACCGCGTAGATGTTCGGAACGGCGGTCCGGTAGTTGGCGTCCACCTTCAGCCGGCCCCGGTCGTCGGCGCACAGCCCGGCTCTTTCCAGGCCGAGCATCGCGGTGTTGCCGGTACGGCCGATGGAGTAGAGGGCCTTGTCCGGCACGATCTGTTTGCCGCTCACCAAGTGGATCCGCACTCTTTCGCCATGCTCGTCGTGGATCGACTCCATCGACTTCACCTCTTCGCCGAGCCGCAACGTGGCGCGGTTCTCGCGCAGATGATAAGCCAGCGTGTCGGCGAGTTCGTCGTCGACGAAGCCGAGCAGTTCGTTCCGCTTGTCCACCAGCGTTACGCGGACTCCCAACGCCGCGAACATGCACGCATACTCGCAACCGATGACGCCGGCTCCGATCACGGCGAGCGTCTTCGGAAGCCGGTCCAAGGTGAGGATATCGTCGCTGGTGAACACAGTCTTGCCGTCGAACGGCAAGTGCGCGTCCATGGTCGCCGTGGTTCCGGTGGCGACGATGATGGCCGCGGCGGTGATCAGCCGGTGGCCGTGTCCGCTTCCGTCCTCTAGCCGCAACGTGTGGGCGTCCTCGAAGGACGCGTTGGCCGAGAGGAGTTCTACGTCGTTGCGGATCAGTTGGTGGCGAGTGACGTCGATCTCGTGGCGGATCACGTGATCGGTGCGCAGCAGCAGGTCGGTCATGGTGATGTGCTGCTTCACCGTGTAGGAAGCGCCATAGATATTGCGCTCCCGGTATCCAGACAAATATAGGACCGCTTCCCGCAAGGTCTTGCTGGGAATGGTCCCCGTGTTGATGCAAACTCCGCCGACGACTGCTTTCTTCTCGACGACTGCTACGTTCTTTTCAAGTTTGGCAGCTTGAATGGCGGCCCGCTGACCAGCGGGGCCGGACCCGATGACTACAAGATCATAGTCGAAATTGGCCATGCCCCTTCATTCTAGCCCGCGGACCGCCAGGAACCACCGTCGCTAGCTGGTTTTTTCCGGCGCGGCCACCTTGACCTTGACCGGCTGCTCGATGAGCATGCCGTCACTTCCGGTGGTCTGCACCATCAGGAAAAACGAACCCGCTTTCAGGTCCTTGGGCGCTTTCAACTCGACTTCGGCCGCCTGCTGCTTGACGATCTGGAGCTCGATGTCGAGCTTGCCGTCGGTGAGGAAGACCTTGGACACGTGAGCGGCGTCCAGGAATTCGCCTTGAACCTTCATCAGCGCGCCGGCAACCACCGTCTGTGGCGTCACGGCCTTCATGACTGGCACTCCGTCCATGGAAGCGGCGGGGACCGCGATCAGGAACAATCCTGCCACTATCGCAAGAACAAGAATTAAAGAGCTTTTCATCTGAATTGCCTCCCGACTAGATGTTACTCCTGTCCCGGGAGGAATGCAAGAAAAAACGTCGAGAAAAACACGGGCGTAGAATCGTTCCATGGTCTTCCCGCTCGCCACGGCATTGCTCGCCTGCGCGGCTGGGTTCGCCCAGTCCACCGATGCCTCGATTTCCGGAGCCGTGACCGACGCCGTTGGCGCACCCGCTCCCGGCGCCTCCGTCGTCGCGGTCCACACCGCCACCGGCCAGCGGACAGCCGTGGCCGCGAACTCGGCCGGCTTCTATTCGCTGCGTCCGCTGCCGATCGGCGTCTACACGCTCACCGTGGAACTCGCCGGATTCCGCAAGCACGAGGAGCGCAACCTGACGCTCACCACCGGACAGTCGGCGCAGATCGACGTACGTCTCGATCCGGGCGACGTCAAGGAGACCGTCACCGTCACCGCCGAGACGCCGCTGCTCGAGACGCGCACATCCGACGCGTCGCAACTGATCGAGTCCAAGACGATCGAAGACATGCCCATGGGAGACCGGCGCGCATTCAATATGATCGAGATCACCGGCGGCACGGTGTTCGTGCCGAACGAAACCGGCGGCTCGCCGACGTTCGCGCTCGGTGGAGGCCGCGTGGGCAGCCAGATGTTCTGGGTGGACGGCGGCGCCGGACAGAACATGCGCGTCGGCGTGCCGGGGTCGAACATCGATCCGCCGATCGAGTCGCTGTCGGAGGTACGCGTGATGGCCAACGGTTTTTCCTCCGAGTTCGGAGCCTCGGCCGGCGGGGTGATCGTGATGAACACAAAGTCGGGGTCGAACCGGTTTCGCGGCTCCGCGTTCGAGTACTTCCGCAACCAGGTGCTGGACGCGCCGAACTTCTTCTCGCCGATCGTGGAGAGTGAGAAACAGCGTCCCGCTTTGCGCTACAACGTGTTCGGCGGAACTCTGGGCGGCCCCATCCGGCGCGACCGCACGTTCTTCTTCGTCTCCCACGAGGCGTCGATCCGCGGCGACGGCTCCATCCGCAATCTCACCGTGCCCACCGCCCTCGAACGCAGCGGCGACTTCTCGAAATCGGTGTCGCAGCGCGGGATTCTGTCCCCCATCTACGATCCCTACACGAGCACGCTTTCCTCCGCCAACGCCGTGCAGCGGACAGTCTTTCCAGGCAACGTGGTTCCGAAAGCCCGCTGGGACGCGGTGGCGGGGCGGCTGGTGGAGTTCTTCCCGCTGGGCAACCGCGCGCCCGACGACGCGAGCGGAGCGAACAACTTTCGCGCCAACGACATCACTCGCCGCAACCGGCAGAACCTGATGGTGAAGATCGACCACACGTTTTCCGAAAAGGACAAGATCACCGGCCGTCTGTTGTGGAATCTGGATAACAGCTACCGTTCGAGCGTGTACCCGGTTCGAGACGCCGACACCGTGAACAACGCCGATGGCCACGCCTGGTTCTACTACGTGGGCTGGACTCGCGTGCTGTCGCCCACCATGGTCAACGATCTAAGGTTCACCTATCAGGCGCGTTACTTCCGCTCGTATTCGGCGGGCACGGGCGGCGGCTGGGTGACCAAGCTCGGACTGAAAGGACTGTCGGACGACTACTTTCCCAACTTCGCTCCCGCGGGCTACGCGTCGCTGGGGTCGACGACGCAGGACCGGCGGCAGTTTCCGATCGAGCAGTATCAGTTCGTCGAGAGCCTGTCGTGGATTCGCGGCAAGCAGACGTGGCGGTTCGGCGGCGAAGTCCGGCCATCGAAGAACACCGACGTGCTTCGCTCCACCGTATCCGGGCGATTCACGTTCAATCGCGGGCTGACCGGCATCCCCGGCAATGCGAACAGCGGCAACGGGTTCGCCACGCTGCTGTTGGGCGTGCCGGCGCTGTTCGATACGCGCGAGACGGACAAACTGGTGCGCCGCACGTCGTATCTCGCCTGGTACGTGCAGAACGACTGGGATCTGAAGCCGAACCTCACGCTGAACATGGGCGTCCGCTGGGAGACCGATACGCCCGTCGTGGACGTTTCCCGGCACATGAGCGGCTTCGACATGACGTCGATCAACCCGGTGAGCGGCACGCCCGGCGTGGTGAAGTTCCATTGCGAGAACGGGTGGCGCTGCTCGCCCTACGATGGCGACTACAACAACTTCGGCCCGCGCGTGGGGCTGGCCTGGCGTCCGTTCAACGTCAAGAAGACCGTCGTGCGGACTGGATTCGGAGTCTTCTTCGCGCATCCGTTCGACCGGTCGGTGGCCAACACCTCGTCGCTCGGTTTCGAGCGCTCCGCGCAGTCGAACATCGTGGACAACACGCTGGACATTCCCTACACGCTGTCGAACAACCTGCCCGTGCCCAATCTTTCGCCGCGTCCGCGCGACGACCGCTTCGGCGCCGTAGCCTTAGGGCAGACCGCGTCGACCGTGGTCCCGTTCTTCGAGGCCAACCGGCGCGCCGGTTATTCGCTGCAGGCCAACCTGCGGCTCCAGCACGAGCTTCCGGGACGCGCCATCGTCGAATACGGATACGTGGGCAACCTGTCGCGCAAGCTCGGCGCCGGGACGATGAACATCAACCAGATCCGCCCCGATAGGATCGCGGCCAGCGCCAACCAACGCGACCGCCCGTTCCCGCAATTTTCCAACGTGCAGGTGATCGCGCCGTCGCTTGGCGTGTCCAGCTATCATTCGGCGGTGGCGAAGTTCGAGAAGCGGTTCTCGCGCGGGTTCAACGTCCTGTCCACCTACACCTTTTCGAAGACGCTCGACAATATGGATTCGCTCAGCGGCTACTACGGCAACGAAACCAACTCCTACTCGAACTACTACAACAGACGCGCCGATTGGGGCCCCTCGGAGATCGATATCCGCCATCGAGCCACGTTCAGCTCCGTGTATCAGCTCCCGTTCGGCAAGGGCCGCGCGTTCGTGTCGCGGCATCCGTTGCGTCACATCGTGGGCAACTGGACCACGGGGGCGGTGTTCGTGACGCAATCGGGTGGGCCCATCACCGTTACCACGTTGACCAACAACACGTTCGCGTTCTCGTCGGGTCCACAGCGCGCCGACGTGTTGCGCAACGCCAATCTGGACGGGGCATCGCGCTCGATCTTCCGGTGGTTCGACACGCTGGCGTTCGCGCAGCCGGCGCCGGGGCAGTTCGGCAATCAGGGTGTCGGCGGAGTGCGCGCGGCTGGCTCGGTGGGTTTCAACGCATCGCTGATCCGCGTGTTTCCGGTGGGCGAAGGGAAGCTGCTCCACTTCCGCGGCGAGATGCAGAATCTGCCCAACCACCCGAACTTCGGGCTGCCGGGCAATCAGTTCGAAGGGCCGGGATTCGGCATTATCAACGTGGCGCGTCCCGCTCGCCAGGTGCAAGTGGGAATGCGCGTCACGTTCTGACGGTTACACGTCGCAAATCTTGACGCCCTGGTTCAGCGACGCCAAGACGTCGGCGCGCTTGGGCACGAACTCCTGCGCGACGAAGCCCTTGTAGCCGGTGTCGACGATCGCCTTCATGATGGCGGGGTAGTTGAGCTCCTGCGTGTCGTCGATTTCACCGCGTCCGGGAACTCCGCCCGTGTGGTAGTGCGCGAAGTAAGGATGATACTTGCGGATGGTGGCGATCACGTCGCCCTCCATGATCTGCA
>SYLY01000038.1 GCA_005808475.1 Acidobacteriota bacterium
GCCGCCACACGTCGTTCGCCTCGGTATTCGTCTACCCGCAGATCGAGGACGACATTGCGATCGACATCAAGACCGAGGATGTGAAGATTGACGTCTTCCGCGCGTCCGGCGCCGGCGGACAGCACGTGAACCGGACGGAATCGGCTGTTCGTTTCACCCACCTGCCCACAGGCATCGTCGTGCAGTGCCAGAACGAGCGGTCGCAGATCAAGAACCGCGCCACGGCGATGAAGATCCTACGGTCGCGGTTGTACGAGTTCGAGATGGAAAAGCGGCGCGTCGAATTGCGCAAGCTCGAGGATACCAAGGCGGACGTCAACTTCGGCAGCCAGATTCGCAGCTACGTCCTGGCGCCCTACCGCCTGATCAAAGACCACCGCACCAAGCTCTCCATCGGGGATGTCGACCGCGTATTGGACGGCGAACTATACGACCTGCAGCATGCGTGGCTCGTGTTCAAGCGCACCGGCAAGACCGTCGCGGCGGGCGACAAGGACGACGTTCCCGAGTAGATGGATCTCTCTCTCGCGGCCATGCTTCTGCGGCGGGGCGAACTGGTCGCGATCCCGACGGAGACCGTCTACGGCCTCGCCGCCAACGCCTTGGATGCGGCGGCGGTGGAGAAGATTTTCGCCGCCAAGGGCAGACCGCGAACCAGTCCGCTGATCGTGCATGTCGACTCGATCGGGATGGCGCGGTCGCTGGCCGCGGATTGGCCTCCGGCGGCGGAGGCGCTTGCCCGGCGATTCTGGCCGGGTCCGCTGACGCTGGTGGTTCGCAAGCGCGCCGCGATCCCGGATATCGCAACGGCCGGCCTTCCCACGGTCGCGCTCCGCATGCCCGCTCATCCGATAGCGCTCGAACTGATCCGCGCGTGCGGTTTTCCGCTGGCGGCGCCGAGCGCGAATCCGTTCACCGAGTTGAGCCCGACGACGGCGGAACACGTGCGCCAAGCCCTGGGCGATCGTGTCGCGATGGTGGTGGACGGCGGCGCCTGCCCAGTGGGAATCGAATCGGCGGTGGTGTCGGTGGCCGGTGCGACACCCGTGCTGCTGCGGCCCGGGTCGATTTCGCGAGAACGGATCGAAGAGGTGGTGGGGCCGCTCGGCGAGTTCGTATCCACGGGCGGCGCCGACCCTTCCCCCGGCATGCACCGGCGCCACTACAGTCCGCGAACCCCGCTGTACCTGGGCGATCCGCCGCCAGAGGGCCGGGGCGTCTGGCTGTATCGCGAGCGGGCCCGCGAGGGCGGAATTCGTATGCCTTCGGACGCGGAGGGCTACGCCGCGCGGCTCTATGAAACGTTGCGCGAACTGGACCTACGTGGCGCCGACTGGATCGCCGTGGAGCCGCCTCCGGACGAACCCGAGTGGGAAGCCGTGCGCGACCGCTTGACGCGGGCGGCCGAACGGTGAAAATCGGGGAGATCCTGTTCCAGGGCGAGTGGACCGAGGACCAGGTGCTCGCTCGATGGGATGCCTCGCTGGCCCGGTGCTCCACCCCGGAGATCGACGCGGAAATCGAACGCCGCTGGGCGGAATGGACGGCGAAGCAGCCCCGCGCGTTCGACGGCGCACTGGTTCGCGCCGCAAGCGTGGACTACTCGCCGGAACGCATCGAGCTTTGCTGTGGACCGGCCGGCTATCGCGACTACGTGGGGACGCACGCGTTTCCCGGCGCCGTCGACGAACATCGCGCCAACCCGCTCTCGGTCTGCTGCGCCGTTCGGACGGCGGACGCCCGGATCGTGGTGGGTCTGCGGAGCGGAACCGTGGAATCGCCCGGAAAATGGCATGTCGTGGCGGGTCATGTCGAGCGCGAGCGGCATGTCCGCGGCGGCCGGGTGCTACCGTTCGACACGGTCCGCGACGAGCTTCGCGAGGAACTCGGCATCGCCGCGGCGGATATCGAGGAACTGATCTGCACGGGAATGACGCGAGCCCCGGTCGCGTTGAAGCCGGAACTCACCTTCTTCGCGCGCGTCTCGCTGACGATGGACCAATTGCGGATCGACGATGAACACGCGCGGATCGCCGGCATCCCGGCGTCACCGGCGTCGATCGAGCAGTTTCTGGCCACACACGACGTAACCGCGCCTGGACGCGCCTGTCTACGTTCGTGCGCGCCGGCGCTCGAACGCCGATACTGGTGAAAATGCGCACCTCTTTGTTGCTCGTTCTTGCGGTGGCCGCTTTCGCCGAGGCGCCGCTTCGGAAGAATCCCGATGTGGCGGGCGCGATCCGCGTGTTCGAAGCGTGGATCGACGGCCAGATGGCGTATCGCGGACTGCCGGGGATCGCGGTAGGCGTGGTGCACGGCCAGGACTTGGTGTGGTCGCGCGGGTTCGGGTTCGAGGATGCCGCGCGCACACGGCCCGTCACGGCGAAGACGAAATTCCGGATGGCATCGCACACCAAGGTTTTCACCGCGATGTCGGTGTTGCAACTGCGCGATGCGGGGAAGCTCCGGCTGGACGATCCCGTATCCCGCCATCTTCCCTGGTTTCGGGTGAAGCCGGCGGGCTCCGGCGATCCGGCGATCTCGATCGAACATCTGCTGACGCATTCTTCCGGCTTGCCGCGCGAGGCCGCGGCGCCGTATTGGGTCACGTTCGAGTTCCCTTCCGCGATGGAGATCCGGCGGGCGGTTCCCGGACAGCAGGCGGCGTACGCGCCGGAGGTGCGGTGGAAGTACTCGAATCTGGCGTTCGCGCTGCTAGGGCAGATCGTGGAGTCCGCCTCCGGCGAACCATATCGCGACTATGTCGAGCGGCACGTGCTGCGCCCGCTGGGGATGAACGATTCGAGCGTCGACGCGCCCGCGCCCGGTATCGCCACGGGCTTCGGACGCCGCATGCCGGACGGATCGCGGAAACCGATGCCGTTCACCGATACCAAAGGACTGGGGCCGGCCGCCGGGCTCACGTCGACCGTGGAGGACATGGCCCGCTTCGTGTCGCTGCAGTTCCGCGACGGCAAGTCTGGCGGATCGCAAATCCTGAGCGGCGCCACGCTGCGGGAGATGCGGCGGCCGCGGATGCTCGAAAACGACTGGTCCCGCGGCAACGGTCTGGGGTTCGCGGTGTGGCGGGATGAGGACAAGGTGTACTTCGGCCACGGCGGGTCGTTGGCGGGCTACAAGACGCAGACCACGATGCAGGCTGGCGGCCGCATCGGCGTGGTGGTTCTCACCAACGGCGACGACAGCCGGCCTAGCCAGATCGCGGCCAAGCTGATGGCGACGGTGGGGGAAGCAACGGCGAAGGCAGCCACGCCGCCCGCCAAGGCGCCGCTCTGGGACGGTTCCTGGCGGCGGTTCGCCGGGTTGTACCGCTCGATCTGGGGCGACAGCGAAGTGGTGGAGAACGGCGGGATGCTGGTGATTGTCGATCCCACGGGAGACGCGCCGGAGGTGACGCAAAAGCTGATTCCGGCGGGCGGCGGCGAGTTCCGCTTGGAAGCTTCCACGGGCGGCGCGGCGGTGGGTGAACCGGTGCGGTTCGTGGAAAAAGACGGGCGCGTCACCGCGATGACGGTGGGACACGTACGCATGGAGCGGGTGAGGTAGGTTGAAGCTGTCGAAATCCTGGTTACTGGTCTGGTTGGGCGCCGCGGTGGGTTTGTCCGCTGCGATGTACCGGGTGTGGAGCCAACCTCTTGGCGCGCGAGCGGCGGTGGTGCTCGAGTGGCGCGACTCCGCGGATTCGGCGTGGTTTGAGCGCATGGCGAAGTCCGCGTTCGAAGGCGGCGAATGGAGCGCGGCGGCGGTCGAACTGGGCCTGTATCGACGCGAGGGGTTGCGGCCGGTGGAGATCACGCACAGGGTCCGCCAGGACGTCTCGTGGACGGTCACGCCGAAAGGCGCGACGATCCGCTTCTCGCACGCGAACGGCGATTCAGCGCGGCAGGCGGTGGAGCGGTTCGCCTCCCCGTTCCTCGAGAAGATGCGGATCGCCGGACAGGGGAGCCAGCCGGTGCGGGAGATCTCGTGGCCGTTCATCCTCTCCGCCGTTGGGGTCGGCGCGGGGCTGGGAGGCGGATTCAGCGTCCGCCATTATTGGCGGAAATTCATGGGGTTTTAGCTGCGCCGGAGCGGCCCGAACGGGTATCCTGGGCGCGAGGAGTCGTATTCACGGAATGAACCCATTGGAAATGATTTTGAACGCGGGCGGCGGTGGTGTCGTCCAGCAACTCGGGCAGCAGTTCGGCCTGGGCGAGGATCAGGTGCAGTCGGCGCTGGGAGCGTTGCTGCCGGCTCTGGCCGGCGCGGTGCAGCAGAATACGCAGCAGGAAGGCGGGCTCGAAAGCCTGCTCGGAGCGCTGTCGGGCGGGAACCACGGGCGCTACCTCGAGGATCCGTCGCTTCTCGGCGAACCGTCGGCTGTCCAGGACGGCAACGGCATCCTCGGACACCTGCTCGGAGGCAAGGATGTGAGCCGCGCGCTGGCTAGCCAAGCGGCCGAGCAGACCGGCCTCGGTCCCGGCCTCATGAAGGCGCTGTTGCCCATGGCCGCCAGCCTGCTGATGGGATCGCTGAGCCGCGGCTCTTCCCAAGGCGGTCCGCTGGAGGCGTTGATGGGCGGCGGACAGGCTCAGACCGCTCCCCGGCAAGCGGAAGGTTTGATGGGGATGCTCGGGCCCCTGCTCGACTCCAACCGGAACGGCTCCGCGATGGACGACATTCTCGGCATGGCCGCCCAGATGTTGTTCCGGCGCTAGCAGCCCGTGGTGCAAGTAGCATGGTTGCGCGCGGCCATGCCATGGCTGCGGCGGCGGCCATGGGCGGCAAACGCCAATGCGCGGAGCCTGCGTTGCAAGTCCGATGCGCCCAGTGGGTTGCGGCGGCGCCGGGCCGCTTCCTTCGTTGCGGCTCCTCGGAGATGTCCCGCATCGACTACGA
>SYLY01000004.1 GCA_005808475.1 Acidobacteriota bacterium
AAGCCGTCGAACTTGAGCACCGAGCCGGTGGCGCGGAACAGGTAGTCCGATTCGTTGTTGCCGCGCGCCATCACCTCGATGGTGGTCTGGTCGAACAGGGCGGGGGCCATCTGGCTCGCCACGAACCGGTTCCACACTAGGCGGTACAGCTTCAACTCGTCCTCGGAGAGGAACTTCTCCATCGCCTCCGGCGTGTTGTAGACCGAGGTGGGGCGGATGGCTTCGTGGGCGTCCTGCGCGTCCTTCTTGCCTTTGTAGAGATTCGGCTTCTCCGGGATGTGGCCCGGCGAGTAGCGCTCGGGGATGAACTTGCGAACCTCGTCCAACGCGTCGTTGGAGACGCGGACAGAATCGGTTCTCATGTAGGTGATCAGACCCACCGCGCCTTCGCTGCCGAGTTCCACGCCTTCGTACAGCCGCTGCGCCAGCCCCATGGCGCGCTTCACCGAGAAGCGCAGCTTGCGCGATGCTTCCTGCTGCAGCGTCGACGTGATGAACGGCGGCACCGGATTGCGCCGCTTCTCGCGCGTGGCGAGCGACGACACCGTGTAGGATGCCCCATCCACGGCCGCGACCACCGCCTGCGTCGAGGCCTCGTTGCCGAGCACCGGGTTCACGCCGTCGACCTTCGCCAACCGCGCCTTCAGCACCGGCGCCTTTTGCGCGCCCAGCGCCACGTCGACGGTCCAATACTCTTCCTTCAGGAACGCGCGGATCACCCGCTCGCGATCGACGATGAGCCGCAACGCCACCGTCTGCACGCGCCCCGCGGAAAGGCCGCGGCGCACCTTGTCCCACAACAGCGGCGAGATTTTGTACCCGACTAGACGATCCAGTACGCGGCGCGCCTGCTGCGCGTCCACCAGGTTCGTGTTGACCGCGAGCGGCGTTTCGAACGCCTTCTTCACGGCGTTGGCCGTGATCTCGTTGAACATCACGCGGAAGATTTTCGGGCCATCGCCTTTTTTCGATTGCAACTCCTCGGCCAGGTGGTAGCAGATCGCTTCGCCTTCGCGATCCGGATCGGCCGCCAGGTAGACGGCGTCGACGCCTTTGGCCGCTTGCTTCAACTCTTGAATGAGCTTCCGCTTGCCTTCGATGACTTCGTATTTCGGCGTGAAGTCCCCGTCGACGTCCACAGCGAGGTCCTTCTTCGGAAGGTCCTTGATGTGGCCGAGGGAGGCCTTGACGACGAACTGCTTGCCCAAATATTTGCCGATGGTCTTCGATTTTGCCGGAGACTCGACGATTACCAACGACTTGCCCATATGACCGCTTATAAATCTGCCTTATGAAATTGCGCCCCAGGATTTGCCCGGATCAGGCGCGAGAGGACTCACCCCACACTTTAACAAAGTTTTTGCCCGGCAGTTGCCGGACGAGCCCCATCATCTCGAGCTGGAACAGGGTGTTGATCACATCGGACGACGTCCAATCGTCCAGTTCTTCGATGAAGGAGTCCAGGTGCTTGGATTCATCGGAAGCCATCCGGCCGAGCATCTGGCTGGCCAACGGCGCCTGCGGACCGAACACTTCGCGGAGGTCCGGGCCGGTTTGCGCCGCCGCGGACGACATCCGCCGTCCGGCCAGTTTCTGGCGGTCCGGCAGCGGCAGTTGGGACACCACGTCCTCGGCTGCCTGCACCAGGTGAGCTCCTTGTTTTATCAATAGATTAGGGGCCCAGCTCATCTTCGACGTGATATTGCCAGGCACCGCGAACACCTCGCGCCCCTGCTCCATCGCCAGCCGCGCCGTGATCGCCGAGCCGCTGTACTGCGCGCCTTCCACCACCAGAACGCCTGCCGACAGTCCACTGATGATTCGGTTGCGGATGGGGAAATTCTGCGGATGGCCGGGCGTGCCCATCGGAAACTCCGACAGCAGCAAGCCCTTGGCGGCGATGTCCGCGGCAAGCTTCCGGTTCTCCGCCGGATAGATGTGATCGACGCCCGATCCGAAAACGGCTACCGTATCGCCGCCGGTGGCGAGCGCCGCCCAATGGGCCGCGGTGTCGATGCCCCGCGCCATTCCGGAGGCGATGACGAGCCCCTCGCGAGCGAGATCCTCGGCGAGCCGGGTGGTGGCGGCGAGTCCGTACGCGGAGGGGCGGCGCGTCCCAACGACGCCCAACATCGGCTCGTCGAGCAGTTCGACCCGGCCGAGCGCGAACAGCAGCAGGGGCGGATCGTAGAGCTCGCGAAGGCGCTCTGGGTAGGCCGGGTCGAGCACCGGGATCAGCCGTGCGCCGGTCTTGCGCAGGAGCGCGGCCTGGTCCGCCGCTTCATCGAACGCACACCCGCTGGCGATCGAGTGGGCGGCCGCGCCCGACAGTCCCGCTCCCATCAATTCCGACGGCGAGGCGCGGAATACGGCGCGCGGGCTTCGATAGGCTCGTACCAGGGGGACCGCCCTCTTGGCGCCCAGTCCGGGCGTCATGCGAAGGGCGAGCCAGTACATCTCGTCTTCGGCATCGAGGGCCGAAGCGCGGGTCGCGACGGGGAGCATCATTATAATAGTGCGGCGAGGGGAGGAAAATTCTCACCGGTACCGATATAATGTCGGAGAAATGTTGCTCGCGGCGGCGGCCGTTTACGCTTCGATCGGATTCGTTTCGTTCCCAGAGGGTGTGGAGGTAGGCGCGATGTCCGCGGTGGCGGTGGACGCGCGCAGCGGTGCGACGTACGTATTGCATCGCGGACCCAAACCTCTGCTCGCCTACGACAAGAAGGGCAAGTTCGTCCGGGCCTGGGGCGAACAGATGTTCAAGGTCGCCCACGGCCTGCGCGTC
Organism: Acidobacteriota bacterium; assembly: GCA_005808475.1. GTDB lineage: Bacteria > Acidobacteriota > Terriglobia > Bryobacterales > Bryobacteraceae > SYLY01. The sequence goes on from SYLY01000004.1 coordinate 2,789, forward strand.
GATTCGGCTGGTAACGTCTGGACCACCGACAACGGCAACCACAAGATCCGCAAGTTCTCGCCCGAGGGCAAGTTGCTGCTCACGTTGGACGAGGGGTTCAAGTCGCCCGACGATCTGGTTTTCGGCAAGGACGGGTCGATCTACGTCGCCGACGCGGGCAATGGCCGGATCGTGAAGATGTCGGCCGCCGGAGCGGTGATCAAGACGTGGGGAAAGAAGGGGAAGGGCAATGGCGAGTTCACGCTGGCGCACGGACTGGCGATCGACTCCAACGATCGCATCTACGTCGCCGACCGCGGCGCGAACCGCGTGCAAGTGTTCTCGCCTGACGGCGAGTTCGTGGCGGCCTGGAGCGGCTTTGGGAATCCCTTCTGCCTGCTGGCGGCGGGCAACGAACTACTGGTCTCCGAAGGGGAGAAGCACGAGATTATCCACCTGTCCGTGGCCGACGGATCGGTGATATCCAAGTGGGGTGGACCCGGGGTTTTGCAGCTTCCTCACATCATGTCCATGGGATCGGGCGGGCGGTTGTACGTCGCCGAGGTCAATGGGAAGCGGGTTCAGATTTTCCGGAAGAAGTGAGCGATCCCAGCAGCGCGAGCAGCGTGCGCGCGTCGACCGGCTTCGCCAGATAAGCGTCGAAGCCGGCCGCCAGGCACTTCTCGCGGTCGCCCTGCATCGCGTGCGCGGTCAGGGCGATGAGCGGAGTGCGGCGTCCACACTGGCTCTCGTGTTGGCGCAACAGCCTCGCGGCCTCCCAGCCGTCCATTTCCGGCATCTGGATGTCGAGGATGATCGCGTCGTAGCGGGACCGGCCGAATGCCTCCACGGCGATGGCGCCGTTGTCCACCACCTGGACGTTGTGGCCCGCGTGTTGCAGCAGCCGCAGCACCAGCCGTTGGTTCACCGGGTTGTCTTCGGCTACGAGCAGGTTCAACGGCGGACCCGCTGGGGCCGGTGGAACGGAGGCCGCGGCGGATTGCCGGCTGGCGGCCTGCGCGGGCGCTCCCGGAATCCGGACCGTAAACGTCGAGCCTTCGCCTACCGTGCTCGCCAGCTCGAGCGAGCCTCCCATGATGCGTACCAGTTCGCGCGTAATCGAAAGGCCCAGGCCGGTGCCGCCAAACCGGCGCGTGATGGAGCCGTCGGCTTGGCGGAACGGTTGGAATATCACCTCGCGCTGGCCGGGTGAGATTCCAATCCCGGTATCGCGCACCACCGTGGCCAGATCGCCGTTTTCACAAGGCCTCAACGCCACCGACACCGCTCCCCGCTCGGTGAACTTGATCGCGTTGCCCACCAGATTCACCAGTACCTGCCGGAAGCGGTTGGGGTCGCCGGTGATCGCCGCCGGAGTGGCGGGATCGATCTGGATCGTCAATGCCAGCCGCCTCTCGCGCGCCGAGATCGCCAACGGCTGGCAGGCTTGACGGCATACGGCGGCCGGATCGAATGCCAAGCTCTCGAGCCGCATCTCACCGGCCTCGATCTTGCTGAAGTCGAGGATGTCGTTCAGCAGCGAGAGCAGCGCCTGCGCGGAGGAATGCGCCATCCCGAGGTACTCGCGCTGTTCCTCCGAGAGGTTGGTCGCCAGCGCGAGTTCGGTCATTCCGATGATGCCGTTCATCGGCGT
>SYLY01000039.1 GCA_005808475.1 Acidobacteriota bacterium
GCGGCTCGGACGGCAACTTCACCGCGGGGCTCGGGATTCCGACGCTCGACGGATTGGGCGGCGTGGGCGAAGGCGCGCACGCCGTGCACGAGAGCATTCTGGTGGATCGCGTGGCCGACCGCGTGGCGCTTTTGGCGAAGCTGCTCGCCTCGCCGCTGTAGCCGCGGCGAGGACCTCCTGTCAGATGACGATCCCGTCGATCCGGAACACCTTCTTCGTGGGCGTGAACGGCGGCGCGGGTCTCGGCTCCAGCAGCGGCTGGCCGCTCCGCCAGAATTCGGAGAAGCCCCGCTGCTCTCCGGTCCGATAGTAGTGCGCCAGATAAGCCATGTCGCAAGCGGTGAAATCGGCCAGCCACTGGCCGCAATCGCTGACGCCCGCGTCAAGCAGCAGCCCGTATCCGTAGCACGCCGCCTCCCGCTCGTATTCGATCAACGGGCCGACCAGCGGCTCCTCCACCGGGGGCGTTCTCGGCTGCCCCAATGCGAACGCAAGCGGACTCACGTTCCACTGCACCGTGTGTCCGAACAAGTGCGACAGCAGGAACAGACGCAACTCGGCGCCGGCCAGATAATCGATATGGATCTCCGCTCCGTTCAAGTCGCCGGGAGAGGGATCGGGCACGTCGTGGATCACGACGCGGATGCCGTGTTTGCGGCGGATGCGCGACTCCACCCTGCCGCAGTGCCCGCTGAAATCGATGTTCGCGCTCAGGCCGCCTCCTCCATCATCGCCTTCACCACCGCTTCCACTTCCTCGGCTACCGGCGCCAGTTCCGGAGATCCGAACATTCCCATGATGGCTGTCGGCAGGATCGTCGCCAGCTTGTAGCCGCCGGGTACGCCATAAACGGAAATGCGGCACGGCAGCGCCGTGGAGACCGCGCCGTTGGCCTCGAGCACCCTTTTGGCCTGCATCGGATTGCAGACTTCGAACACGCGGACTTCGGAGTCGAAGGGGACTCCCTTGTTCCGCATCGCCGCTTGCAAGTCGTGCACCGCGATCACGCCGAACGCGTGCCGCGCCGCCGCCTGATGGAGGGCGGCTTCAATCTCGCTCATGGTCTTGGTGGATCCGATTTCGTGCAGCATATCAGCTACTCAGACTCACCGCGAGCCGTGACGGTGACATTGCCACAGTGTCTCACGGCGGAGCGTCCTACCATATAGGGATGAGTCACGCAGGGTTGGCCGCTGCCCTCGCTGGAGCGCTCGCGGTGTCGCTGGCCGCGGCGGCGCCCTCCGCCGAGCGGATTCGCGCGCGTCCCGGCGCGGCTTCGAGCGCCAGCCGCCCGTTCCAGGCCATCGGACTCTACTGGACCGGCGATGCCGCTCCCCGGGCACGCGCCTCGGCGGATGGCTCGTCATGGAGCCCCTGGTTCGAAGCGCACGCCGAGGCCGCGGTCGACGGACGGCACGCATCCGCGCTGATCCACTTTGGCGCCGGCCAGCGGCTCCTGGAAATCGCCGGCGCCGCCGCCGAAGTTCTGCTGATCGATCCCGGAGACGCGCCCTCGCCGGCAAAGCCGCGATTCGCGGCCGCGCGCCCCGATATCGTCGCGCGTGAGCAGTGGGGCTGCACTCCCGCGACATGCCCGGTCCGGGAAGCGCCGGTGTACACCACGCCCTCGCACCTGATCGTGCACCATTCGGCGGGCGGCAATTCGGCGTCCGACTGGGCGGCCGTGGTGCGTTCGATTTGGGTCCTACACACGCGGGGCAACGGCTGGAACGACATCGGCTACAACTATCTGATCGATCCGGTGGGAACGGTCTACGAAGGCCGCGCCGGCGGCGACGGCGTGCTCGGCGCGCACTTCTCCGCGGTCAACACGGGTACCGCCGGCGTTTGCGTGCTGGGCACGTATTCCGGCACGGCTCCCCCGGAAGCCGGCATGCTCGTGCTGCGCGACACTCTCGCGTGGCTCGCCGGCAAGTGGAACATCGACCCGCTCGGACGCAGCGTCCACGTGGCAAGCGGCCTCGAGTTGAATCATGTCTCCGGACACCGCGACGCCGGACTGTCGCCGCGCGCCAGTGGAGCGACCGAGTGTCCTGGCAACGGCGTCTACGCCAGGCTCGCCGCCTTGCGGCGCGATACGGCGGAACTGCTCGACGGCGATTGTTCGCTCCGGCTGGCGCCCGTATCGCGATGCGCGAGCCCGGAAGCGGCCTGGGTTTCCATCGGCGTGGACGCGCCCGCCGCCTGTGAGTGGACCGTGTCGAGCCGCGCGAACTGGATCTCCATCGACCGCGTGGGCGCGTCGGCCACCGTGCGATTCCAAGCCAACGGCGGAGCGGAGCGTATCGGAACCGTCCGCATCGGCGCGCGGTCCTGGACCTTTACTCAGGCCGCCGCCGGCGCGTGGCCCGCCGCATGCGGAGAAACGCTCGTGTCCGCGGCGTCGCTCGACGATCGTCCGGTGACGCCCGGCTCCGCGGTGTCGATCTTCGGCGCCGGACTCGACGGCGCCGCCGTCTCCATTAACGGCCGTGCGGCCGCGGTTCTCTACGCGGGTTCGTCGCAGATCAACGCGATCGTGCCGCCGGCCACGCCCATTGGAACGGCGCGCGTCTCCATCGGCGCCGGGCCGCCTCTCCTGTTCTCCGTCAGCGAAAACGTACCCGCCATTTTCTCCGGCGCCGATGGCCGCGCCTTGATGAATGAGCCGCCGGCGCCGGGGGAGCCCGCATCGCTGTTCGCCACGGGCATCACGGCCGCCACGGCCACCGTGATCCTGGACGACGCCGCGCTTTCCGCGTCCGTGAGCGCGATCGCGGAGTTGCCAGGGCTACGGCTGGTGACATGGACTGTCCCAGCGGACGCCGCGCCGGGAGATCGCTGGGTTACCATCCGAGCGGGCGGCGTCGACAGCGCTCCGGCGCGGATGCCGGTGCGATAGCGAGTGCGCTGGCACGCTTGGATCGCCCCGGTTGCCTGCGCCGTCATCTATTGGCCCTCGCTCGGCGCCTGGTTTCAGAAGGACGACTTCGCGTGGCTGCAACTTCGGTTCCACGTGCACGATCTCCCGAGCCTCTGCTGGGCGATGTTTTCGCCCATGGCGCAGGGAACGGTGCGCGTGTGGAGCGAGCGCGCCTTCTTTCTCGGACTCTCCTCGCTGTTCGGACTGGACGCGCTGCCGTATCATCTCTCGGCGATGGCCACGATGATCGCGAGCGTCGTACTGCTTCGATCGATCCTGGCGCGCCTTGGCGGCTCCGAGGCGCTGGGCGTGTTGGCCCCGCTGCTGTGGATCGCCAACAACGCCGTCGCGCCGGCGATGACATGGGCGTCCGGCTACAACCAGATCCTCTGCTCGTTCGCGCTGTTGCTCTGCTTCCGCCTGCGGCTGGCCGGAAGGCCCGTGGCCGAGGCCGCCGTGTTGGCGATGAGCTTCGGCGCGTTGGAAACGGCAATCGTGTATCCCGCCATCGCGCTCGCGTACGAGCTTCCGCGGGGAAGGAAGCGGGCGGCTTCCACCATTCCGCTCTGGGCGCTATCGGCGGCGTTCGCGGTGGCTCACTTCGCCGCGGCGGCGCTCCCGGAAAGCGGACCATACAGGCTTTATTGGGGCTCCGCGCCCGCCACCTTTTGGACATATTGGAAGATGGCTCTCGGTCCGTCGCGGTTGGGGCTGCTCGGCATCCCGGCGTCGGCGGCGCGATCGTGGCTGGCGGCGGCGTTCACTGTCGCGCTGGTGGGATACGCGATCCGGGCGATCCGTTTGAAACAAGGGAACGCGATCGTGTTCGTGGCGTGGTTTCTGGCCACATTGGCGCCGGTGCTCCCGTTGCGCGATCACGTGATCGACGCCTACCTTACCGTTCCCGCGATCGGCCTCGCGTCGCTGGCGGCGATCGCGGCGGTGGATGCGTGGCGGAGCGGGCCCTTCGCGCGGATCGCGGCGGCGAGCCTGGTGGCGGCCTACTTCGCCGTGTCCTTGCCGGTGGGCCGTGTACTGGCCGCCGACATCCGGGATCGCTCCCTGCGCCTGCGCGCGGATCTCGACACCATTGCCGCCGCCACGCGAGGCCGCGCCGTGGGAGCGCTGTATCTGAAGGGCGCGAGTCCCGAGTTCGCCGGCGCCGCCCTGGCGCACCGTCCGATGGTGTTGTCCGGACTCCCCGAGCCCGTGCTCCTCGATTCCGGCGCGACCGTGAAGGATCCTGGCGCGATCGTCGTGGATCTGTCCGGCGGCCGCGCGAAGTAGGCTACGCTCGAAGGCATGCGGCGCCGGGATTTCCTGCTGGGAACGGCGGCCGTATCCATTGCCGGCGCGCGCGAGGGTGGTCCGGGAATCGTGTTGGTGGTGGCGCCCACGTGGCGGGCGCAGGCTTTGCCATCGGAAAGCCATGCCGCCGTGGACGCACCGAATCTGGCGCGGCTTGCCAAGGAAGGCGCGATCTTCGAGCGATGCTACGCGGCTAACCCCGAACGGGCGCCCTCGCTCGCCTCGCTATTCACGGGCATGTGGCCCCACGCGGTGAACGTGCCGCGGAATGGAGCGGCTCTGCCAACCGGCCTGCCGGCGCTGGCGCCGATGCTGTCAGGCGCCGGATATCGCACGGGATTCTTCGGGGACTGGAGCCTCGGCAAAAGTGCTCGCGACCACGGTTTCCACGAAGCCGGCGACGCGGCGGCGGCCGGCCCGGCGGTGGAATTTCTGCGCGCGAACAAGGCGAGGCCGTTCCTGGTGTGCTGGAGTCCGCCGATGGCCGCGAGCGGCCCCGGCGCGGATGCGGAACGTCTCGAGGCGCCCCCCAACGTTCCCTCGGCGCGCGGGGCGGAGGCCCGCGCCGGGATGGCAGGCCACTATGCGCGGTACGCGGCGATCGACCGCGGATTGGGCCAACTGCTGCGCGCCCTGGACGAGGAGGGGATCGCCAACCAGACCCTCGTGCTGTTCACGTCGGATCACGGCGGCATGATGGGCTCGCAGGGACTCGAGGGCGCGGGGCAGCCGTTCGAGGAATCCGCGCGGACGCCGCTGGTGATTCGCTATCCTCCGCTGCCGCGGGCCGGAACCCGCCGCGACATGTTGCTATCGAACGCCGATCTGGCGCCCACCTTGCTGGGCTTGGCCGGTGTGGAGGTTCCTCCGGAGATGCAGGGCCGCGACCTCGGCAATGCCGTATTCCGCGATGGTGAGCCGCCGGACTCGGTCTATTGTCAGGGGCGATTGGGGCAACCGGACGAGTGGCGGATGGTGGTGCGCGGTCTCGAGAAGCTGGTGGTGAACGCCAAGGGCGAGCCGGTGTACCACTTCAACCTCGGGCAGGACCCTCATGAGCAACTGAACCGGATCGAGGAGTCCGCTCTGAAGAGGAATCGCGACGAGCTGCGCGCCCGGCTGCGGCATTGGGCGGGGCGGCTGGGGGATCGTACGGACGGTTCGGGCTTTCGGCGGCGATGACGGCTGGGGTTGCGCGCCGGGCTGCGCCTCCCTAGGCCTTGATTCCCTCGAGTTGCTTCGTCGCGATGCCGACCGGCCGGTCGATCGGAATGCCGGCGCATACGAGCAGGGTGGTGAGCAGATCCCCCTGATTCCCCTTCACATCCGGCAGGTAGCGTCCTGTCTTGATCGATCCGCCGCCTTTGCCGGCGATCACGAAGGGGAGGTTCTCGCGGGTGTGCTTGTTGCCATCCTCGAGGCCGGATCCCCACATCATGATGCAGTTGTCGAGCAACGTACCGCCGCCTTCCCGCAGGCCGTGCATCTTCTTCACCATGTAGGCGAACTGCGCGATGTTGAAGTCGGTGATGCGGGCGATTTTGCCAACCTTCTCCGGATCGTTGTTGTGATGGGTGTTCGAGTGGTGCTGGTCGTTGAAGCCCAACTCCGGATACGATGCCCCGTTCGGGGTCGAGCCAATGTAGGTGCTGACCCGGGTGGTGTCGGTCTGAAACGCCAGGACGTTCAGGTCGCACATCACCTGCATGTACTCGCTGCGCTTCTCGCCTTCCGGAATCCGGATCTCGATCGGCGGGGAATCGGAGGCGTCGTGCTTGCTCGCGCGGACGCCGGCCTTCTCGAGCGCCGCGTCCTTCTGGCGAGCCTCGATGGCCGCGATGCGCCGCTCCACCGAGCGCACGCTGTCCAGATACTCATCGAGCTTCCGTTGATCGGAGACGGGCAACGTCCGCCGCAGGTCCCGGGCGCCGCCCAGCACGATGTCCAACAGGCTCCGGTCCAGCGCGCTCAGCGGCGATGCTTCCCGCGCTCCGCCGGCTTGGTCCTGCTTGTTGAAGAGGCGATGGAGCACGTTGCGCGGATTCACCTCGGCCGGCACCGCCTGCGTCGGAGAGCTGAAGCTGCAGTGCGAGTAGTAGCCCTCGTTCAACCCCTCCTGGTTCTCCTTCCAGGTTTGCGGCATGGTGGCCAACTCGAGCGACGGCAGCGAGGTGAAGGCCCCCACGTGGTTGGCGGCAATCTGATCGGCGGAGATGGCGATGTTGATCTCGTTCCGCTTGGCGGCGGCCGGCAGAGTGGCGGTGAGCCAGGTGGAGAGTTCGAGCGCGTGCGGCGCTCCGTTGAACGGAGCGATGGGGACGCCGGAGATGCCTTTGATCATCAGGCACTGGTCGAGCACCGGACGCAACGATGCGAGCGCCGGCGGCGGCGAGGTGAGATAGCTCTCCGCCGTGGCTGGCCAGAACTGATCCATGATCACGCCGTGGGGCATGTACATGAAGCCGAGACGCACGGGCGGCTTGGCCTTGGCGTTGCCGGCCCAACCCTCGGAATCCAGCAGCGGCAGGGCGAGGGAGACCCCCAACCCCTTCAGGCAAGCTCGCCGGTCAATCATTGCGCGTCTGGGCATTGCTGCCTCCTTTGTCTGCTACTCGCCCTTCCACTCGACGGTGCGTAAAGGGATAACTCGTCACGACCTCGTGGATCAACGACCGCATGCGATAGCCATCGCGAGCGATCTCCTCCATCAGGTCATCCACCACGATTTCATCATAACCTTCCAGCTTGCGCCCCAGGGCGTAGGCCAGCAGTCTCTCCAAAAGGTTGCGGGAAACGTCGCCGGCTCGGGAGCCGAGGATGGCTTTCAAATCCCGGGGACCCGCGAAACGGTGTCCACCGGGGAGCTCGCCGGTGGAATCGATCGGCTGGCCGTTGCTGTCCTGGTCGCGCCATCGCCCGATGGCATCGAACTTTTCCAAACCGAACCCGATCGGGTCGAGGATCTGATGGCAGTTGGCGCAGACCGCATTCGTGCGGTGCAACTCGGTGCGCTGGCGGACCGTCAGCTTCGCGATGGCCTCCGGGTCCTGCTTGTCCAAGGCCGGAACGTCCGGCGTAGCGGCGGGCACATGCTCGCCGAGCACCTGTTCCAGCACCCAAATGCCGCGCTTCACGGCGCTGGTGCGATTGGGGAAAGAGGTGGCGGCGAGAATCCCCGGCATCCCGAGCACGCCGCCACGATTGCCATCGCTCAGCCGGACCCGCCGCATCCCGGGGCCCTTGACGCTGTTCCGCAAGCCGTAAATCGGAGCCAGGGTCTCGTTGAGATACGTGTAATCGCTGTCGACGAAACGGATGACGCTTTGGTCCTCGCGGACGATGCTCTCGAAAAACAGGCGCACTTCGTCGTACATCGCCTGACGCATCGCATCGGTCATTTGCGGGAAAAGCGCGGGATCGAAGACCTGGCGCTTCAGCCCGCCAACGCTCAACCAGTGCGCGCCGAAGCCGTCGAACAAGGCCCGCGAACGGCGGTCGTCCAGCAAGCGCTTGGCCTGCGCCTTCAGAACCGCCGGCTCATGCAGCTTTCCGCTGCCGGCCAGCGCCATCAGTTCGTCGTCGGGCATCGTGGCCCATAACAGATACGACAAACGGGAAGCGAGTTGATAATCGTCGAGCGGAACGATCCCGGCGCTCGACTTCGCTTCGGCTCCGGCTTCGGTTTCGAGGGCTGGAGTAATGAACAGAAACTGAGGAGAAACGAGGATGGCCTTCACCATCAACTGAAGCGCCCGCGGGTAGGGAAGGTTGTTGCGCTTTCCCAGGTCGAAGGCCGCCAGCAGGACGTCCACCTCCGGCGCCGTGGGGGGGCGGCGATAGGCTTTCCTGGCCAGAGACGCCGCGACTTTGCGAGCCGCTTCCCGAGGGTCCGCCTTCGGCGGCGGAGGTTCCCCGAACAGCCGCTTCCGTGCCGCCGTGGGCATCCGGCGGAGCACCTCGCCGGCGATCGTCAAATATTGCTCGAGTTGGAGGGGCGAGAGCGAGTTGAGGTAACCCTCGCCGCTGACTTCATCTGGCAGTCCATCGGCCACCGACGGATCCACGCCGAACAGATCCCGCAAAGTGTTGCCGTACTCGGTCTTGGTCAACCGCCGGATGACGAATGGTCCCGGATCCTTGTGGCTGAGGTACTTCAGCTTCGCCAGCCAATCGGCGAACATCTGGCGGCCGGCCTCGTCGGGCTGAGGCGCGCCTTTGGGAGGCATGTCGTGCGCCTTGACTCGGGCGGCCCCTCTTTTCCACTGCTCGGTGAAAGCGGCGTGACCGGGATCCTTGAGCGCCGGGGAGAAATTGACGCCCGCCCGCGTGGGGCGCCTGTTCTGGTGGCAGGGCAGGCAATAGGTGGTGACAAACGGCGTGACGCTGCCGCGAAAGAACTGTTCGGCGCCGGCCTTCAGCGCTTCATGATCGGCGGCCATCGAGCGGCCAGGCGAGGCCAGACCGGTAATCAAGTAGACGCCTAGATACACGGGCGCCTTGGAAATCCGGCGGATCGCAACGCCACCAGCCATGCTTGACAAGACTCTCCCCTCTTGACCGCGGTTCCCTTCCAGCTTCCCGGACCCCACTAGCATATCCCATCCGCCCGGCTTGGATGCTCATCGGCCTGCCTTCGCGGACGGACTCGGACGAGTCGGAATCATCCGCGGCAGTCTCTCGCTCCTCGATTGTCGTGGACAGTTTTCTGGGAGCATTTCATAGGGAGTTCCCGACGGTCCGGCGGCGCGTATTGCGGAGACGCGCGCGCGCGGCCCGGCGGCGTGTGCGCCCGGTCTGGCGGCAGGTTACGATGAGCCCATGGGCTGTATGTCCGACATCGAACTGCGGAAGGAGCCACCGGGGCGCGATGCGGTCCGTCCCATTGGCGGGGCCGCCGCGATGTACCGGTCGGCGACGGCGACGCTCGTGGTGGTCGGCCAGGGCCGGGTCGAGTACGGCGAGGAACAGCCGGTCTCCGTCTGGCCCCATCGCTGGTTCGAACTGCCCGTCGCCGATCGCACCCTTTACTGGTCCGGCGTCGAAGTGAAAACCGCCGGCCCCCAGTGGAAGGACCACTGGATCGTCGCCGCGCTGGAATGCCCACCCACCGTCTGGTTCGCCCACGCTCCGCTGCGGCGAGCGTACAAACGCGCGGACAAAGACGAAAAGATCCGCGCCGAACTCGAGCGGAGCGGATCCCTCCGCGCCCTCGGCTTCGATCCCTTCGAAACCGATGGCCGCTGGCGGACCGCCCGCCTGGACGATCCGCGCCGGCTCCACTGGGAGAACGGCACGGTGTTGGGAAATGGGTTCGTCCGCGGTCAGGGCCCGCCGCCCGACGTCAGACCCGTCTGGTATTTCGGTCTCTGCACGCCGCAAGCTTTGGAACTGGCCCTCGGGAAACACCCGGATGACGGCGAACCCACAAGGCCCGAACGCAGCGGCTACGTCGTGCTGCCCGCAACCACCGTCGGCATGACGAGCCGGACCGCCGCTATCTGGCGAGCCCTGGCCGGCCGTGCCGATGGGGACCGGCAGACGTTCCACGAACGCGCGGAGTCGCAGTAGCCATGGGAAGCATCCGCGATTCCACCATGCGCCGTCCACGCCCGGACGGCCGTTCCCGTCCCGCCGGAGCGGTGGACGCCGAATACCTGGAGTGGAACGGCGAGCCCGTATCGGCCACGGTGTTAGTGAAGACCGGCGATACCTGGGAGTACGGACCGGAGATCGACATCCGGGTCTGGCCGGCCGCCTTGCGCCAGCGCGAGTTGCGGGACGGCCGCCTGTACTGGTCCGGGCTCGAGGCGCGGCTGGCCCTGTGCGCCACGCCGTTCGAGCGGCCGTGGCTGATCGCGGCGCTGTATCCCGAGTCGTGCCAGTGGTGCGCCCAGGCGGAACTACTGCCGGCGTTCGACGGCGGCGCGACGCGGTTCGAGGGCCCCACCCGCGACTTCCGCTGCGACCCGTTCCAGGAGCATCCCGGCTGGTTGACCGCCCGGCTCGACGATCCGATGCGGATCCATTGGGAAGAGGGTGACGCGCTGGGCGACGGGTTCCTGCTGGGTCGCGGTCCGAACCGGGGCTACGCGAAATGCACGTGGCGATTCGGACTGTGCGCCGATCCGGAACAAACGGCGATCGATCTGTTCTGGGCCTCGCAGGACCTCATCGCTCGCACGGACGACGACGAGATCTTCGATGGTCTGCCCGGCCATCGGCCGCTCGCAGTTTCGCCGCAGGTGGAGCGCAGCCGCCAGGTGGCCCGCAAAACCCACGACCGCTCGCTGGTGGCGGACGTCAGACCGCTGCCGGTGACCGAGCAGGGCCGGGCGGTCAAGGACCCGGTGCTGCGGGCGGCCGTCCGGCAGGCGATGGCGGGGCGGCCGCGAGGGTCGCGCCGGAAGCTGCGGTTCCAGATTCGGGACAGCTACATCGGGCTGCTCGAGGCTTTCCTGAAGCGGGAGCGCCGTGCGTGATCCAACGGAACCTCAGGCGAAGACTTACTCCGAGAACTGGGTGATCTTCACGGTGCGGCCGTCGGGGAATACCGCGCGAATCTCCAAATCCGCGCCGACCGCCTGAAGATAGCCGGCGAGGGTGCTGACGTACATATCCGCGCGCCGTTCCAGTTTGGACACGTCGCCCTGCCCCATGTGCAATTCCTCGGCGATCTTGGTTTGGGTCAACTCGCGGGCTTTTCGGAGTTGATGGAGGGACATCTCCTCGACCAGGCGGCGGTGCTCGGCCTCGCTGGCAACCCGTGCCGCCGGAGACATTTTCGCCCGCAATTCCCGAAAGTTCTTAGCCATGTTCCGCCCTTTCTTTTGCGATCGCGCGCAGGTGCTCTTCGAACAGCCGGTCCGCGATGGGCACGTTCGTCTCGTACCAACGATCATCGCCCGTCTTGTCCCCGGCAACCAGCAGAATGGCCGTGCGCCGGGGATCGAAGGCGTAGAGCATTCGCAAGGGGTCGCCACCGGCCTGGGCGCGCAGCTCGCGCATCTCGGGGAAGCGCGACGACTTCACCTGTGAGTTGAATGGGAATCCCAGATTTGGCCCGCGTTCCATCAGCAAGCGGACCCGGGCATCGACTTTGCCTTGCTCGGATTCGGACAAGCTGTGCCACCACTGTTCGAACTCGTCCGTGAATTCGACTTCCCAAACCACACTTTCACTATAGCATAGGATCAATATGGGTTTGAATCAATAGGAGGAAGAGCCCCCAATCCGAACGACCGCGAGGCCCCTGGAGGGGAGTTCGCGTGGAGTGTGATACAACGGAACGGATATGCCGAAGGAGCCGCCGCCCGATTATCTCGCCCTGGTGACTTACAGGGTCGACGGGCGGGACCGGAGCGGCTCGGCGGTGCTGCTCGACGAGCGGCGGTTGATCACCTGCTATCACGTGGTGCGCCATCGCGACGATCCGGGGCCCGTGAAATCGGTGAAGGTGGCTCTCGGCGGCGTCAGATCCGTCCGCGCCAAGACGGGGCCGTTCGACAAGAAGCGGGACCTCGCGCTTCTCACGCTCGACACGCCCGTGACGGCCTTCTGTCAGCCTTGGCGGTCGCTCGAATTGCGCGAAGGCGATCCGGTCATCGTACTCGGGTTCCCGGAAAGGGAGTTTTGCAAGAGCCGGCATCGGGTCTTTCACACCAACAACCGCCGCGTCCAACTGGAAGGCGACATCGGCGCCGGGGCTAGCGGTGGAGCCATGGAATGCGCGCTCCACCCGCACTACTACATCGGCGGACTCGTCTTCTATGAGACCGCCGACAAGACCGGTGTGATCGCGTACGACCGCGTCGCCGAGTTCTGCGACGCCCACGGCATCGCGCTCCCGCAAGCGACGCCCCCTCCGCTCGCCGCGAAGACCTACGATCCCGAGCCGTACCGCCAATACCTGCGCAAGGAGACCGGGTTCATCGACCTCGGCGCGATCAATGTCGGCAAGGATCTGGTCTTCATCCCGATCGACAAGCTCTACGTGCCGACCACCATGCACGCCGGGACCCTGGAGAACGCGCTCAACGCGAACCGGGTCGCCGTGATCCAGGGCGAGGCCGGCTCCGGCAAGTCCACCTTTCTGAAGCGCGTCGCCTACGCGCTGGTGCGCCAGGACAAGGAGCAGCACGTCCATCTCGACTTCGGTGGCCTGCCGCTCTGGCTGCGGATCACCGAGTTGGAGACGTTTCTCGCCAACAGTCCCAAGGAAGCCATCCCGGCCCAGAAAGACGATTTTCGGGTCATCCCGCTGTGCCTGGCGGATCTGGCCGCCGCGCAGAAGCTCGGCCTGGACGCCGGGTTCTTCGAACGGGAATTGGACAACCCGGGGAGTCCATCCTGCTATTGGACGGACTCGACGAGGGTTCGAGCGACGAATGGCGCGGGCGCATCGCCAAGCTGATCCTCCGCGCCTGCGATCTGTACCGGTGCCGTGTGGCCGTGACCATGCGGCCCGAGGCCGAGGAGCGGAAAGCGCTGCTGGGCGCTCATCCGCGATTCAAGATCCTCGACATGGACGACGGCGCGGTGGAGCAGTTCCTGCGGGTCTGGGCGAACCACGTTCCGACCGCGGACGAGACCTCCGCCGAGGCCCATGTGCAGCGGCTGCGAGACAACCTGGCGTCGCGCCCCTACATTCGCCGGATGGCGCGCAACCCCCTGATGCTGACCATTCTGGCGGCGTTGACGCGTGGGCAGCGGCGGTTGCCCGAGGAACGCGCGGCGCTGTACGAGACGATCGTGAAGTGGCTGGCGGAGTCGCGCTACCCGGATGGGACGCAGGTCGACCATCTGCTTCGCCAACTGGGTATCCTGGCGCTGTGGATGACCGAGCGCGAGACGGGCCGGTATCAGATCTCGTTGTCCAAAGCGGCCGAAGCGCTCGCCGATTCTTTCGACGGTACGGTGGACGCCGCGCGGGAGTTTCTGGTGGATGCGCGCAACCGCAGCGGCATCGTCACGGAGCGTGGCGGCGATCTGGCGTTCTGGCACCGCAGCTTTCAAGAGTATCTGGCGGCTCGGCGGCTGGGCCTGGGATTGCGCGAGCGGGACCGGTTGGACCGGCTGTGGCGAATGATCGAACAGCGGCAGTCGCCGGAGGTGCCCCGGCTCGCCGCCGGCTGCATGCGGCCCACCGCCAGCGACCTGTTGGACGACTTGTTCCGGGATCTCATTGCGCGGGCCGCTGAGCAGACGATCGAGCCAAGAGCCTACTCGGTGGGCATCCTGGCGAACATGCTGCGAGATCTGGAACCGTCGCAATACAAGCTGCCGGGCACCACGTGGAAGGCGTACGACAAGCTGCTCGAGTCGGTGATGTCGATTTTCGAGGATCGCGTGGCTGCCGAGCGGGTCCCGGTGGCGGACCGCGTGGCGGTCGCGGAGGCGCTGGCGGCGGCGGGCGATCCGCGGCTGCATCCTCCGTCAGATCCGCGCTACTGGGTCCGAATCGAGGGCGGCACGTTCCGCATGGGGGCTAAGAAAATGGCCACCAACTACGACGTGGCGGCGCACGATGACGAGCCCGTTAGCGTTAGCGGGCAGGTTCACGTACCAACGTTCGAAATCGGCAAGTATCCGGTGACTGTGCAGGAGTATCAGGCCTACCTGGACGTCAACGGAGTCGAGCCTGATGAGAAATGGCGGAAGGAAAAACGGTGGGAGGACCAACTCCTGCACCCGTCGCGGCCCGTGGTTTGGCTGAGTTGGAGCGAGGCGGACACGTACTGCCGGGCCATCGGCGGGAGTCTGCCCAGCGAGGCGCGGTGGGAGTTCGCCGCACGGGGCAGCGACCAGCGCCGCTACGCCTGGGGCAATGACCCACCCACCGCGAACCACGCCAACTCCAAGGATACGGGGATCGGGGATGTCTGCCCCGTCGGGTTGTTTCCCGCCGGGTCGACGCCCCAGGGCGTGTGCGATTTGGCGGGCAACGTTTGGGAGTGGACCTCAGGCGACTACAACGCGGCGTACAAGGCGCTGCGGGGGGCGTCGTATCACTTTGGGTCGTGGGACCTCCGAGCGTCCGTGCGCGGCACCGGCTACATCGACCTCGTCTTCGTCCTCGGGTTTCGTTGCGTCCGGGAGGTCCCTTCCCCTTGACCCCCCGGCGCGACGCGCGCCTTCCGCAAGGTGTGGGTGGCTGCGGACAACAATCCAGTGGTTCTGGTATGTTGAAAGCGTTGACGAACCGCATTCCCAAGCCTCATGATCTTCCGAGGAAGCCGCTCATCGAGGCCATCTTCGAGTTGCGGTGGGCGCTCCAACAAGGACCTGCGGGAGAGTCTCACGACCCTGGATTTCAAATTCTCCTGGGCCGCTTCTACGACCGGGTCTCGCCGGATTTCCCCGAGCTCGAGGACCTCCCCGTTTCTCTGGTCCCGGAGGCGATGGCTCCGAACGTGGTCCGCCACCGGTTCAGAAAGGCCAAGGGTGCATGGCCACTCATCCAACTCGGACCCGGAGTACTGTCGGTAAATGACACGGAAGGCTATACTTGGCAGTCGTTCCGGCCGATGCTGGTGAAAGCGGTCCAGGCACTGTTCGAGGCCTACCCCACCCGGATCGCGCAACTCTCCCTGTCGCAGGCCACGCTCCGGTATGTCAACGCGGTTCCGCTGGACAGCGCCGGCGGGGATACCGGCCTTTTGCCTTTTCTCGGGAACCACCTTCACACCAACATCTCGATCGATCCGAGCCTTTTCGACAACCCCCAAACGGCAGGGACGCCGGCAGCGCTGCAACTCCGGCTCAACTATCCGTTGGAGAGGCCCCATGGCGTGGGAGCTATTTCTTTTTCCACGGGAATGAAGGAGAATGTTCCTAGCGTCATTTGGGAGAACCTCGTCGTGTCCAAGGCCGGTCACTTGCCGGCGACCCCGGAGGCCTTCGATGCCTGGTTCGAGGACGCGCACGCGCTGACGGATCGCTGGTTCTTCGCATTATGTCGCGGCGGGTTGCTGACGAGTTGTGGGGGAGACAACAATGCTTAGCTCCGTTAGTCAAGATCATGAGTTCCTACCTTCCCTTACCAGTTCCCGTGTACGCTACGACGAAGGGCTGGGTCTGAACGCGCCCCCTGCGCAAATCGGCGCTGCCGCGGGACGAGTAGGCGGAGTCCTACCGTTGGTTCTCGCCTCCTTGGCTCTGGTTAACGTCGCCACGATGGCGACAGAGCCGGGGTTCGGCCCCAGCATGTCGACCAACTCATCGGTGGCGGTTGTCCACGGAGACGCCGCTCTTCCTGGAAAACGCATCACTCTGCGTGAGGCTCGCCTCCTGGCGCTCGAAGTGAGCCGGTGGACGGAAGAGGGGTTGCGCGCCGACAGAGCCCAGGAAGCGAGGCTGGCGGTCCTGGCTTACGACGAAGACGAACATGCATGATCTACTCACCGGTGGGCGTTACTGAGCCGATTCGGCAGGGAGATGTCTTCCGCGATGTTCCCATGGTCGATCTCCGCCTTTCGGCGTTGTCGGTCATCGGGCTGGACGACGAGTTGCGGCAAACCACCTGGCGGGATATTTTGGCGGGACGCGGAGGGTCCGGCGCTGTCACCGCCGTGCTCCCCCTTCGGCCGGTGACGGGCATGGTCATCACCCAGAACTGCGATTCGGCGCGGGGCCAGTTTTTGTCCCCTTGCCAAGTCGGCGACTACCTCGAGGCCTTCAGTTTGAAGGAGCCACCGAAGAATCCGAAGAAATGGAAGAGCTTGATCGTCGAGAAGGCTCGTACCAACAGCCGCTTTTTCTATCTCCCGGCGGACGAGACGTTCGGCCTTCGTACGAGACAGGCGGCGGACTTCAGAGTCGTGTTCTCCATGCCTCGCGTGGACCTCGAATCCCTCCGCGATCGCCGGGTCGCGAAATTGAGCACGCACGCGGCGGAGCATTTTCGGGAGGCGCTGGCGCATTTCTTCAGACGCTATGCGTACAACGAGTGGTACCCACTCGACCCCGAAGAGTTCCAGTCCTACGCGGACGATTGCGGGGAAAAGATCGAGCCGTACCCAGGACAGCTAAAGGGCGCGTGACCCGAGCGAGGATCGGAGGTCGCACCGTTCCCTTCAGGGCCGCAAGACGGACGCCGCCGCCAAGAGGGATCGAACATGCGGCGAGCCCGCCACCGCCGAGTTCGGGCGGGCTCCCTGGAGGGGAGCTCGCGTGGAGTGTGATACAACGGAACGGATATGCCGAAGGAGTCGCCGCCCGATTATCTCGCCCTGGTGACTTACAAGGTCGCCGGGCAGAACAGGAGCGGCTCGGCGGTGCTGCTCGACGAGCGGCGGTTGATCACCTGCTATCACGTGGTGCGCCATCGCGACGATCCGGGGCCGGTGAAGTCGGTGAAGGTGGCTCTCGGCGGCGGCAAACCGGTCCGCGCCAAGACGGGGCCGTTCGACAACGAACTCGACCTCGCCATCCTAGAGCTGCCTGAGCCCGTGACGGCAGCCCCTCGCCCCTGGCGCCGGCTCGACCTCCACAAGGGCGTCCCCGTGGTCGCCCTCGGATTCCCGGGTGGCAAGTTTCGCAAGAGCGAGCACGAGGTCTTTCACGTGAACGACGACCGCGTGCAATTGGAAGGCGACATCGGCGCGGGCGCGAGCGGCGGCGCCATGGAGTGCGCGCGGCACCCCCACTACTACATCGGTGGACTCGTCTTCTATGAGACCGCCGACAAGACCGGCGTCATCGCGTACGACCGCGTCGAGGAGTTCTGCCAAGCCCACGGCATCGCGCTCCCGCAAGCGCCGCCCCCTCCCCTCGCCGCCAAGACCTACGACCGCGAAGCCTACAAGGCCCGCCTCCGCGAGGAGGTTGGCTTCATGGACATCAGCGAGGTCATCGTGGGCGAAAATCTTCGGTATCCATCGATCGACAAGCTCTACATACCCTCCACCACGTTCCTGCCTCGAGGAGTGCGGGGTGAGGAAGTACACGAGAAGGTCACGCTGGACCGCGCGGTCAGCCTTCACCGAATAGCCGTGATCCAAGGCGAAGCAGGGTGCGGCAAATCGACCTTTTTAAAGCGAATTGCCTACGCCCTCGTGCGAGAGGAACCAGAACGCGACATCTCGCTCGACTTTCAAGGGCTTCCGCTGTGGCTGCCCCTGACGCAGTTGGAGGCTTTTCTCCAGAGGAGCCGCCCCGAAACTCTTCCCGCACAGGAAGACGACCCGCGGGCCATCGCGCTCTGTCTCGCGGATCTGCCCGCGATGCAGGGGCTCGGCCTGGACGCGCCGTTCTTCGAAAGGGAACTCGACAATCCGCGGTCCATTCTGTTGCTGGACGGATTGGATGAGGGTTCGAGCGACCAATGGCGAGCGCGCATGGCAAAGCTGATCCTGCGCGCCTGCTCCCGGTATCGCTGTCACTTCGCCGTGACCATGAGGCCTGAGGTGGAACGCGAGTCGCGCCTACTCGGCAATCATCCGCGGTTCCTGATTCTCGACATGGACGATGCTGCCGTGGAGCACTTTCTCCGCACCTGGATCGCCCAACTGCCGCCGGCGGCCGGATGCACTCCCGAGGAACACGTGCGGCTCCTGCGAGATAACTTGGCGTCGCGCCCGTACATCCGGCGCATGGCTCGCAATCCGCTCATGCTGACGATGCTGGCGGCGCTGACCCGCGAACAAAGGCGGCTTCCGGAGCAGAGGGCGGACCTCTACAAGCTCGTCGTGGAGTGGCTCGCGAAGACGCGCCACGCGGACCGCACTCAGATCAACCGGCTCCTCAGCACTCTCAGCTACCTCGCGTTGCGAATGACGGAACGAGAGACGGGCAAGTACCTCATCTCCGAGTTGGAGGCGGCCGGCCTTCTCGCCGTATGTTTCGACCCCCCTCCTCCCACGACGCCCGTGGAAGCGGCCCGCGACTACCTGGTGAATGCCCGGGAGAAGAGTGGAATCGTCACTGAGCGGGGCGGCAAGCTGGCCTTTTGGCATCGGAGCTTTCAGGAGTATCTGGCCGCGCGGCGCCTCGCTCTGGGAGAGGAGGGCGCGGAGAGAGTCCGGCTGGTCTGGAACATGATCCAGCTCCGCCAATCTCCGGAGGTGCCCCGGTTGGTGGCAGGCTGCATGCAGCCGGAAGCGGGCGAAGTGCTCGGCGCCCTGTTCGAAAAACTCATTGCCAAGGCGGCGAAGCAGACGATCGAGCCAAGAGCGTACTCGGTGGGCATCCTGGCCAACATGCTGCGGGATCTGGAACCGTCGCATTACAAGCTGCCTCGCACAGTGCGGGAAGCGTACGACAAGCTGCTCGCGTCGGTGATGTCGATCTTCGAGGATCCGAAGGTGGCCGCGCGAGTCCCCGTGGCGGACCGCGTGGCGGT
Organism: Acidobacteriota bacterium; assembly: GCA_005808475.1. Taxonomy (GTDB): domain Bacteria; phylum Acidobacteriota; class Terriglobia; order Bryobacterales; family Bryobacteraceae; genus SYLY01. Next base: position 18,570 of record SYLY01000039.1, read on the forward strand.
CGCGGAGGCATTGGCGGCGGCGGGCGATCCGCGCCTGCATCCTCCCTCCGATCCGCGCTACTGGGTGCGGATCGAGGGCGGCACGTTCCGCATGGGGGCTCAGGCGAAGGATCCGAACGCCGCCAACTACGATAAAGAGGCGTACGATGACGAGCCGGTCAGCAAGCCGCTCCACGTAACGGCGTTCGAGATCGGCAAGTATCCAGTGACCGTGCAGGAGTATCAGGCCTACCTCGACGCCAACGGAGTGGAACCGGATGCGAAGTGGCGGAAGGAAAAACGTTGGGAGGACCAGCTCCCGCACCCGTCGCGGCCCGTGGTCCGGCTGAGTTGGAACGAGGCGGACGCGTACTGCCGGGCCATCGGCGGGAGCCTGCCCAGCGAGGCGCAGTGGGAGTTCGCCGCACGCGGCAGCGAGCAGCGCCGGTATGCCTGGGGCAATGACCGGCCCACCGCGAACCACGCCAACTTCGGGGAGACGGGGATCCGGGATGTGTGCCCCGTCGGGCTGTTTCCCGCCGGGTCGACGCCCCAGGGTGTCTGCGATTTGGCGGGCAACGTATGGGAGTGGACCTCGGGCGACTACGACGCTCGGTACAAGGCGCTGCGGGGGGCGTCGTGTCACTCTGATGCGAGGTACCTTCGGGCGTCCGTGCGCGACTTCGTCGGCGTCGACAGCTACGCCGGGTTTCGGTGCGTCCGGGAAGCCCTTCCCCCTGATCCTTGATTCTTGTTCCCTTGACCCCCGGCGCCACGCGCCGGGGCGATTTTTTTTTGTGGGCCAATCGAGAGTCCATGACGAAGCCGCCGCCCGTTGCGCCTCCGGTGGTCCAGAGGACCTATGAATTCGTCCTCTGGCTCGTCAAGAAAGTCGAGAACTTTCCACGCGCCCATCGATTCACGGTCGGCGACCGCCTCACCAGCGCCGGCCTGGACCTGCTGACCACGCTGGTGGAGGCTGCGTATTCCGGTAACAAGGGCGCCCTTTTGGACGCGGCGAGCCGAAAGCTCAACGCCGCCCGTTATCTCCCGCGGTTGTCGAAGGACCTGCACTTGGTGAACGTGGAGTCCTATGGGTTTGGCGCGGAACATCTGGACGAGATCGGCCGCATGGTTGGCGGTTGGCGCAAGTCGACGCCTCAGGCATGAAATGAAACGCACGGGTGGTCTGTGGCCGGAACTGACCAGCTTTTCCAACATCCTCGCCGCCGCGGAGGCGGCCGCCGCCGGCAAGAAGAAGCGATCTGGAGCCCAACGTGCTGGGTCTCCGCCGCGAACTCCTGGATGGAACGTACCGGCCCGGTCCGTACCACTCGTTCACGATCGTCGATCCCAAGCCGCGCCGAATCTCCGCCGCGCCATTTCGCGACCGTGTGGTCCACCACGCATTCACCCGAGTGGTGGAGCCTCGGTTCGAACGCCGCTTTTCACCGCACTCGTTTGCCTGCCGCAAGGGGCTCGGCGTCCACAAGGCGCTCGAAGTGGCCCGCGAAGGCGCCCGCCGTTACCCGTATGTGCTCAAATGCGACGTGAGAAAATACTTTGCTTCCTTGGATCACGAAATCCTCATGTCCAAATTGCGGCGGGCCGTGAAGTGCGGACCGACTCTCGCCCTCGCCGCGGCGATCATCGCCGGCTCCAACCCGCAGGAAGAAATGAACGCCTACTTCCCCGGTGACGATCTGTTCACGCCCTTCGAGCGCCGCCGCGGTCTTCCGCTGGGCAATCAGACGTCGCAGTTCTTCGCCAACGTTTATCTCGACGGGTTGGACCAGCGGATCTGCCGCGAGCTTCGGCCGGCAGCCTACGCTCGCTACGTCGACGATCTGGTGCTCTTCTCCGATTCGAAGGACGATCTCCGCGGTTGGCTCGATGACATTCGCGGCTGCCTCGCGCGGGATCGCCTGCTGCTCCACCCCGGCAAGTCCCGAATCCACCATTGCGGCGACGGTCTGACCTTCCTGGGCTGGCGGATCTTTCCATCCCACATGCGGCTGGTCCGGCCGAACGTCGTCCGGTTCGGCCGGAGGATGAAGGGCCTCCAGCGCGACTGGGAGGGCGGCGCGTTGGAATGGGCATCCGTACATCAGTCTGTAAGGGCGTGGATCGGCCATGCGGCGCACGGCGACACCGAGGTGTTGCGCGAGCGTCTACTGGGCCGGTTCGCGTTCGTGCGCGGCGGGCGGCCGGCCGCTGCGGGGGGCGTCGTATCACAATGAAACGAGGAACCTCCGGGCGTCCGTGCGCGACAACGACAACATCGACAACAACGCCGGGTTTCGTTGCGTCCGGGATGGGGAACCGGAGATCGAATCTCCGGAAGGCCGGAGCCGGTGAAGCCATGGTTTCGCTGGGCGTGCCGTTCCCCTTCCGGGCCGCAAGCCGGACGCCGCCGTAAAGGGGGCGTCGAACATGCGGTGGAGCCCGCCGCTGTGGTAGGAGCGATTCGAAGCGCCGGTGGGCTCAAAAAAAATTGCCCCGGCGCGTTGCGCCGGGGGTCAAGGGAACAAGAATCAAGGATCAAGGGGAATGGCGCTCCCGGACGCACCGAAACCCGTTGATGTCGTCGACGACGACGAGGGCGCGCACGGACGCCCGGAGGTTCCTCGTCTCATCGTGATACGACGCCCCCCGCAGCGCCTTGTAATTCGCTCTAGGTGAGTAGTCACTGGAGGTGTACTCCCAGACGTTCCCCGCCAAATCCAGAATCGGCGCCGGGCCCGGTGTCGCTCCCGCGGGGAACAGTCCCACCGGTGTCGGCCGCCCCACCTTCCCCCCGAAGTTGGCCCGGGTGTCATCGGGCTCCTCGGGACCCCACGGATACTCGCGCTTCCCCGGTCCGGCCGCGGCGAGATACCACTCCTCCTCCGTGGGCAGCCGTACTTCCGGACCTTTACCCTGCTCGTTCACCCAGCGGCAGTATTCGACGCAGCGCTCGTACCCGACCCGGACCACCGGACGATTCCGCCAGCGCCGCTGATCTTCCCACTGATCCGGCGCGCGGCCACCCGCGGCGACGAACCGCTCGAACTCATACACCGTCACCGGGAACTTCCCGATGTCGAGCCCGCCCACGCGGACCCAGTATCCCGGATCGCCTGGCAAGGGCAACCGGCTGACGTCGTCCAGCCGCTCCCAAGCCTCGGCGGCCGCGGCGCGGGTCCCCATGTCGAGCCCGGCGTGCGGTTCACGCGGATCGAACAGCCGGACCATGTCGCGAACATACTCCTGGTACCGCCCGTCCCGAGGCTCGAATCCGCGCAGGTTCGCCAGGATCGCATGCAACAGGGCCACGGTCCGCGCGCGATCCTGGAGGGTGGGGCCGCAGGCGTTCAACAACTCTTCGAAAAACAGGTTCAGCCGCCTGGGTTCGGGCTTCAGACAGAGCGCGGTCAGGCTCAGGAACTCCCGCCATTCCACGCCATGGCGGTGATCGCTCCGCAGAATCGATCGCTGATCGGCTTCGGTCCGGGCGCAGAACTCCTTCGCCGCCAGATACTCCTGAAACGTCAGGTGGCGGAACTCGACCTCCGTGCCGCGGCTCACCACGATGCCGGAGTCGAGTTCTTCGTGGTCGAGGAAGGCATCCGCGCCGCGCGCCCCCAGTTCCGGCGCCAGAATCTCTCGCGCCTCGGACCGCTCCGCCTTTTTGAGGCGGCCCTCCGGGCGGGTCTGCATCCCGAAGGCAAGCTGGCGGAGCAGTTCCAGGCACCGGTCGGCCGACGCGCGGCCGGGCCGGGTCTCGCGCGACCGGGCCATCCACTTCAGGATGGTCGCGTACAGTTCGGCGCGGTCGTCGGGCAGCCGCTTCTCGTTCCAATGAATCACGGCCAGCGCGGTGAGCATCATGGGGCTGGACGCCATCTGGCGGATCTCGCCGGTCGCGTTGACCTGCTCGCTCAGTTCCTGGCGATGCCGCTCGGCAGCCGCTTCGCCGACGGCGACGAAGCGCGACCAGTCCGCCAGGAACCGCTCCACCGCTTCGTCTTCCAGCGGCGCGATGGAATCGGTGGCGATGTCGCGCGGGCGCGCGTCACCGGTGTAGGCGCCGGGCCGGGTGGTGAGCACGAATGCGCACGGATACCGTTCGGCGGCGCGAGCGAACAGATCGGCAATGGACTTGCGCCGGGCGGCGTCGGGCGTCTCATCCAGCCCGTCGAGCAGCACCAGCGTATCGCGGTGGCGCAACTTGGCTTCGAAGAAGGAGGCCGGCAGTCCCCAGTTCTCCTTTTCC
>SYLY01000333.1 GCA_005808475.1 Acidobacteriota bacterium
AAGCTATACGCGCCGGAATCCGCCACCGGCCGGCTGGGCCTGCTCGAGATGCGGGCGTTCGAAATGCCGCCGCACGCGAGGATGAGCCTGACGCAGCAGTTGCTCCTGCGCGGCTTGGTGGCGCGTTTCTGGCGCGAGCCATACACGGTGGCGCCCAAGCGTTGGGGAACGCTGCTCCACGACCGGTTTCTGCTGCCCTACTTCGTGGAGAGCGACTTCCGCGAAGTGGTGTCCGGGCTCAACCGGTCCGGCTTCGCCTTCGACGTTTCCTGGTTCGCTCCGCACATGGAGTTCCGGTTCCCGGTCTACGGCAGAGCCACTTACGAGGGGATCGAAATCGAACTGCGCCAAGCCATCGAACCGTGGTACGTGTTGGGCGAAGAACCCGGCGCCGGCGGCACGGCGCGATATGTCGACAGTTCGGTGGAGCGGCTCCAGGTGAAGACTACCGGTCTCACGGACGGCCGCCATGCGGTGACCGTCAACGGGCGCCGCGTCCCGTTGCACTCCACCGGATCGCACGACGAGGCCGTGGCCGGCGTGCGGTATCGCGCCTGGCAGCCGCCCGCCTGTCTGCATCCTACTATCGGAGTGCACACGCCCCTGGTTTTCGACCTGGTCGATTCCTGGAGCGGCCGGTCGATCGGAGGCTGCACCTACCACGTGGCCCACCCGGGCGGCCGTAGCCACGATACGTTCCCCGTCAACTCCAACGAGGCCGAATCGCGCCGCGTGGCTCGCTTTTTCCAGATGGGACATACGCCCGGACCGATGAACGTATCGGCCGAGGAGAGGAACCCCGAATTCCCATACACGCTCGATCTGAGGAGGAAGGCTTGAGCGATTGGTTCGAGCGCTCCTACCGGTCGTCGCTGGCCGCGGAGGGACTCTCGGGATCCTGGATCTGGGACGAGGCCTCCGCCAAAGAAGGCGGGATGCGGCCGCATTGGCGCAAAACCGCCGCGGCCATCGAGGAACTCGGCCAGCAGGGGCTCCGCCAACGTTGGGAGGAGGCCGAGCGGCTGATCGAGCAGAACGGCGTCACCTACAACGTTTATGGCGACCAGCGGGGAACGGACCGCCCATGGCCGCTCGATCCGATCCCCTTCGTGGTCGACGCGGCCGAGTGGCGCACAGTAGAGGCCGCAATCGTCCAGCGGGCTCGCTTGCTCGACGCGATCCTGGGCGACCTGTACGGGCCGCGCCGCCTGTTGCGCGACCGCTTGTTGCCGCCATCGCTCGTTCTCGGAAATCCCCACCTTCTCCGCGCCTGCCACGGCATCCGGCCGCCCGGCGGCGCGTTTCTTCACATCTACTCGGCGGACTTGGCGCGGTCGCCCGACGGCCAATGGTGGGTCCTCGCCGACCGGACGCAAGGCCCCTCGGGGGCGGGTTACGCGCTCGAGAACCGGATGGTGACCTCGCGTGTCATGCCGGAGGTTCTGGCCGAGGCGGCCGTCCGGCCGCTTGCCGGGTTTTTCCAGACCTTCCGCGATTCCCTCGCCCGGCTGGCGCCGCGCAATCGCGACAATCCCCGCATCGTGCTGCTGACGCCAGGCCCGTACAACGAGACCTACTTCGAGCATTCGTATCTGGCGCGTCACCTCGGATTCACGCTCGTGGAAGGCGGCGACCTCACGGTCCGCGACCGGCACGTATACGTGAAGACGCTCGGCGGCCTGCTGCCGGTGGATGTGATCGCGCGCCGGCAGGATGACAACTTCTGCGATCCGCTCGAGTTGCGCGAGGATTCCATGTTGGGCGTGCCGGGCTTGGTGCATGCCGTCCGCGCGGGGAATGTCACGGTGGCCAACGCGTTGGGAACCGGCCTCACCGAAACCTCCGCGATGTGCGCGTTCCTGCCGGGGCTGTGCCGGGCGATGTTCGGCGAGGAACTGAAGATGCCGTCCGTGGCGACGTGGTGGTGCGGCCAGGAACTGCCGTTCGCCGCGGTGCGCGAGCAGATCGGACGGCTGGTGATCAAGCCCGCCGTGCCTTCGCACGGAGTCACGCCGGTGTTCGGAGAGCGGCTGGGCTCGATGGAGCGGGAGTCGCTATTGGCGCGGATCAAGCAGGCGCCGGGAAAGTACGTCGCGCAGGAGCTGGTCAATCTGTCCACCGCGCCGGTCTGGACCGGACGCGGCTTGGCGCCGCGCCGTCTGGTGATGCGCGTCTACGCGGTCTTCACCGGCGACACCTACGCCGTGATGCCGGGCGCGTTGACTCGGGTCTCTTCGTCGATGGATTCGTTCGTCGTATCCGTGCAGGCGGGTGGCGGCAGCAAGGACACGTGGGTCCTTCCGGACGGTCCGCTGTCGGACTATGTGCCGCAGCGGCCGCCCGCTCCCGCCGTTGTCAGCCGCGCCACGTTCGCCTTGCCGAGCCGCGTCGCCGATACCCTGTTCTGGCTCGGCCGGTACTGCGAGCGGATCGACTCCGCCGTGCGGCTGTCGAGGGCGATCCTCGAGGGTGGCATCGAAGAGACGGCAAGCCGTTCGGGCGCGCGGCTGGCGGTGGCGCTGGGGGCCTTGCGCGGATTGAAATATCTACGCCCCGCCGGGCCCGAGGCCACGCCGTCGAGTCCGGAGGAGATTGAAGCGGCGCTGCTCGGCGTGATTCACGACACGTCGCGCCGCGGCGGCATCGCCTGGATGGTCGGGCAGCTGCGGCGGCTGGCCTGGCTGTTGCGAGAGCGCATCTCGGAGGATTCCTGGCGGGTGCTTTACGGTCTGTCGCTTCGCTTCCAGGAAAGCGGGGACGACAGCGCGATTCCCGTGGCCGGCAGTCTAGACCTACTGGCGGAAACCATCCTGTCGCTCTCCGCGTTCAGCGGACTCGCGATGGAGAGCATGACGCGCGGAGCCGGCTGGCGGTTCCTCGACATGGGCCGCCGCATCGAACGCGGCCTGCAAGTCTGCCAGGTGCTGCGGTTCGGACTGCGCGAAGCGGGCAACGACGAAGCGGGCGCGGTGGAGGCTCTGCTGGCGGTGGCGGAAAGCTCGATGACCTACCGGTCGCGTTATCTGGCGTCGCTGCAGACCGGTCTCATGCTGGACCTGCTGCTGCTCGACGAGACCAATCCCCGGTCGGTGGCGTTCCAATTGGAAAGGCTCGGCGAGCATGTCGCGGTGCTGCCGCTGTTGACGATCGACGCGCCGGAGCACCCGGAACGCTCAACGCTCGGAGCGTTGACCCTCTCGCTGCGATCGGTCCGCGTGGAGGAACTCGCGCGCGGGCCGCTGGATTCGTTGCCGGAGCTCGACCGCTTGTTGGATGCACTGATTCACGGCTTGGGCGATCTCGCGCTGTCCCTTTCCCGCGGATACCTGTCGCATGCCACGCCGGCGAGACTGGTGGCAACGGCATGAGAACCGCCGTTCTCGACACCCGCCACGTCACCACCTACGAATACGGCGAGCCCGCCCTGCGCAGCCAGAACATCCTTCGCGTGGCGCCGCGCGAGACTCGTTGGCAGAGGGCGATCCGCTCGCGGGTCGACGTCGATCCCACGCCGGAGGGCGTGGGGACGCACCGCGACTACTTCGGCAACGAAACACACTCCTTCGAGATCAACGAGCCGCACGCCAGGCTCGTGATCTCCGCGTCGAACTCGGTGGAACTGCGCGAGCCCGTTCTGCCCGATCCCGCCGCCACCGCGCCGTGGGAGACGGTGCGCGGACGCTGCTTTCCCTGCCAGGGTCCGGATGCGTTCGAGGCGGCGGAGTATCTCTACGACTCACGCCGCGTCACTCGCGGCGGCCGCTTCGGCGAATACGCGCGGACATCGTTCCCGGCGGGCCGCGCGGTGTTCGACGCGGCGCTGGACCTGAACCGGCGCATTCACCGCGAGTTCCAGTACGATCCCGGTTCCACCGAAGTGGATACTCCGGTGGAAGACGCGCTGCGGACGCGGTCGGGCGTGTGCCAGGATTTCGCGCACGTGATGATCGCCTGCCTGCGATCCATGGGCATTCCCGCACGCTACGTGAGCGGCTATCTGCGGAGCAACCCGAAGTTCGTGGGCGTCGAGGCGTCGCACGCCTGGGTTTCGTTCTACTGTCCGGATACCGGTTGGATCGACCTGGACCCGACGAACGACGTCGCGCCATCGCTGGGCCATGTCACCTTGGCTTGGGGCCGCGACTACGCCGATGTTCCCCCCGTTAAAGGCGTGACGCTCGGCGGCGGCGAGCAGAAGATCTCGGTGGGCGTGGGTGTGACGGAGCGGGAGCAGCCATGCGAGTAGCGCGAACCATCGCCGTCCTCGCGATCGCCGCGAGCCCGGCGTTCGCGCAGTTCTCCACGCCGCTCGGGCGAGGCGAATCGGAGACGGCCCAACTCGGCGGCGTCTCCCGCACCATGGGCGCCGCCCGCGCATCCGATCTCGGCGTTCTGCGCTGCCCGGCGCCGCTCGCGATCGTCGGCCTGCGCCTGTCGCGCGGACGCGTGTTGAGCGCGGCGCAGTTGATCTGCGCGGACGTCCAGTGCGCGGGCGGCTCGTGCGGCTGGCGAGAATCGCGCTACGGACCGTCGGCGGGCACTCCGCAACCGGGTGACGCGTCGATCGTCGAACTCTGCGGCGCGAACGGCGTGGCGTCGGGCTTTCGCGGATACGCCGCGGGTCCGTATGCGCGCGACCTGCGGGTAGAGTGCGGCGCCGCCGGCGGCTCGGTAGGCGGGCAACGTGCGTACGCCGGACGCACGGGTCCACCGCCGGACGGGCCGGGTGCGGTCGCGGCGGCCTGTGGCGGATCGGGCGCGTCGGCCGTGTCGTACGCGCTGGCGCCTCTGGCGGGCGGCTCCGGCGGCGTGGTGCAGGCTGTGTCGATGTACTGCGGTCCGGCGCGCGCGACACCGGCTTCGACACCGGCGCCTAAGCCAGTGTCGAAAGGACCAACCAAGGGAGACGCAGGAACCAAGAAGGGCGGCAGGGCGGAGGCGGGGCTGAAATAGAGTCGAGCCGCTACACTGAAGTCGTGTGGCGCACCGTCGTGGCGTGCTGTTTCGCCGCCATCCTGAACGCGGAAACCCCCTCCGAACTCGCGGAGCAGATCCGCAAACTCCGCCTCGATCCCGAGGCCTGCTACCTCGTGCGCGACGCGCATTTCGCCCGCGAGGATCTGCGGTTCTACCTCACCGAAGGCGTGCTGATCTTCGCCAAGCCGGTGGGCGGAAAGCGGCTCGCCGCGATTTTCAGCGCCGACGTGGACGGCGGTGACGCGGAGATCCTGTTGATGCCACCCACCAAGGGCGAGCGGCTGTCGCTGTCGGCCTTCACGTCCACGCCGAATCTCGACGAGCATTTCAAAGGCGCACTGTTCCTGTTCACCGATGAGAGCGGCGCCGAACTGATGAAGGCGCTCGAGGAACGCGGCGAACCGCGCAAGTCGATGGAGCGCGGACTGCTGATGGCGTCGAAATGGGACGACGCGATCGCCAACGTCGCGTCCAGTTTCGGCGTCCGGCTGGTCCACCATCTGCTCGGCGGCGCGCAAGGCTTCTTCTACGCGGGCATCCAGAGCTCCAGGCTCGGTAATTTCGACGCCTACTTCGACGCCAATTCGCTCGAGCAGATCTTCCTGGGGCAGATCAAAACCCGTGAGACGACCGCGTTCTACGACATCTGGACCAGTTTCCCCGCCCGCTCCTACCGTACCGGACAGAAGCAGGCGCCGGGGCCCGAGTTCAAGATGGACAACTTCCGGATCGAGGCATCGCTCGACGACAAACTGGCGATGACGGCGGTGGCCCGGTCCACCGTCACCGCCACGCGCGACGGACTGCGGGTGCTGGGGCTGGACCTCTCCAGCCGGATGAAAGTGCTGTCCGCCAAGGTGGACGGCGCGGACGCCGAAGTCTACACCTCGGAATCGATGCGAGCCAATCTGGCGAGGCGCAACGACGGCACGTTCTTCCTGGTGATTCCGCCGAAGCCGCTGTCCGCGGGCACTCCCCATGAGGTCGAGATCCGCTACGAAGGCTCGGTGGTGCATCCGGCCGGGCGCAACGTCTACTTCGTCGGAGCTCGCGCGAACTGGTATCCGCGGCCGGGACTCGACTGGGCGAGGTTCGACATCGCGTTCCGCTACCCGGAGAAGCTCGACTTGGTGTTCCCCGGCGATCTGAAGGAGGATCGGACCGAGGGGGGCCGCAAGTTCACCCGTCGCGTCACGCCCGCTCCCATACGCATGGCCGGCTTCAACCTGGGCGAGTACGAGTGGGTCAAGCAAACACGCGGACGGCTGACCGTGGAGGTCTACGCGAACAAGACGGTGGAACTGGGATTGCGGCCATCCTCCCCGGTGCTGCTCGCGCCGATTCCTTCCGCCTTTCCCCCGCGCCGTTCGACGCCGAATCAGGGCGCCGCCATCCCCCTTCCGGCTCCCGCCCTGCCCGATCCCACGCGGCGGCTGGAACCGCTGGCCACCGAGATCGCCGACGCATTCCAGTTCTTCGCCGAACGGTTCGGCCCGCCCGCGCTCGACACGTTGCGGGTGGCGCCGATCCCCGGCAAGTTCGGGCAAGGCTTCCCTGGCTTGGTCTACCTCTCGACGAGTTCGTACCTGAGCCCCGGAGAACGGCCCGCGGCGCGATCGCCGGCGAGCGAGCGCTTCTTCATGGAAACTCTGCACGCGCACGAAGCCGCGCACCAGTGGTGGGGAAACGTAGTCACGTCGGCGACGGCGCAAGACGACTGGTTGATGGAATCGCTGGCGAACTATTCGGCGCTGCTGGTGCTCGAACGCAAGAAGGGCGCCAAGGCGATGCTGGAGGCGCTCGGCGAGTATCGAGCCCGGCTGCTCCACAAGGACGACAGCGGCAAGACGCTCGAGTCGGCGGGGCCGATCCGGCTGGGCGGGCGGCTGATCAATTCGCAGGCGCCCGAGTCGTGGCATTCGATCGTCTACGGCAAGGGCACCTGGATCGTGCACATGCTGCGGCGGCAGCTCGGTGACGAGACGTTCTTCCGGATGCTCGGCGGACTGGCGAGACAATACCGCCATCGGACGTTGTCGGCCAAGCAGTTCCAGGACTTCGCCGCGGGGTATCTGCCGAAAGGCTCGCCGGATCCGAAGCTGGACGCGTTCTTCGACCGCTGGGTGGAGAACACCGGCATCCCCGCGATTTCGATGAGCACCCGGACACTGGGCCGCGCGCCCTCGTTGCGGTTGGAAGTTACCGTCCGGCAAGAGAGCGTGGAGGACGACTTCTCGGTGCGCGTGCCGGTGGAGATCCAGATCCCGCGCGCCAAACCTAGGATCGTGTGGGTGACCACCGGACCCGATCCGGCTGTGACGACCGTGCCGCTGCCGGCGGCGCCGTCGAAGGTGCTGCTGGATCCGGAATGGTCCGTACTCATGGATCGAAAGTAGCGGGCCGAAAAAAAGGCCGCTCTTGCGAGCGGCCCGGAGAAGCGAATTTCGTGGCGACCCTGTCCGGCGTCACGAAACGGGATGAACCCTTGCGTATGCGTATTCCCTGAATGCAGGTGGGGCGCCACACGTAACTTGTTGATTTCCGGCTCCTGCAAAAAGCGGAGCCGGACAGATTGTCGCGACAGTGTGTCCGGATCGGACATTCTGTCCGGTTTCACCGCCCCGTTGCGGACGCGCCGTAGGCGACCGTCTCGAGAAACAGCCCCGATGCCGGAGCCGTCCACGAGGCGACATCCAGCCTGGCGTCGCCCTCGCCCCGCAGCAGGCGCTCGAGATCGGCGTCCGAAACCTCGCCCTTGCCGATCTTCACCAGCACCCCAACGATCCGCCGCACCATCTTCCAGAGGAAGTGCGACGCTTCGATCCGAATCAGGATGAGCGGGTCGTCCACCTCGACGCGAGCCCAGTCGACCACGACGAGGGTGGAGCCGCCGGGCTTGGACGGGTCCTCCGCGCAGAACCGGACGAAATCGTGGCGGCCCTCGATCAGGCGAGCCGCGCGCGCCATCGCGGCGACATCGAGCCGCTCCTTGATCCACCACACGTATCGTTTGGAGAAGGCCGTTTTCCTGGTGGAGATCTGGTAGACGTAGCGGCGGCTAACGGCGTCATGCCTCGCGTGAAACCGGGCCGGGACGGCTTCGGCGGAGAGGACAACGACGTCGGCCGGCAATGCCTCGTTGAGTTCGCGCACTAGCCGCGCGGGCGGCGGATTGCCATGCCGGACGCGGAGATGCGCCACCTGGGCGCGTGCGTGGACGCCCGCATCGGTGCGGCCGGAGCCCTGGAGTTCGACCTCCTCGCCGAACAGATCCTCCGCCGCGCGGATCAGCACGCCCGCCACTGTCCGGGCGTTGCGCTGTTCCTGCCAGCCGCTGTATTTCGATCCGTCGTATTCGAGCGTCAACTTCCAGGTGGGCACTGTTCCCAAGGTACTGCACGCATGGCGGCCCGCGCGCGTCAACCCAGTATCATGCGATGCGCCCTGATCCTCGCCACGATCCCCGCCTGGGCTGGACCCGCCGTTGTCTCTGGCGTGGTCCTCGAGAATCACACCGGATACGCGATGGCGCGGTCGCGCGTGAAACTGGCGCGGCTGGTGGGTGACCGGCCGGTCGCCGTGGAAACGCAGTTGACGGGCCGTTCGGGGCAGTTCGCCTTCCGGAACGTGGCGCCAGGATACTATTTCGTCTCGGCGGTGCGGACCGCCTTCGCGGAGGCGTCCTACGGGCAGCGCCGTCCGAACGCGCCGGGCGCGCCCGTGTTGGTCGCCGGCGACGCGAACGTGTTCCTCGAGTTGCGGCTGAAGCGGCTCGCGTCGATCGGCGGCCGGATCGTCGACGAGAACCGCTCGGGGCTGCCCGGCGTAACGGCGGGTGCGTACACGCATGCGCCGCCGGTGCGGCTGGTCGCTTCCGCCGTTTCGGACGATCGCGGCATTTACCGAATCTCCGGTCTGCCGGCGGGACGGTACGTGGTGCGTACGAGCGCGGCGACGCTCGACGACGGCTTCCAATTGATGCCGACCTATTTCCCGTTCGCTACCACCAATCTTCGCGACGCCCGGGTGGTGGACGCCGAACTGGACCGCGAGACCGGGGACGTCGACATTCAACCGGCGCCCGGCCGCCTCTCGGCGATCTCCGCGAAGGCAGTCACCGGCTGCATTCCCGGCACGGAAGTGAAGGTCACGCTGAGCCACGAGACCGGGCGGCGCGAGGCGCGCATCGGCTGCTTAGGTGGATTCGCCTTTCAGGGCCTGGCGCCGGGAGAGTACGAACTGCTGGTGGAAGGACTCACGCCCACCGGCCCCGGCGCCGGGTTCGATCAGATCGGCATGGGCGACCGCGAACGAGGCCTCGGCTCCATCCGCATCGACCAGCTTCCCAACGTGGAGGCGGTCCTCACGCCACCCATCCCCGGCGCGAAGATCCTGCTCCGCCGCCGCGATCTCACCGGAGCCGGTGAGGTTCGGGAGGCCGGTTCGGGCAAGGCGCCGCTGCAGCCCGGCTATTGGGATATCGCAGCCGCCACCCCGCCGACGCATTTCACGGAGAAGGTGCAGGGGGACATTTGGTATCGCGCCGGGGCCCGCTATCCCGATCCCGATTGGTTCTCCTTCAGCGTGCAGCACAACGACCGCGGCAAGATGGCGCTGATCCTGTCGGCGCCAGCGGCGGCGGTGAGCGGACGCGTCACGATGGGAGGATCCGCGGCAGTGGGCGCGCCCGTGTACGTGCTGCCCCTAACCGCCGAGACCCGTCGTCAAGTCAACGGAGTGAAGCAGACGATCGCGGGCGAGGGGGGGCGGTACGCGATCGGCGGGCTCGCCAACGGCGATTATCTGGTGCTGGCGTCGTGGGATGCCGGCGAGATCACCGAGGAGTCGCTTCGCGCCGCCCGCGCCACGCCGGTGAAGATCGAGGGTTTGAAGGCGGCGGCCGTCGACCTCGAGGCGCTCGCCGCGCCATAGCTACTCGTTGCGCAGGGTGCGAGCGGGATCGATCCGCGACGCTCGCCACGCCGGCCAAAGCGAGGCGGCCAGCGCGGCCAACACCAAAGTCGCGGCGGCGGCCAGCCATACGCGCGGATCGGCCGCGGAGATCCCATAGGCGAACGAATCGAGCGAACGCCGGGCGCCGAGACCGAGCGCCGCGCCCAGAGCGATGCCGCCCCCGGTGAGCGTCAAACCGAGCCGCAGCACTTCGCCTCGGATACGGCTCGCCGTCGCTCCTAGCGCGAGCCGTATGCCGAGGTCGCGCCGCCGCTGCTCCACCATGTACGACAACAGCGCGGCTAGCCCGGCCGCCGAGATCAGCACAGCCAACGCGGCCAGCCCGGTCAGCAGACCGGCGATCAGCCGCTCCGTGCGCACCGAGTCGCGGAGGTTGCCCTCGATCGTGGTCACGCGAACGTACGGCTCGCGGCCGGCCTCCCGAGTGAGGATGCGCGTCACCGCCGCCTTCATCGAAGCCTCGGAACCGCGATACCGAACGGCGAGATTCATGCCGGCGCTGACGTTTTCGTTCCAATACGGCAGGTAGACCGTGGCGGGGCGCGGATCGCGGATGTTGTTATAGGCGGCGTCGGCGGCCACACCCACGATTTCGGCCAGCGGCAGCTTCCCGATGCGAATGCTCTGCCCCACTGCTTGCGCCGCCGATCCGTGGAAGCGGCGCGCCGCCGCTTCGCTCAGCACCACGACGTTTTTCCTGCCGGTGGCGGCCGGTGGAAGATCCGAGCCGGCCACGATCGGGATGCCCGCCGCGGCGAAATAGCCGTCGCCGGTCTGGTGCCGCATCACTTCCCTTTGGCGAGGAGTCAGATCCGCGCGGCCAGGGACCTCGACGGTGAGGGTGGCCAGATTCCCGCTGAGCGGGGCCCACATGATCCAGGCGGCGCCGATGGTTTCGGGCAACGCCCGCACTTCCCCGAGGACATTCTCATAGGTCCGCGCGATCGAGGCGCGCGGCACGCCCGCGTTGATCAGGTCGGGAGCCACGTACATCGTGTTGCGCGTGTCGAGCCCGGTGGCTTCGTTCAGCAGTTGGCGCAAGGTGGCGCCCATGATCCCGGCGCCGCCGGCCAAGGCAAGCGACAGTCCTGTCTGGAGCACGATCAAGCCACCGCGCGTCCGCAACGAAGCTGGTCCAGCGGCGCGGCTCTTCAGCGCGCCGCGCGGATCCACGCGGCTGGCTGTCATCGCCGGCGCCAGTCCCGCCACCAGCGCGGTGACCGGCAGCACCAGCGCCACGAAGCCCAGCATCCACGCGTCGATGGACGTGTCCAACCGGACGTTGCCGGCGAACGCGGCCGTCTGCATCGCTCCGCTGAACCAACGGGAGAGAAGCAGACCGGCCGCCGCGCCCGTTCCCGCCACCAGCGCGCTTTCGAGCAGCAACTCGCGGCGAATCCGCCCTGGGGGCGCGCCGAGCGACAGCCGCACCGCCAGCTCATGGCCTCGCGCGGTGGCTCGCGCGAAGAACAGGCTCGTGAGATTCGTGGCGGCGATCAAGAGCACCGCGGCCACCGCGCCGAGCAGGATGTAGAGCGGCTGCACGAATCCGGTGGACAGCCACGAGAATCCCGACGACGCTGGGTGCGCCTCGATCTTCATGGCCATGAAGGAGTCGCGCCGTTCGCTCGACCGCGCCGGATCGATGGACTCCTCGAGCACCGCCTGACGGACACCTTCCAAGTGCCGGTTCACCTGGTGGAGAGTGACTCCGTCTTTCCTGCGCGCGAACGTACGGAGCGTCCAGCTATCGCGCGCGGTCCGCCATCGGAAGGTGGGGAACATCGCCTCGTTGGCACTGAGCGGGATCCAGAAATCGAACTCCGCGCCGGGACTCGTTCCGGTGAATCCGCGCGGCGCCGCGCCCACCACGACGAAAGGCGCGCGCTCGATGGTCAGCTTGGCGCCGATCGCAGCGGGAGATCGTCCGAACTGCTTTTCCCAATACTCATCGGAGATCACCGCGGGCCAGCTTTCTCCGGCCACGCCGCCCTGCACATCGGAGGAGTCCGCGAAGAAGCGGCCGGCTTGCGGGCGAACGCCGGTCACGCGGAAGAACGATCCCGTCACGGTGGACACGCGCGCCCGTTGCGGTACGCCGTCGAACTCGACGTGCATCCCGCCGCCGCCGCCCACGCCGAAGATGCCGTCGAACACGGGATCGGCGCGCCGCGCCAACGCCTCGTACATCGGATACGCGATCATCGGCATTTCCTTGGGAACGACCGCGCGTCCGTCGAGCCACAGCCGCGTGTCCGGTCCCAGGTTGCCCAACGAGATTCGCACGAGCTCTTCCGGCTGGGCGATGGCGAGTGGGCGCCACAGCAGTCCGTAGAGAAGGCTGAATACGGCGGTGGTGGCCCCGATTCCAAGCGCGAGCGTCGCGACGGCGATCGCGGTGAACAGGCGGTCCTTGGCAAGCATTCGCAGCGCGTAGCGCAGATCGTCGCCGAATGCCTCGATGCGAGCAAACGTCCACTGCGCGCGGGTGTCCTCTTTCCAGGCGGCCGAACCCATCGCGATCCGGCTCGCGCGGCCGGCTTCCGCGGGGGAAGCTCCTTCCGCCATCAGCGCGCGCCGTTTCATCTCACGGTGATGCTCGAACTCGGCGTCGACCTCCGCCTCGAGGTCCCGGCGGCGTCGAAACCAGGTCATGCGCGTCCTTCCAGGAGCAGATTCATCGCCTCCGTCAACTTCTTCCAGCGGGAACGTTCGGCCGTCAACTGCCTGCGTCCGGCCGCGGTGAGGCGGTAGTATTTGGCCTTTCGTTTGGCCTCCGACTCGCCCCAACCGGCGGCGAGCCATCCTTTTTTCTGAAGCCGGTGGAGCGCGGGATAGAGGGCGCCCTCCTCCACGCGGAACATCTCTCCGGAGCCCAGCCGGATCGCCTCCACGATCGCGTATCCATGGGCGGGCTCGCGTTCCACGGCGCGCAGGATCATCAGGTCGAGCGTACCGGGCAGGATTTCGTTCTCGCGGATTCCCATAAGCTTCTTATGGGAACGATACCACCGGCTGGGCGTGGCCGCAACACGGCCCGCGCCCCGATCCCTGCGACAATGGTCCGAACACCGAATGAAAAAGGCCGCCAGCGCCGCCGCGATCGTCCTCTCGGCCGGAATTCTCTTCCAGCTTCGCGACGCCAGACCCGTCCGTGCGCAACTGGGAGCCTCCGGTCCTGAGCCGGTTCAGTTCCGCGTGTTCGCCGGCCTGACCGATTCGGCCGAAAAGGACTGGCCGGGGCGGATCACCGTCTCCGGCGGGCAGATCCTGTCGATGCGCGGCGAACGCTTCTCGGCGGGCGACAAAGTCTTCGACGACGGCCGCTTCGAGTTCAAGACCAAGAAGGGCAATCTGGAAGACCAGACCGGCAATCCGGGCGGGCAGACCGACTGGAACGATCCTCGCATCCAGCGCCTGATTCCGCAAGCGGTGGTGGTCCGCGCGCGCGGAGCCGCGAACATGCGATTCCGCTTCGTCTCGGCGGCCGGCGAGTTCGAGTTCGACGCCGCCTCGGTCCCCTACCATCGCGCCTTCACCGCGCTGGGCGGCAACGCCCGCGTGGAGCGGATGCCCGCCGAGGAGCGCCTTTCCGAGGAAGGCTGGGCCGACGACAACCCCGCCATCGCCGTCACTCCGGGCGGCCAGATCCACGCGGCGTGGCTTTCCTATCAGGACAAGGGCGACTACGTGGTCGCGAGCGACGGACGGCAGAACTACCGGCTCACCGAGAAAGGCGATCACCACGGCCCCGCGATCGCCGTGGACAACAAGGGCTGGGTCCACGTCGTGTGGGCGCAGCGGGAGAACGCCGAGTTCCACCTCTATTGGTCCGTCATGGTCGGATACCGCTGGAGCCGCGCCACGCGGTTGACCGTCGCGGGCACGTCGCACTTCGCTCCGTTCCTGGCTTCCGACGGCGCGGGCCGGCTGGCGCTCGCCTGGCAGGCTTTGCGAAACGGGCAGTCGGTGGTGCTGTTGCGCATCTGGGACGGCCGCAACTGGTCCGCCGAGCAGCAGGCCAGCGCCACGGAGGGCAATGCCTGGACGCCGTCCGCGGCGTTCGGCGGCGGCAAGCTCTGGGTCGCGTGGGATTCCTACGCCACCGGCAACTATCAGATCTACACGCGCGCCTACACCGGAGCGGCGGGCGGTCCGGTGGAGCGCGTGACCATGGACGGCAATTTCGCGGTCCGGCCGTCGGTGGCGGTTTCGCGCGAAGGCGTCCCGGTAGTGGCATGGGAGGAATCGGACGCCAACTGGGGCAAGGATTTCGCTTTCCTCGCGGACCGCCGCGGCACGACCCTGTACAAGAACCGCCGCGTGCGCGTCGCCTTTCGCGACGAGGGCATTTGGAAGACGGCATCCCAGGGCGTGGAGGAGTCGCTCCCCGCCGCGATCCGCCGCTTCGTGCAACAGCCGCGGATTCTGTTCGACGCCGCGGGACGGCTGCACATGGCGTTCCGCTGCCGCACGTCCACCGCCACCGCGCGGATGGACTTCTGGGCTTCTGGAGCGCGCTGGGAGAGCTTCGTCACCCGCCTGGAAGGAGGCGCGTGGCAGGCGGCCATCCCGCTGGCGCCGAGTGTGGGACGCAACGGAATGCGCATCGCCATCGCGGCGTCGCAGGATTCCTTGCATGCGGTCTGGCCCAGCGACAATCGCTCGTGGCCCGGCGTCAAGTACGGCGACGTCGAGGTCTACGCCGCGCGGTTGCCTTTGTCGGGCGCGCAATCCACGCTCACCGGCGGCGTCGCCATCGGCGAGGCCGCCCCCGCGCTGCATCCGCGCGAAACCGAAGACACGGCGCGCATCCGCGACTATCGCGTCAAGCTCGGCGGACGCGTCTTCCGCATCGTGCGCGGCGATGTCCACCGCCACACCGAGCTGTCGCACGACGGCGCGGGCGATGGCTCGCTCGAGGACCTCTATCGCTACACGCTCGACGCGGCGGCGATGGACTACGCGCACGTGGCCGACCACCAGATGGGTTCCGACGAAGAATACAACTGGTGGATCACGCAGAAGTCGAACGACCTCTATTTCCAGCCCGGACGCTTCGTTCCGCTCTACGGCTACGAACGCAGCGTTCCTTATCCGAACGGCCATCGCAACGTGATCTGGGCCGAGCGCGGATGGCCGGTGTTGCGCATCTCGCCCGCCGAGCAGAAGGGCGGCGTCAACACGGGCTCCGTCCTGTATCCGTACCTCGAGAAGACGAACGGCATCGTCACCTCGCACACTTCGGCGACGCAGCAGGGCACCGACTGGCGCGATAACGATCCCGCGCTCGAGCCCATCGTCGAGATCTACCAGGGCTTCGAGTCGAACTACGAATCGCCGGACGCGCCCCGCGCCTGGAAGGAAGGCGACAAGGCCGTGCACACCGGAGTGCGGCCCGCCGGATACATCTGGAACGCCTGGGCCAAGGGTCTGGAACTCGGCGTTCAGGCAAGCTCCGACCACGTTTCCACGCACACGTCCTACGCCTGCGTAGTCGTCGAGGAGTTCACGCGCAAGGGAATCGTCGACGCCATGCGCAAGCGCCACACCTACGCGGCCACCGATTCCATCGTGATCGACTACCGGATGGAGACCAGCGGCGGCGAGGCGATGATGGGCGATAGCGTCACCTCCTCCGCGCCACCCAAATTGAAGGCGCGAATCCTCGGCACCGGCGCCATCAAGCGGGTGGACCTGATTCGCAATAACGCGTACATCCACCGGATCGAGCCGAACGCGAAGGAAGCGTCGCTCGAGTTCGCCGACGCCAATCCCGTGGACGGCAAATCCTACTACTACGTCCGCGTCGAACAGGCGGACGGCCAGTTGGCATGGAGCTCGCCGATCTGGGTGCGCTACTCCCGGTGATCTGGCGCGAGTATCACGAAGCCACCGCGCACACTGCGGAGAAACTGATGGCGGACCGGAGCCCGTTGGACTGGGCGAACATGCCCGATCCGTTCCGGACCTACGAGGGCGCGCCCGTGGTGGATCTGCCCGCGCACGCCGCTCCGCCCCGCGCGGACGCGATTGGCGTACTGCGCGGCCAATCCGGCGAGATCCTGCCCGGCGATGGCGCGGAGTTCCTGTCGCGGCTTCTGTTCCACTGCGCGGCCGTGTCGGCTTCCAAGGTCTCCGCGATGGGCAGCAGATACGCGCTTCGCGTCAATCCATCGTCCGGCAATCTCCATCCCACCGAGTTCCACTTCGCGACGCACGGTCTCGGCGGCTGGCCGGATGGACTCTATCACTACCGTCCGGCCGATCACATGGCCGAATTGCGGGCTCGCGGAGACTGGAGTTCCGAAGTAGGCGGAGCGGCTCTGACATTCGTGCTGACCAGCATCGCCTGGCGCGAGACCTGGAAGTACCGGGAGCGCGGCTATCGATACTGTCTGCTCGATATCGGGCACGCGGGAGAAGCGCTTTCGCTGGCGGCGGCCGCGTGCGGCTGCGTGGCGGAGACGACGGGCCGGTTCGAGGATGCCGGCTTGACGCGGCTGCTCGGTTTGACGGACGAATGGCCGATGCTGGTGGTGACGCTGCGTGGGGCCGGGCTGCCGGTTGGCGGCGGCGCGGCGTCCGGGCCAAGGCAGTGGATCGGAGGCGCGCCGAACGAACTGTCGCGGCAGCGTCTCCACTATCCGGCGGCCGGCCGGATTCACGGGGCCGGGTCGCTGGACGGTCCTGTTCCGGCCGCGCCCGAGCCGGCGCCGGACCTGCTGCCGTGGTGGGGTGGAGACGATTTCGCGTCCGTGGTCCGGCGGCGGCGCTCCGCGCTGGACTTCCGCGGCGGATCCGAATCGGTCTCGCGCGAGGACTTCCGGACGCTCCTCGAATGCGCGTGGCGGCCCGGCTCCGGCGCCGGCGCGATTTCGCTCTATCTGTACGTGCATCGCGTGGCGGGGCTCGATCCTGGCGTCTATCATTGCCGCGGAGGCGAGCCGGTCATGACGATCCCCGGAGATCACCGCGTCGCGATCGCGGGCCTCAGCCTCAGGCAGGACCTCGCCGGCAACGCCTGCGTTGCTTTCTCGATGGTTGCGGATCTCGACCGGCTGGCGAGCGAGCACGGCGATCGCGGCTATCGATACGCCTTTTTCGAGGCCGGCGCCACCGGCCAACGGCTCTACATCGCCGCCGAGGCCCTGGGACTCCAGGCCACGGGAATCGGCGCGTTCCGCGACGACGACGTGCACTCGTACCTGGGTTTGACGCCGGAACGCGGGCGCGTCGTCTACCACTTCGCCTGCGGCTACGCGGTGCGGGACCATCGCCTGGAGGCGCTATCCTGAATCGGATGACACGCAGAATCTTCACCACCGCCGCGGCAGTCGCGGGCGCCGCGCTGGCGGCAGGTCCGGACGCCGCGCTGAAGGAGGCCGAAATGGCCTGGGCCGAGGCCACCAAGAAGGCCGACGCCGCCGCGCTCGGCCAGTTGCTGGCGCACGACCTGACCTACACGCACTCCACCGGAGTCACCGATACCAAGAAGCAGTACATCGACAACCTGGTGAGCGGCGCCGCCAAGTACGAAGCGATCGACTACGAGGAAATGACCATGCGCACCTACGGCAAGGACACCGCCGTGCTCAACGCGCAGGTGAAGCTGGTCACGGTGAACAAGGGAACTCGCGGCAACGCGCACCTCAAGTTCACCCACGTGTGGATTCGCAAGGGCGGACGCTGGCGTCTGGCGGCCCACCAGTCGACGCGGCTTCCCAACTGACGCCGTTGACGGCCGGCGTGCGGTTTCGCGATCCCGGCCGTGGAGCCGGACTGATGGCGCGGCTCGCCGCGGCGATGCCGCCCGCCGCGATCGAGCGCCTCGCGATGCTGCTCCGCGCCGCCGCGGATCCGGACGCCGCCGCTCACTGTCTGAGCCGTCTGGCGGAGAATCAACCGGGCGCGTTCCAACGAATGGCCGCGTCTCCAGTCGCGTTGCAGCACCTGGTCACGCTCTTCTCCCACAGCCGGTTCCTCTCGGAGGAAGTGCTGCGGTCGCCCGATTGGATCGAGGGACTGACGGCCGAGGGCGACCTGCACACCGCGCTCGCGCGTGAAGACTACGAGGTCACACTTCGAGCCGAACTGCCCGAGGGACCGCCGCGGGCCATCGACCTCGCGGCGTTCCGGCGGAGGCGCCTGCTTCGAATCCTGCTGCGCGACGCGCTGGGGCTCGCGCCGCTCGCCGAGATCACCGGCGAGATCTCGGGTCTTGCCGACGCCATTCTCGACGAGAGCTATCGCCGCATCCGCGCCGGTCTCGAACGGCGGCACGGAACGCCATCGCTCGCGAACGGGCGGCCCTGCGGCTTGTCGATCGTCGCGCTGGGCAAGCTCGGAGGCCAGGAACTCAACTACAGTTCCGACATCGACCTGATGTTCGTCCACGAGGGCAACGGCGAAACGCGGGGTCCGGAGCCGCTATCGAACCGGGAGTTCCACAACAAGGTCTGCGCCGAGCTCACTGGCCTGCTCTCTTCCTACACACCGCACGGATCCTGCTACCGGGTCGATCTGCGGTTGCGCCCCGATGGCCAAATGGGCGAGTTGTGCATCTCGCTCGACGCCGCCCGCAAGTACTACCGGACTCGCGCGCGCGACTGGGAGTTGCAGATGGCCATCAAGGCGCGCGTCGCGGCGGGCGATCCCGGACCCGGCGGCGAACTGCTGGACGCCATGGAGCCGCTCACCTATTCCACGGCGGTCGACTTCTCAAAGGTGGAGGCGGTGTCGGAGGCTCGCGTCCGGCTCAGCGAAAAGCTGGCGCGCAAGAAGGGTAAGCCGGAGGCCGACGTCAAGCTCGCTCCGGGCGGAATTCGCGATGTCGAGTTCCTCACGCAGTGTCTCCAGCAGCTCCACGGCGGCCGCGAACCCTTCGTGCGGCACGGCGGCACGCAGTTGGCGCTGTTCCGGCTCCATTCGTCGCAGCTCCTCTCCGACATCGAGTACGGACGGCTCCATTCGGCCTACCTTTTCCTCCGCAATCTGGAACATCGCCTCCAGGCCGAGGACGACCGGCAGACGCACACCCTGCCTTCGACGGACGCGGGCCTGGAGCTTCTCGCCCGGCGGATGCCGGTACAGCCCGGCGCCGAGCCTTCCGCCGCGAACCTGCGCGCCGAGTTGGAGACTCACCTCGAGAACGTCCGCGCGATCTACGAGCGGGTGGTGCACGCGCAGCTTCCGCATAACGCGGAGGCCGAGCCGGATCCGGCCCCCCAGGCCGAGCCGCCTCACGGGCCCGACAACATCTCGGCGAATCTCGCGCGCATCATTCAACAGCAGGCTCCGGGGCTGGCGGCGACGATCGCCCAGGGACGCCTGCGGCACGGCGCGCGCGCCTTCGAGCATTTCCTGGAACGTCTGTTGCCGGCGGAACGCTGGCGGCGGTGGTTGAACGACGACGCGGTGCTCGCCGGTTACGCCATCGATATCTTCGAACACAGTCCGTACTTCGCCGAGCAGTTGAACCGGCGTCCGGAATGGCTCGAGGAACTGTACGAGATGCGCCGCCGTCCCGGCTCCCGCGCCGACTATGCATCGGCGCCGTCGATCCTCGGCGATCCCGCCGATCTCCGGCGCTTCTTCAATCGCGAAATGTTCCGGGTTCAAGCCGGGAGCATCTGCCTCCGCGCGCCGATCTTCGCGACCCTCGAGCGCACCTCCGCGCTGGCGGACGCGGCGATCGTCGCCGCCTATCAGATGGCGCTCACCGAAGTCACGCGCGAGACCAGGACGCCAGGCTACGAGCCCGGGGACCGCATGATGATCGTCGCGCTAGGCCGGCTCGGCATGGCCGAACTGGATCTCGGATCCGACGCGGACCTGGTTTTCGTACTCCCCGATCGCGACGCCGCCTGGCTCCCGTTCTGGACCCGAGTGGCCGAGCGCGCCGTCTCGCTTCTCAGCGCGTATACCGGCGAAGGCTCGCTGTTCGCCGTTGACACACGGCTCCGGCCCAACGGTGGGGCGGGCCCGCTGGTGCAGACCGAGGGCGGCTTCCGCGACTACTTCTGGCGGCACGCGCAGGCGTGGGAGGGCATCACTTATATGAAGTCGCGAGCGGTGGCCGGAAATCTGGCCGCGGGCACCGAATTCCTGCGGGCTCTCCAGGAGGTGGACTGGCGGCGCTGGGGCCAGGCGGGACGGTCGCGCACGGAGCTGCGGCGGATGCGCCTGCGCCTGGAACAGGAGCAGGCCAAATCGAATCCGCTGAAGGCCGGGCCGGGCGGATACTACGATATCGATTTCGCCCTGATGTACCTCCGCCTGCGCAGCGCCGGAATCTTCTATCCTGTTCTCAATACGCCCGCGCGTATCAACGTGATCGAACAAATGGGACATCTCGACCGCGCCGACTCCCGGTTCCTGACCGACGCCGCCACCTTCTACCGCGCCGTGGATCACGCGATGCGCCTGAGCTCCGGTCACGCTCGAGGCCAGTTGCCGGCCGCCGAACTGCAACTCGAGGCGATCTCCGAACTTGTCGAACGTTGGACGCCCGCGCACCTCCACGATCAACCGCTCCCCGTCGAACTCGGCCAGATCCAACGCCGCACCCGCGAGTTCTTCGACCGCCTCTTCCACGAGTGACCATGCCGAAATTCGCCCCGATCCTATTGTTCGCCACCGCGGCCTGCCTCCGCGCCGACCAGCTCGGCGACGCCTACGGGAAGCTCTACAATCTCGACTTCGACGGCGCCCACCGCATCCTCGACGATTACCAGGCGCACGCCCCCCGCGACCCGATGGGCTTCTCCGTCCGCGCCGCCGCCTACCTGTTCTTCGAGATGGATCGTCTGCACATTCTCGAAGGGGAGTTTCTCACCAGTGACAAACGGATTGGCGGCAACGAGAAGCTCAAGCCGGATCCGGCGATCCGCGCCCGGTTCTTCGAAGCCGTCACCAAAGCGCAGGAACTGGCCGACGAAAGGCTGAAGTCGTCCGCGGAGGATCCCCAGGCGCTGTTCGCGTATTGCCTCACCGACGGGATGCGAATGGACTACATGGCGGCGGTGGAAAAGAAACAGCTCCGCAGCCTCACGTTCGCCCGCCGCTCCCACGAATTCGCGGTGCGGCTGATCCGCAAGGACCCCGGTTTCGCCGACGCCTACCTCACCACCGGCTTGACCGAGTACCTGGTGGGCAGCCTGCCGTTCTTCGTCCGCTGGTTCGTGCGCTTCGATCAGGTACAGGGCAGCAAGGACACAGCCGTGGAAAGGCTGACCCGCGTCGCCCGCACCGGCCGGTACCTTGGCCCGTTCGCCAAGATCCTGCTGTCCATCATCCACGTGCGCGAAAAGCGGCCCGAACAGGCGCGCTTGCTGCTGGGCGAATTGAGCCGCGACTACCCCGGGAACCACCTGTTCCGGTCGGAGTTGAAGAAGCTCGAGCTAAAGATGTCGCGGAAGTAACCTTCCGCGTGCCGCGGCTCGTCTAGATTTGCGGTAGCATCTAAACATGTCGGCGATCTCCAATCCCCGTCTGCCGGCGCCGTCGCCGGTAAAGCCCGTCCTCGAGCCGGGAACCCCCTCCCCCAAAGGAGGGTCGTCGAAATGGTTGATTGGACTTGCCTTGCTCGGCGCGTGTGGCTACGCCGCCTGGCAAACGTGGCAGAAGCGCGCCCAGCCTTCTGAAACCGCCGCCGTGCGAGTGGCGCACACCGCGAAGGTGACCACGGGTCAGTTGGACCTCCGGGTCCGGCTGGCGGGCCAGACTTCGTCGAGCGAGTACGTCAGCATCGTGGCGCCGGTCATGCGCGGGCCCGAAGCCGGCCGCGAACTGATCCTGCTGCACCTGGTGCCCACCGGCACTCGCGTCAAGAAGGGCCAGTTGATCGCCCAGATCGACGCTCAGACCCTGGCCGATCACATCGACGATATCGGCGACGATATCGAAAAGGCCGACGCGGACATCCGCAAGCGGAAGGCGGAGCAGGAAGTCGACATGGCGTCGCTGCTTCAGAACATCAAGGTGTCGGAATCGGAATTCCGCAAGGCCAGCTTCGATGCCCGCGCCGCGGAGGTTCGAACCGAAGTAGAGCGCGAACTGCTCAAGCTTGCCGAGGAAGAAGCCGGCGCGCGGTACAAGCAGGTTCAAGGCGACATCGCGCAAAAGAACGTCATTTACGGCGCGGAAATCAAGATTCTCGGCATCACCCGGGAGCGTCACGTACGCCACCGCGATCGGCATCAGGTGGATCTGAAGAAGTTCACCATCAACGCGCCGATGGACGGGCTCGCCGTATCGCAACAGATCTGGCGCAGCAGCGAGATGTCCACGGTGCAGCAGGGCGACCAGGTGACGCCGGGCCAGTTGTTCATGAAGGTGGTCAATCCGTCGAAGATGCAGGTGGAAGCCACCATCAACCAGGGCGAAAGCGATTCCTTCCGGATCGGCCAGAAGGCCAGCATCAAGCTCGACGCTTTCCCGGGAATCGAATTGGCGGGGCATCTGTTCTCGATCGGCGCCCTCGCGACGGGAGGCTATCGCCAGCAGTATTACATCCGAACAGTCCCGGTCAAAATAGCGTTCGATCAGGTTCACGACAAGCTGATCCCCGACCTGTCGGCCGGCGCGGATGTTCTGTTGACGCAGTCGGAAGCCAATGCCAAGCAGGTGCCGTTGGCGGGAGTCTTCGAGGACGGCGGCAAGGAAGTCGTTTACGTGAAGAACGGCCAGACGTTCGAGAAGCGCATCGTCGAACTCGGCCTGCGGAACAGCACCCACGCGGTGGTCAAGTCCGGACTGCAGGAAGGCGAAGAGGTGGCTCTCGAGCTCCCGTTCGCGCCTGCCGATACCGTCCACGCGTCCCTATAACCAGGCCGTCGATCAGGCCGCATCGGCCGGTAGCATCGCCATCGGTCCCGCCGCCGTCGCCGCCACTCTCTGTGCGATTTGCGCCAGGATGGCCGCCGGTGCGCTCCTGGGACGGAAGACGGCTAGCGGCGTGCTCGCTCGTTGGGCCGCTCCGCAGATGTCGGGCGACGGAGGCACCACGCCGGTGATCTTCATCCCCAGCACTTCCTCGATCTTCTCTTTCGAGACGCTCTCGAGAACCGCCGATCGATTCACCAGCACCACGTGAATCACGTCTCCACTCACTCCCCAAGCCCGTAGCCGCTCGATCGCCAGCCGCGCGGCCATCACCGAGGAGTCGTCCCGTTCCGACACGAGTACCACGCAGTTGGACCGGTGAACGATGGTCTCGTGCGCCGGACCGACCGTAGCGGGTAGATCGACCACCACCAGATCCGCGATCCGCGCCGCCAGTTCCATCAGCCGGTCCGCGTGGGCCGGTGTCAGCGGCTGGCACTGCTCCACGCTCTGCGGACCGTACAACAGATAGAATCCGAGCTGCGTATTCACCAGCCGCTGCTCCACCTGAGCCTCGGCGATCTCGGCCGGTGGGGTGCGGTACAGTTCCGAGAGATTGGCATGGACCGTCTTGCGGAAATGGGCCGCGAAGCTGCCATAATCCGAGCGCATCTCGGCCGCCACCACCAACTTGTCCTGCGACAGCAGCGCCGCCGTGTTGATCGCCAGGGTGGTGGCTCCGACTCCTCCCTTGGCTCCCCAGAACGTAACGACGCGCCCGCCGGGCGAGTGCTTCCCCTTGCTCATGTGCCACTGGAGACTGCGGTTCCGCTCCACCGCGAACCGGAGCGACCGCACCACCGCCGCCGGCGTCGCCTGCCCCTTGATCAGGAAGTCCTGCGCGCCCTCCTGCACCGCGCGCAGCCCCAAGCCCTCGTCCTCGGTCCCTGTCAACAGCACGATCGGAAGGTTGGGGCTCACGGCCCTGACGTTGGCGAACGTGTCGAATCCCCGGCTGTCGGGAACGTTCAGATCCAGCAGCATCGCGTCGAACGGCCGCTGCCGGATCGCTCCGCTCGCCGAGTGAACCGTCTCAGTCCAGGTCACTTCGAACGCACCTTTCCCCTCGTCCTTGATTCCTTCCAACAGCAGCCGGGCGTCGCCGGGATTGTCTTCCAATAACAGGATGCGCAGGGTAGGTTCTTGCATCTACCCATAAGATCGGCGAAGAACCGCGGCCGCAACACGGAATAGGGATGTGCGGGGGAGGGGAGTACCGCTCGCTGCTGAATTTGGTACTATCATGATCACCCCATCGAAGGGGGGTACGATGCGTAGCATTCTCACCCTGTTGCTCTTCCCCCTGCTCGCCGCCTCCGCCGAGGTGCGCTTCCTCAACATCGACGCCAGCCCCCCGCCGCCGGGATATCCGAAGCGAGTCGCGCCGCGCGGATCCGCTCCCAGCGCGGCGAAACACCGCCCTACCGCTCGACCTCGGAGCAAGCCCGTCGTCCACAAGCCCGGCCGCAATCTGGCCTGACGCGCAATCGATAGTCCATTATCCGGATCGCGACCTCGAAATGTGGTCTAATGGCTCCCATGTTCCTTTCGGGGCTCCGACTCGCAACCATTTTCATTTCCGCGGCCCTCTGCCTCGCGCAGACCGGCACCGGGAACATTCAGGGAACCGTTCGGGACGCTACCGGCGCCGTGGTGCCCAAGGCAACAGTCGCGGTGGTCCACTCCGCGACATCCCGTCAATACAACAGCGAATCCAACGAGGCCGGCTTCTTCCTGTTTCCGGCGATGAACATCGGAGCCTACCAGTTCACGGCGGAGTTCGCCGGCATGGAAACCTGGAAGGGCACGCTCAACCTCCGCGCCGGCCAATCGGCGGTGATCGAGGTGGTGATGAAGCCCGGTTCCACCTCCACCTCCATCACGGTCGCCGGCGACGTCACGCCGCTGATCACCACCAACAGCGCGACCATCTCCACCGTGCTCGAACGCGAACGCATCGAGCAACTGCCTCTCAACGGGCGTTTCATCACCACGCTGCTTTACATGACCACGCCCGGCGTCGAAGCCGGCTCGGTCCCGCGCGTTTACGGACTCCGTTACGCGACCGAACTGCTCCAGGACGGCGCGGTTCTCGAGAATCGCGAATGGCAGTCGATCCCCGCACGGCCGCCCGGACTCGACACCATCGGCGAGTTCCGCTCGGAAACCAACAACTCCTCCGCCAAGCTGAACCGGCCCGGAACGTTCATGATCACCACCCGCTCGGGGACCAATGAGATCCACGGCGCGGTGTTCGAGACCGCGCGCAACAGCGGGTTCGGCGTCGCTCGCGCCCGGCAGGATTTCTACACCAAACCGCCGCATCTGGTCCGCAACGAATTCGGAGCCTCTTTCGGCGGCCCCGTCTGGCTGCCCAAACTCTATAACGGCCGCAATCGAACCTTCTTCTTCTTCGCCTACGAAGGCTATCAGTTGCGGTCGGCGAGCACACGCAGCATCGCCGTGCCGACGCCCGCGATGCGCGAGGGCGACTTCAGCGGATTGATCGACGGCGTAGGACGCCGCATCACCATCTACGATCCGCTGACCACGGACGCCCAGAGCTGGACTCGTCAGCCGTTCACCGGCAACCGCATCCCTTCCAACCGGCAGAGCCCGCTCGCCAAATACCTCTATGGCGTCACCCCGCTACCGACGCGGGGCGACAATCCACTGGTCACTTCCAACTGGTTCGGCCTCGGATTCGCCAACACACGGCAGCACACCGAAACGCTCCGCGTCGATCACCGGCTGAACGACAAGAACAGCCTCTTCTTCCGCTATTCGCACAGCCCCGGAACCGGCGAGCGCACCAGCGATCCCTATGGACAATCGCCCACCACGCTCGACAAACGCGCCAACGCGTTCATCGACAGCCAGGTCAACGACAGCGGCATCGCCAACTGGACGCACACCTTCTCGCCGGCCTTCTTCGGCGAGACGCTGGTTTCGGTCGCACGCGATTACCGCGGCCAGCTTCCCTACACGGGCACTGAAGAGATCGCGAGCGGACTCGGCCTGCCGAACCCGTTCAAGGGCGTCGGCTTCCCCCGCATCCCCTTCTCGATGTCGTCGAGCACCGGCCCCGGCATGGCCTACGATTCCAGCATCAACCCGACCATCAACTACGGTCTGATCTTCAACGTCGACCAGAACTTCACCAAGATCCGCGGCCGGCACGAATTCCAGTTCGGCGGACGCATGCGCTTCGAACGGCTCGACACCCTGAACGATCAGCAGATCTCGCAGGGCCAGCTCGACTACAACAACGTGTCGCAAACGGGCCTCTACGATCCCACGTCCGGTTCGGCCTTCTCCGCCACGCCCTTCACCGGCCACACCTCCGCCAACTTCTTCCTCGGTCTCGGCACCTATCAGGCGCGCTTCAACCGTTCCTGGTACCGCCCCCGCGTCCATGAGCGCGCGCTCTACTTCCAGGACAACTTCAAGGTGAACGCCCGGCTGACGGTGAACCTGGGTCTGCGCTGGGAGTACAACAGCCCCGTCAACGAGCGCGACCGCTCCATCATGGGCTTCGACGAAAAGAGCAAGCGCATCATCCTGCCGCGCACCATCGAAGAACTGACGGCGCAGAAGAACGTGCTGCCGGCGATCGTCAACGCCTACACGGGGCTCGGCATGAAGTTCACCACGCCCAAGGAAGTGGGTCTGCCCGATTCGCTCACCTATTCCAACCTCTGGGACTTCGGCCCTCGCGCGGGCTTCGCCTACCGCATGGGCGATTCCGGCCGCAAGGCCACCGTCATCCGCGGCGGCTATTCGATCTTCGCCTATCCCGAATCCCTGCGCCTGTTCTCCGGCCAGGTGGCGAATTCGATGCCCGCGCTCGGCACGGTCACCTGGAACCCCAACGCCGCCGAACTCAGCCCGGATGGCCGCCCCAACTACCTGCTGCGATCCGTTCCCACGGTGGTCGCCGGGGTCAACAGCGCCAACGTGCTCAGCCCCACCGCGGTCACCGGCATCACGCGCGGCGGCGGCTCGCTCTTCTACCTCGATCCCAAGCAGCCCACCGCGCGAGCGCATGAGTGGAACCTGCTGATCGAGCGCGAAATCTTCGCCAACACCGTGGTGAAGGGCGGCTACGTCGGCACCCACGGCACCCGCATGTCGCAGTGGGCCACCTACAACGACAACCCGCCGGACTACGTCTGGTTCACCAACACCAAGCAGCCTCTGCCCACCGGCCCCTTCGCCAGCGTCGCGCGCCGCCCGTTCGACCAGGAACTGTACGGAACCATGCAGCGCTATCAAAAGACCGGTTGGTCCAACTTCAACGGACTCCAACTCGAGTTCGAACACCGCTATTCCAAGGGCTACGCCTTCCAGGTCTTCTATGTCATGAGCAACGCCATTCGCGCCGCGGGCGACGGCTGGCGCGACGACTCACTGCGCTCACCGAACATCTTCCTGCCCGGAATCGTGCCCACGGACGACGCGGCCCGCAACCGCCTGCTCAACTACAAGCGCGACCCCGGCATCCCCACGCACCGCGTGAACTGGAACTTCCTCGTCGACATTCCGGTCGGCAAGGGCAAGCGCTTCCTCGGCAGCGCCGGCCGTCCGGTGGACGCCGTGCTCGGCGGCTGGCAGATCGCCGGCAACGGCTCTCTCCGCAGCAACTACTTCCAGTTGGGCACAGGAAATTGGGGAGCGATCAACAAGGTGGAAGTCTACGGGAAGAAGTATCCGATCCAGGACTGCCGGAGCGGCGTCTGCTACGACGGCTGGCTCTATTGGAACGGCTACATCCCCGCCAACCGCATCAACAGCGTCGACCCGCGCACCGGCCGTCCCAACGGCGTGATGGGTGTCCCCGACAGCTACCGTCCCTATCAGACGCCAATCATCCAGATCCCGAAGGACGGCGGCAGCACGGCGGATCCAAATCAGCCGTTCTATGAAACCAACACCGTGTTCGTGCCCTTGACGAACGGAACCAATCAGCGGACCACACTCAACACCGGACTCCACCCGCTGCAGAACCAGTTCGTCCTCGGGCTCATGCAGTGGAACATGCAGGCGTCGATCTTCAAATCCGTGCCCATCACCGAAAAGATCACCGCACGGTTCAACATCGACTTCCTGGACAACGTGTTCAACATGCCAGCCACCACGCAACCCGGTGGTGGAGACGGCGTCATCACCAATCGCTTCTCGGCCAATTCACCCCGAGTCATGCAATTGACGATGCGCCTCTCCTGGTAGGAGAGTCTTGGTAGCGGAACTGCTACTGGCGGCCGCGATGTTCCAGCGGCCCGCCGTTCCCCGAGCCCAAACGCTGGTGGACGCGGGCATCGAGCTGTCGCATCGCGGCCGCTTCGTCGAAGCGGGGGCGAAATTCGTGGAGGCGCTCGCGCTCGATCCCGCCCACTCGGAGGCGCACTACCTGCTCGGCCTGGTGCGCCAGCAGGACGGGCGTCCGGACGCGGCCCTGCGGTCCTTCCGCGCCGCGCTACGGTCGGACCTGGGAAACTCCGCCGCTCGCGCGCGCGTGTGCGAGATCGAGACCGCGGCGGCCATCGCGCGTGAGTCGGGCTATCCGGCGGCGGCGAACGAGTGCCGCGCGGCGATCCAGGCGGATCCACGAGACGCGGAACCGCGGTATCACCTGGGACGGAATCTGGCGAAGCTCGGCGACGCGGCGGGCGCTGCGCGCGAGTTCGCGGCGGCGCTGAAGTTGGATCCGAAGCTGCCGGGACTGCGCTTCGAAGCGGGACTCGCCCACGCCGATCTGAAGGACTGGCCCCGCGCGATCGCCCTGTTCCGCGAAGTGGCGGCGGCGGAACCGTCCAACGGCAACGCCCGATTCCAACTGGGCTCGCTGCTGGTGAAGCAAGGCGACTGCGCGGGCGCCGTGCCGGAACTGGAAGCGGCGGCAGAGAGTTCGCAGAAGTACTACTTGCTGGCCGGCTGCTACAAGAAAGCCGGTCGAGACGCCGATGCCGCGGCCGCGTTCGCCAAAGTGAAGGACCTGCGCGAGGGCGCGGACACCCGCATGCAGGCCAAGTATCGGGCGGCGGTGGCGCGCAAACACGCCGATGCCGGCAGACTGGCGGACGCGGAACGCGAGTTCCGCGTGGCTCTGGAGCTGGGGCCGGACTCGGCGATCGCGGTGGATCTCGCCGTGGTGCTGCTGCGCAAGGGCGACGCGGCGGGCGCGCTGGCGTTGTTGGCGAACGACGCGAGTCCGCTGGCCCGGTATCAGACGGCGTTGGCGTTATCGAAGCTCGGCAGACAGGCGGAAGCGGTAGCTGTGTTGGAGGCTCTGACACGGGAGAAGCCCGACTTCGCGGAGGCCTGGTATCAACTCGGCGTGACGCGTCTGTCGGCGGGCGCGGTGGGAGAGGCGGAGTCCGCGCTGTCGAAGGCGTGCGCCCTGCGACCGGACGAGCCGGCGATGCGGTCGGCGTGGGCGGACGCGCTGGCCCGGTCGGGTCGCGTGGCGGAGGCGGCGGAGCAGCGGCGGATCGCGGCTCGCGCACCGAGGTGAGGAGTGCGTGCGCACCTCCTTCCACGGCCGGATGCTATGATCGCTTCAGAAGGCCACGTACGAATGCAGGTGACACTCGACGCGTTTGAGACAGCCGCCCAGGACTGGTCCCTTCACCTCACGCCGCTTCGCAAAATGAATCGCGACGAATACCGCGCGTTCGTCGCCGCCAACCCCGATCTCCGAATCGAACGGAACGCGGAAGGAGATGTGATCGTCATGCCTCCAGCCCATACCCGGACCAGCATCCGCAACGGCGAGTTGTATGCGCAGTTGCACGCATGGGCGCGCGCGGACCGCCGGGGTTACGCGGTCGACTCGTCCGGTGGCTTCGACTTGCCGAACGGAAGCAATCGCTCGCCGGATGCCTCCTGGATCCTGAAATCGCGCGTCGATGCGCTGACTGAGGACGAACGGAGCGAGTACTTCCCGCTGTGTCCGGACTTCGTTGTGGAGCTCCGTTCGAAGAGCGACCGCTTGCCTGCGGTGCATGCCAAGATGCGGGAGTACATCGACAACGGAGCCAAGCTCGGATGGCTCGTCGATCCGATCGAACGGCGCGTACACGTCTACCGGCCGGAAGCGCCCGTGGAGACGTTCGAGCACCCCGCGGCGATCGGCGGCGATCCAGAGTTGCCGGGGTTTGTCCTCGATCTCGCCCCCGTGTGGGACCCCGAGGCATAGAGCGCCTACTTCGACGGACAGGCCCGCTCAGCGAGTGCGCCCGGTCAGGTCTGCTCCTTGAAATCTCTGTATGCCGCCCAACCGACGGCGGCGAACGGAATTGCCTGGAATAGCAGGAACAGCAGCACCGACTGAAACCGCAGCTTGTAGATCGCGGTGGGCATCTCGCGGAACAGGGCGCTCCGGATCAACGGCACGGCTGCTTCCAATGCCCTGTCTGTGTGGTACTGGCTGCCGGGATCCCGGCCCAGTCTCCTCGCGCGGTCCACCATGATCGAGTCCACCATGGCGTCCGGCCGCCGCAGCACCTGGCTGGGCCCAAGGAACCGCCCCAGGAAAAAGTCGATTTGGCGGAAATCGGCGAGGGTGCTTTCCAGGTATGCTTGGTAAACGACTCGCCGCGTCCCATCCGAGACGATCCTCCACTCATGGCTGGAAACGCAATAGGGATCCGAAAAGTCCTTCAAACCTCGTTGGGACAGCGCTCGCAAGGCGCGGTCCACCGCGGACTGGCACCTTGGCTGGGAGATTCTGCTCCAATCGTCGATCCGCCCGCGGACCAAAAACGGCACACCGGTGAAGACGGTCGTGAATACCACGGTAAAGACCGCGGCAATCCCGCACAACGCATAAAGACCCGGTCCCATCTGGAAGCGGTTGTTCCAGAGCCGGTAATAGTTCGTGCAGATCCACCAACACGTACCCGCCAGCACCAGACCCAACAAGATGCCCAGCACCAATGTCCTCGGCGAGTACCGGGCGAGTTGCACGGGGCTCCAGCAAAGGAAACCAAAGAGTTGGCTCAGGTAGTTCACTGTATCTCCGTGCGGTCCAGCCAGGCCAGACCCGGAGTCTGGCTTCCGTCGAAATATAGTACCCTCGGCCCCTCGACGCTGTCCAGTCCTAAAACGAAATCGAGGCCGCTCCGGCGGGAGCGGCCTGTCTATCGAAACTCGCGGGCCGCCGAAACTAGAAGTCGATGCGCAGGTTCAACTGGATCACGCGGCTCAGCCCGCGTTGGCTCGTCAGCCGGCCGAAGTTACGATTCGTCGGGTCGGTGTTCGGACCCGAAAAGTTGGTGTGATTGGTCGCGTTCAACAGGTCCACGTCGAAGCTGGTCTGCGCCGTCTCGGTCAGCTTGAACACGCGCTTGACCTTGATGTCCCAGTTCCGGATGCCGTCCTCGCGCAGGGACGTCAGGCGGGTCGGGAACACGCGCTCGTGATAGGCGCCCGGCTGGAGCGCGGACCGTCCCTCGAACCCATTGAAGTTCTGCGGAATGGGGGCGCTGCCAGTGGTGTAGGCGATGGCCGGATCGAACGCGACGTGAATGTCGCGCGCGTGCACGGCGTCCTGATTGAACAAAGCCGCCAGATTGTTGATATCGCCGTTGAAGAAGCGGTTGCCCCATCCGGTGGGTCCGCCGTTCTGGAACTGATAGACCCAGCTCAATTGCCAGCCGCCCACCACGTGGCGCGCCGGACTGTCCTTCAGGAACCGTTGGCCCTTGCCGAACGGCAACTGGTAGATCGACGTCCAAACGAAGCGGTGCGGGCGGAGCGCGTCTTGCGGACGAGTGGACGGGCGCGCATCGAATTCGTTCGCGTAGAAATCGGACTCTTCGCCGTACGCGTAGGTGTACATCACGCTCGACTGCAAGCCCTTGGCGAACCGCTTCTCCAACAGGAACTGCATGTCGTGATAGCGGTTGCGGCCGAGCGCGTCGCTGAAGTTCGTGCCGGGGCGCAGGCCGCTCAGCCCGTTCATGTTCGGATAGGCGCGCAGCAACTGTTGCTTGCGGATATTGGCGCCGGTGAAGAAGCCCTGCGTCCGCAGGTAGTTGTAGATCGCCGGATTTGAAGTCTGCAGCGAGGCGAGATTCGAGATGTTGAAGGGATTCGGCAGGTTGGTGTTCAGATCGTCGTCCAGCGCTTGCCGCCGCACGTTGCCGGTGGCCCAATGCTGCTGGGGGAGGAAGGCGATGTTCTGCGTCACCGGGATCCTCGACAGCGCCCCGTTATAGGAGATATCCACCATCAGATCCTGCCGCAGTTCGCGCTGCATGCCGATGCGCCACCGCTGCTGCTTGGCCGGATAGTAGCTCCGCGGAACGAAGCTGAACCCGCGGCCCTGCAGGATGTACGAACCGAGAGAACTCCCGTATGGCGAATCGAAGCGGCCCGCGCCCTGCCGTTCGGGGAACGGATCCACCATCGGATTGCGCGTCGCCGACAGGCCGTTGATCGAGCCGAGCCCGCAGCAGAACGTCAGGCCCGTGTCCGTGGTGATGATCGTGCTGGTCGCCTGGCTGTATCCGTCCTGGCGCGGACGGTCGTTGTTCACGTTGAAGATGTCCTGCCACCAGCCGTAGCCGCCGCGAATCACGGTCTTGTTGTTGATCTGATAGACGGCGCCCAAACGCGGCAGCAACGAGTGGTTGCCGTCCGTGTAGTTCTTGTTCGGCTGTCCCAGGTACTGGGATCCGCCGAGCACCTTGAACTGGCTGGCGGGAACGGGCTGAATCGCCGCCCGGCCGTACGCCGCTTCCACCGCGTCGGCGAACGCGGGACGGAAGCCGAAATCGAAACCGCCGGCGATGCCGCGGTTGTAGCGCTCGGAGATGCCGCCGCCACGCTCGTAGCGCAGGCCCAGCGTCAGGCGGAGCTTGTTGGAGAGCCGCCAGTCGTCGTGCACGTACAGCGAGCGGTACCGCGTCGACCAGTAGGCGGTGTCGTTGGAGTCGATCGAGATGCCGTTCGGCAGCCCCATCATGAACGCCGCCCAGCCCAGGCCGAGATCGGACGCCGTGTTGGTGTTGTCGGCGGCGCGCATGTACGTCTGGCTGAAGCTGAAATTGCCGGCCGAGTTGCCCGGACCCGACGAGGTGAACCAGTAGCGGCGCTCCTGCCATCCGTACCGCAGCGAGTGATTGCCGCGGATGTTGGTGTACTGAACCTTCAGATCCGCCGTGGTGCCGCGAGCCGTGATCGCCGGATAGCTGTCTCCCACCGATTCCACGCCGGCGATGCCCATGCGCGGCAGCGCCTTGTACTGGTCGGCCTTGGCGTCGAGATAAGCGGGCAGACCCACGTCGGTGGGTTTGAAAGAAGTCTGGATCGGCCGCACCGAACCTTCGTTGAACCGCGTCCACGATGTGCCGATGTTGAGGATCGAAGAGGACGAAGCGGTCCAGATGTACTCGCCGCCGCCGCCCTTGTTGATCCGCGTCAGGCCGTTGGTGTGGAGGCCGCGCTTGGTCTCGTACGTCCAGTCGTACTCGTCGGCCAAGCGGTGATTCCAATACCAGCGGCCGAAGACGCGGTGGTTCTGGCCGAGATTGTAGTCGACGCGATTCACCAGCGAATTGAAGCGCTCGTCTTTCGGCATCGCTTGCCCGTAATAGTTATTGAAGCCTTCCGGACTCACCAGGCCGGGCACATTGTTCGGCTGCGGATACAGCGGCTCGTAGAACTTGTACACCGGATTCAGCACCGGAACGCCGCGATTGCCGGGGAAAGGCGTGCGCACCACGCGGCTGCCGTCCTGGCGCGCCGAGCGGGGATCGTACACCGTGTATCGAACCGCGTCGATCGCCGATAGATCGGAGAAGTCGCCCTGCCGCCACGCCGCTTTCGGCACCGTGCGGTTGATCGCGTTGGTGGTCTCGGCCTTGGACTGATAGATGCCGTTGTAGCTGAAGAAGAAGAACAGCTTGTCCTTGCCGTTGTACAGCTTCGGAATCCGCACCGGACCGCCGACGGTGCCGCCGAAGTTGTTCGACCGGCCGGTGGCTTGCTTCTGATCGGAGGGCTTCAACCGCCCCGACCTCACCTGATCCTGATACGCCAACCGCGTGAAGTGCGGCGTCGCGTTCCAGCGCTGCTGCCAGTGCTGATCGTACAGCGAGCCGTGGAACGAGTTGGTGCCGCCCTTGGTCATCACGTTGATGCTCGCGCCGGACGTGAAGCCTTGGCCGGCATCGAAGCTCGCCGTTTCCAGTTTGAATTCGCCCACCGCGTCCGACGGCGGAACGAAGCCGACGCGGCGTCCCGTGCCGGTGACGGGCGCGCCGTCGATGGTGTACTCGTTAGATCCCACGCCGCCCGCCGTGTTGAACGCCGACGTTCCGCCGTTGTCGAACGCGCGCCGGTATTCGGGCTGCCCCGTCCACTGCATGCCGGGCGCGAGCGTCGCCAGCGCGAACGGATTCATGTCGGAGAAGGGCAGTTGCATGATCTGGCGCTGGTCGATCACGCGGCCGCCGTTCGCGGTGGTGGTGTCGAGCAGCGGCGTCTCGGCGGTGACCTGCACCGTCTCCGCCGCCGTGCCCACCTGGAGTTGAACATCCAGATCCACGCGGCCGCCGACGTTCAAGACAAGACCCTGCTGCTGATGCTTGCGGAACCCCTGCGAGTCCACGGCGACCGTGTAGGTCCCCGGGTTCAACAGGGTCGCTTCGAAATAGCCGGTGCCGTTGGTGGCGAGTGTGACCATGCGATTCGACTCGAGGTGAGTCACCACGACGTTCGCGTTCGGAATCACGGCCCCTTGCGGGTCGGTCACCTTGCCGGTGATGCTGCCGAGGGATTGCTGTGCCTGGAGAGATCCGAGGGTGCAGAGCGACAATAGCGCGAGTTTCTTCATTGGAACCCCTATCCTTCCGGGCCCGCGTTTTCCAGGCCCGCGAAAATTTTGATAAAGGATACCACGGGCCGGGCATGGCGATCTTCCACAACCTATACTGATGGGAGTCCAGTCTCGCCCAAGGGGGTCTCATGAGTCTTCGCGCGGTGCTGCCGCTGCTGCTTTGTTCCGCGATGTTCGCCCAGAACACCGCCACCATTTTCGGAACCGTGCGTGACGCCGGTGGCGCGGTGGTCCCCGGCGCGCCGGTGTCGGCTGCCCACGTCCAGACGGGCGCTGTCCGCACAGCCAATACCAACGGCGAGGGCGACTACGTGTTCGTCCAGTTGCCCGTTGGCTCCTACACGGTCCGCGCGTCGGCTTCCGGATTCAAGGAGTCCGTCCAAACCGACCTTCTGCTGCAGGTGAGCGAGAACCGCCGCGTCGACTTCGCCCTGCAAGTGGGCCAGGTGACCGAACGTGTCGAAGTGGAGGCCGCCGCCGCGCAGGTGGAAACCCGCACGGGGACGATCGGCGAAGTCATCGACTCCCGCCGCATCGCCGACTTGCCGCTCAACGGCCGCAATCCCGTCCAGTTGCAGTTGCTCGTTCCCGGCGTTGGACGCCGCGGCGGCCGCGATCAACAGCAGAACGAAACCGTCTCCGTCAACGGATCGGCGTTCCGCGGCAACAACTACGCGCTCGACGGCGGCGACAACCACGACCCGTTCTTCAACACGCCCGCCCCGTTCCCCAATCCCGACGCGTTGCAGGAGTTCTCCATCGAAACCAACGGCTATGGCGCCGACAAGGGCCGCAACGCCGGCATCTTCGTCAGCGCGGTCACCAGATCCGGAACGAACGATTTCCATGGAGCGGCCTTCGAGTACCTCCGCAACGAGAAGCTGAACTCGCGCGACTTCTTCGCCGTATCGGTTCCCCCATTCAAACGGAATCAATACGGCGGAACGCTCGGCGGCCGCATCCGGCGCGACAAGACGTTCTTCTTCGGGTCCTTTCAAGGCACGCGCGAACGCAGCGCTCCCGGCACCACATCGGCGCTCGTGCCCACCGCCGCCATGCGCCGCGGCGACTTCTCCGCGCTGCGCACCGTGGTGCGCGACCCCAACGGCGGAAACTTCCCGGGCAACACGATCCCCGCCAGCCGTGTGTATCAGCCGTCCGTCAAGTTCCTGGACACATTCATTCCGCTTCCGAACCGCGCCGACGGACTACTCAGCTTCGCCAGCGCGCAAGCGATCGACGACGATCAGATCGTCGGCAAGGTGGACCATCAGTGGAACGCCGCCCACCGGCTCAGCTTCCGCCTCTTGTGGAACGACAACGCGACCAAACAGGCCGTGGGAACCATCCCGAATCTGCTCGCCAACATCCCGTACAAGAATTGGAACGGCACGGCCAGCGACACGTGGATCGCCAGCCCCACCATCGTGAACTCGCTGACCGTCACCATCCAGAACATCGAACGGAACCAATCCGCGATCACTCCCGGCAACGTTGGCTGGCGCGACTTCGGATCGGGCATCGTCCGCGCGCACCGCGAGGACACCGTCGCCGCCACCGACACCAACGTGATCGGCTATTTCTACGCCTTCACCCGGCATCCTTTGTACCAGCAGCGCTACTTCTATCACGTGCGCAACGAAACGTCCGTCAGCCGCCGCGCGCACCTGATCAAGTTCGGAGGCGAATGGCGCTACGACGAAGTGGACCGCCGCGAGCGGTTCCAGGGCGATCCGGCGATCGCCTTCCGCGGCCAGATTACGGGCGATTCCATGGCGGACATGATGGTTGGCCGGCCCGACTCGGTCAACCAGAACTCCGGCGCCGAAAGCTATCCCGTGGGCAAGGAAGTCAGCCTCTTCTTCCAGGACGACTGGAAGCTGGCCAGACGGCTCACCGTGAATCTCGGCGTGCGATGGGACCCGTTCCTGCCTCCGCCCGACAAACGGGGAGCGGGCGCGATGTTCCGGGCCGGCCAGCAGTCCGCCTACTATCCGCGAGCGCCTCTGGGTCTGGTGTACTGGGGCCAGGATCCGTCCGTGCCGAAGAAGTACGGCTTCGGCAACATCCTGAACAACTGGGGGCCGAGAATCGGCTTCGCGCTCGATCCCACCGGCTCCGGCAAATCGAGTGTGCGCGGCGGCTACGGGATTTTCTACGGCGCGCGATCGTTGCAGATGGTCGGCGGCGGCGGTCCCGGTTTCGCGCTCACGACGAACATGAATCCGGTTCCGGGCGGGATGGCCAATCCCTACCAGTCGATCGGCGGCAACCCGTATCCGTTCGATCCGCCCCAAACCCCGGAGGCGCGGCGCGACTTGACCTTCGTGCGCCCGGTCACGGTGGGCGGCTGGGACGCGAGCTTCCGCAACGCCATCGTCCAGCAATGGAACGCCAGCCTCCAGCGCCAAGTGTGGAGCAGTTGGGTCTTCCAGGCCGCCTATGTCGCCAGCAAGGGCAACCATCTCGAAACCACCCGGCAACTCAATCCGGGGATCTTCGGCCGCGCCGGCAACCTGCAACAGCGGCGGCCGTTTCCCGACTTCACCGCCATCGGCAACAGCAGCGCCGAGGGGAACTTCACCTATCACTCGATGCAGCTCAGCGCCAACAAGCGGCTGACAAAAGGACTATCGGCGATGGCGAGCCTCACCTGGGGCAAGAACATCGACAACGTGGCCGATCCCCAGGACGGGTCCGATTTCCGCCGGGAAAAGGCGATCTCGCCGAACAACATCGCCCGCCGCTTCGTGGGCAGCTTCATCTGGGAACTGCCGCGCTACCGGGCTTCGAATCCGCTCCGCTTCGCGCTCGACGGATGGGAGTGGAACGGCATCGTCTCGCTCGAGTCCGGACTCTCGTTCAACGTAATTAGCGGACGGGATAACTCGGGCACGGGCATCAACTTGGACCGCCCCGATCTGGTGGGCAACCCGAGGCTCGACACCGGACGCGCACGAGGCGAGCTCATCGCGAGATTCTTCAATCCGGCCGCGTTCGCGCAGAACGCCGCGGGGACGCTCGGCAACTCGGGCAGGAATCCGCTGGTTGGACCCGGCGAGGCCATGGTCGACATGGGGCTGGTGAAGACGTTCGCCATCACCGAGCGCCAGCGGATCAAGTTCCGGGCCGAGGCGTTCAACGCGTTCAACCGCGTGAACCTCGACAACCCGGTGGGTAATCTGCTGGCGCCCAATGTGGCGCGCATCACCGGCGCGGGTCCTCCGCGCGTGTTCCAGTTGGCGCTTCGCTATGAATTTTGAGGGCCGCCAACGGGTTAGATTCCCCGCTGGTTGTGATTGGTCGCCAGGCCACCGCTCTTGACGCGAGTCTTGGTATTCATGTTCGCTCTCCTTTCCCTTTTTCTCCGGGGCTCCATCGCCCTCACTCACTGACGCGCGGCGGGGGTGGCGTTTCGTGTCAGTGTCGCGGGAATTTTCTTTCCGGCATCGTGGAGCGTATGAACGCGCCGCGGCAGCGGGGGGGAAAGGGAGACGGCGGGATTGGGAAGAGCGGCTCCCGGCCGCCCCGTCCAGTCCGCGATTCCGCCGGAACGCATCTCACTCCGGCGGGCGCTACTACACGCCGCGCTGGTTAGGGTTGAGCCTCGTGCCGCCGCTTTTCACAGGGGTCTTGGTCTTTTCGCCCTCCCATGAATATGCTGGATCGCCCGGCCCGGTTCGCTCGAAGATGTTCTTTACTAGCCGCACGCGGCTGACCGGCCGGCGGGCGTGGAACCGCTTCGCGCTCGAGACAAACTCGGGCGCGGACGTCCACTGGGACCGCCCCGGGCGTTGTGGGCAATCCTGGGCTCGACGCCCGGTTGAATGCCAGGCGAACTCATCGCCTGGCGCCACCTCCACCACCCGAGTCCGGTCAACCCGTGGATCGATCGCTGGCGCCGAATGTGGTGGGAGGCACGGCTGAGGTGGGCGGTCGAGCGCGAGCTACAGTCCGCGCTGGTTGTGGTTGTCGCTGAGGGCGCCGCTCTTCAGACGAGTCTTGGTCTTCATGGGTGTTTCTCCTTTTTTCGAGCGCCGTCGCTCTCACTCACTCGTGCGCCATCGTGGCGGGTTTCCGCTCACTCTCCCGATTTTTTTCCGCCGCCTCCAAACGGCCGGCCAAGCCGCGGCACGCGAGCGACTGGGGGTGGCTGGGCAGACAGTTGGCCTCGAACGCCGCCGCCGCGCTCCGAGCCAGGCGAAGCGCCTCCCCTCGATCGCCGTCCCGCTCGAGCATCGCCGCCAGACACGCAGCGGACAAAGCCGTATCGGGACTACCCGGTCCGAGCAACTCGACCTTCATCTCGTAAGCCTGCCGGAACAGCGTCTCCGCCTCCAGCCGATCGCCGGAATCGCGCCGCAGCGCCGCCAAATTGTGCAGCGTGCTCGCGACCTCGTAGTGCTCGTCTCCAAACCGCCGCCGCCAGACCTCGAGCGCGCGCCGGTAGATTCTCTCGGACTCGGCCGACGGACCGCCCTCGTCGAGCAGCGCGGCCAGGGCCACCGCGTCCGCCGTCGCCTCCGGCGAATCCTCGCCCAGTTCGCGCGACCGGATCTCCCAGGCGCGCCGCGCCCAGGGAATCCCCTCGGCAAAGGCGCCGCGCGCATGATGCAGTCCGCCGAGGTTGTGGTAGAGCGACGCCATCCCTGGCCCGTCCTGGCCGTGGACCGGAAGCAGGATCGCCATCGCCCGGCGGTAGGCCGCCTCGGCCAGATCGAATTCGCCGCTGAACTTGTGGAACATGCCGAGCGCATTGAGCGCCGCCGCCGTATCGGGATGTTCCGCGCCCAGACCCGTCTCCGCCCCGCGCACCGCCTCGAGGACGGCGTGCCGCGCCTCGCCGAACCGGCCGAGCGCGCGTAGCGACGCCGAAAGCGTCTGCCAGGCTCGCGCCTCGATGATTGCGACGGTCTCGTCGCGCTCCGGCGCCTTGGCGAGGATCGCCACCGAACCGCGGGCCGCGCCGGCGGCATCCTCGTAGCGGCAGGTGGTTTCGAAGAGATCCGCCAGTTCGGCCAGCAGGTTCGCCGCGTCGAGCGTGTCCGGCCCGTCTTCCCGCTCGACGACGCTCAACGCCCGCGCGAGTGCGTCGATGGCGGACGTGTAGTCGCCCCGGTCGGCATGTTCCCACGCCTCTTCCTGTAGCCGGACGGAGTCGCTCATATACGACAAAGCGGCGTCCGATGCGAAATCCGCTCACGCCCTCGCGCTAAAATGTAAATTTCCCGATGAGATCCGCGGTTTTCGTTCTCGCCTGCGCGAGCCTCCATGCCCAATGGGACCGGTTTCGCGGGCCGAACGGATCGGGCGTGAGCAAAGAGGAGAACCTGCCAGCCGAGTTCGGCCCCGCGAAGAACGTGGCGTGGAAAGTGGCGGTCCCGTTCGGCCGCTCTTCACCCGTAGCCGCTGGCGGCCGCATTTTCCTGACGGCGGTGGACGGCGGCAAGCTCACGACGCTCGCCTGGGACGCTGCCTCGGGACGCGAGCTTTGGCGGCGCGTTTTGCCGCGGATGCGGGAGCAGCCCGTCTACAAGGCGAACGACGCGGCTTCGCCCACGCCCGCCGCCGGTCCGGACGCGGTGTACGTTTTCTTTCCCGATTCGGGGCTCGCCGCCTACTCGTTCGACGGGAAGGAGCTTTGGCGCCACCCGTTGGGGCCGTTCGACAGCTTCTACGGAATCGCATCTTCGCCGGTATTCGCGGGCGGATCGGTGTATCTGCTTTGCGAGCAGGCGAGCGATTCGTTCCTGCTGGCGGTGGACGCCAAGACGGGCCGCCAACGGTGGAAAACCGCGCGCCCTGGCGGCTTGGATGGATGGTCCTCACCGGTTGTGCACGGAGAACGCCTGCTGATATTCGGCACGACTCGCATGGAGGCGTTCTTCCTCGCCACGGGCGAGC
This sequence comes from Acidobacteriota bacterium, assembly GCA_005808475.1. Taxonomy (GTDB): domain Bacteria; phylum Acidobacteriota; class Terriglobia; order Bryobacterales; family Bryobacteraceae; genus SYLY01. The sequence goes on from SYLY01000333.1 coordinate 40,586, forward strand.
GCGACTGGTGGATTCCCATCTCCTCCAACGGCTCCCTGGGGACTCCCGTGATCTTCGGCGAAACGGTGATTGTCGCCGCGAGCGGGTCCGATCAGCCTTGGATGCCCACCTGGGATGCGACGCTCGCCAAGCTCGACAAGAACCGCGACGGCAGGCTTTCCCACGAAGAGTGCAAGGACGAGAAGGACTGGTTCGAGCACTTCGGTTGGGTCGATTCCAACCACGACCGGTTTCTGAGCGGCGCCGAGTGGAACGCCGCACGATCGCTTGGAGCGGGCGAGTACGGCCTCCTGGCGATCGCGCTCGGTGGCAAAGGGCGCCTGCCGGAGTCCGCGGTTCGGTGGCGGGTGAAGCGCGGCGTCCCGTACGTTCCCGCTCCGCTGGCATATGAAGGAGCGATCTTCATGATCAAGGACGGCGGGCTGTTCACGGCGCTGGATCCGGCGACCGGAGCGGCGGTGAAACAGGGCCGCGCGCCGGGAGCGGGTGGCCAATATCTGGCGTCGCCAGTGGCCGCTGACGGCAAAGTGTACACCGTCAGCGAAGAAGGCAAGTTCACTGTCTGGAAGGCGGGTTCGTGGGAACCGCTGGCGTCCAACGACATGGGCGAGGAGTGCCACGCGACGCCGGCCATCGCCAATGGCCGGATTTTCGTGCGTACGCGGAGTTCGCTGTACGCCTTCCAGGCGCGCCGGTGAGCCGGCTGCCTGCGCTGCTCGCGATCGCGGTGGGGGCCACCGTTGGCCTGGCCGCGTACACCTTCCAGTTCGCGAAAGGGTTGGCGTACATGAGTAACGATCCCGCCGCGTGCGCCAACTGCCACATCATGGGAGACTACCTGAAATCGTGGCAGCAGTCGCCGCACCATGTACGCGCGGTCTGCAACGACTGCCACACGCCGCACTCGTTCTTCGCCAAATGGATCACCAAGGCCGACAACGGCTGGAATCATTCGGTCAAATTCACGCTCGGCAACTTCGCCGAGCCCATTCGTCTGCGCCCGGTCAATGCCGTGAAACTGAGAGACAACTGCGTCGCGTGCCATCGCGACATCGTCTCCGAAATCCGGCACGGCCGGGACGAAATCGAGTGCACCCGCTGCCATGCCGGCGTAGGCCACGGTCCCCGGAGATAAGCTAAATGCCCCGTTCCGTCTATTTGATCCTCATCGCGGCTTCGGCCGCCGCCATGTTCGGCGTCGCGGCGCTGCTCATGAACATCCGCGAGCGGAAGGAGGAAGCGCAGTTCACCTATCTGCCGTTGGCCCACATCACCGAGGACACGGTGGATCCGGCCGAGTGGGGCAAAACCTTCCCCCGCGAGTACGACGGCTACAAGCGAACCGTCGACACGGCCCGCACCAAGCACGGCGGCAGCGAGGCGTTCCAGAAGCTGGACACCGATCCCAAGCTCCGCCGCATCTTCGCCGGATACGCCTTCGCGCTCGACTATCGGGAGGAGCGCGGCCACGCCTACTCGCTCGCCGATCAGGACATCACCGAGCGAACCAAGAAGAAGGTCCAGCCGGGAAGCTGCCTGCACTGCCATGCGTCCGTCCTTCCCGCGTACCGCGCCCAAGGCGGCGGCGACATCATGAAGGGCTTCGACGCGGTGAACGCGATGACGTTCGCCGACGCACGCAAACTGGTGACGCACCCGATCTCCTGCCTGGACTGCCACGATCCCAAGACCATGGCGCTCCGTGTGACGCGCCCCGGATTCCTGAACGGGATCAAGGCGTTCAAGAAGTCGCAGGGGGTGGAGAACTACGATCCCAACGCGATGGCTACGCGCCAGGAGATGCGCAGTTTCGTCTGCGGCCAATGCCACGTGGAGTACTATTTCGCCGGCGCGGGCAAGACGGTCACCTACCCCTGGGCGAAAGGGCTGAAGGTGGAAGAAATCGAAGCCTATTACGACGAGGTGAAATTCAGCGACTGGAAACACGCCGAAACCGGCGCGCCGGTGCTGAAAGCGCAGCATCCTGAGTTCGAGCTGTGGAGCCAGGGCGTCCACGCGCGCGCCGGTGTCGCCTGCGCCGACTGCCACATGCCGTACAAGCGGGAGGGCGCAATGAAGATCAGCGATCACCATATTCGCAGCCCCATGCTAAACATCGACAAGGCGTGCCTGGTCTGCCATCCCTTCGCGGCCGAGGAGATGAAGGCGCGCGTCGAGACGATCCAGGACCGTAACGAGCGGCTGCTGGCGCGGGCCGAAACGGCCCTGCTCGAGCTCTACGACGAAGTGGCGGCGGCCAAATCGCGCGGGGCGGACGACGCGCAACTCGCGGCGGCGCACAAGCTCCAACGCCAGGCGCAGTTCCGCGCCGACTTCGTGGCCGCCGAAAATTCGATGGGATTCCACGCACCGCAGGAAGCCGCGCGGATCCTGGGCGAAGCGATCGACTACGCCCGGCAGGGCCAGGTCGCGGCGTCGAAGGTCAAGCGGTAGCCGCAAAAGACCCGCCATCTCCTGTCTGAAGGATCGGGGGGAGGTTTCCGCCTCTCTCCGCATTGGCAGGAGGATCGATTTTGGTGAAGAGATACGCCGCGCCAGCCGTGATCGGTTTGCTCGTCCTGTTGCAAGCCAGACCTGCGTCTGGCCAGGGTTGAGTGGCCGCCCGTCAAGGCGCGCCCGTGCTTGGCGTGCTGTGTAGCCGTCCGAAAGACGGCAAGAAGGTGTCGGTGGACGCGGACGGGAACAAACGGCTCGAGGACCGCTTCACCCTCGGGATCGGCTACCGCTGGCTGCCGTCTCACCGCCATTTCGTGGGAACCGTGGAACAGAAGCAGCGAGCGATCCTGGGGACGGAGATCGTCAACCATACCCACATCATGGATTTCTCGCTCACCTACGATCTCACCAAACGAATCACGCTCAACACCAGCATCCCGGTGATCAAGAGCTACCGGAACCAACTGTACGCGCCCACGGCGGAATTCCGCGTGTTCAGTCAGGGTGACGCGACCTTCGGATTCCGCGCGTGGCTGTTCCGGCCGCCCTCCGAATCGCGCCGCAACATCGGGATCGGGCTTTCGCTCAAGACGCCGACCGGCCGTTTCCGCGTGGCGCAGGACGCCGTGCGAGCCGGGCAGACGCTCCGCGCCACGGCCGATCAATCGATCCAGCCGGGCGACGGCGGAACCGGCTTCGTCGCCGACGTGAACGCGTACTCGCCCACCTACCTGAACTCGTGGCTTTTCTTCCAGGGTACGTATCTGTTCAATCCCCGGAACACCAACGGCGTGAGCACGTTCCGGACGCGCCGCTACGAGAACGTCTTCTCCGTAGCCGATCAGTACCTGGTTCGCGGCGGCCTGACCCGGACCATTCCCAAGCTCCGCCGCATGGCCTTCAGCATCGGCATGCGGATGGAAGGCGTCCCGGTGCGCGATCTGCTGGGCCGTAGCGACGGATTCCGCCGCCCCGGCTACTCGCTCGCGGTGGATCCAGGCTGGATGGCGGCGGTAGGCAAGTACTCGTTCTCGGTGAGCGTGCCCGTGGCGGTCCGCCGGGATCGCAAGCGTAGCGTCACCGACTATCTGAACAACTTCCACGGCGACGCCGCCTTCGCCGACTATTCGATCATCGCGGGGGTCACGCGGCGGTTCTAAGCTGCCGCATCGAGGAATAGAGCGTAGCGGCGACACTCCCGAAGGGGCGACAATAGCAACGTGCCTGAAGTCAGCCGGTTCTTCGGCATTGTGATTCAGATGTACTACAACGATCACAATCCGCCGCACTTCCATGTGCGGTACGAGCGTCAAAGGGCGATAGTCTCGATCGAGACGCTTTCCGTACTCGAGGGTTGGGTTGCCCCACGCGTCTTGGGTCTTGTGACGGAATGGGCGTCGAGGCACCGCGACGACCTCATGGAGGACTGGGATCTCGCCAGAGCCGAGTCCGCGCTGAGGCCGATTCCACCATTGGAGTGATAAATGCTGAAAGACATCGTCGCGGTACGTGTGTTGGGGAATCACCTCTTGGAGGTCCGCTTCGAGGACGGGGTTGAGGGACGAATTGACCTTGCCCAGACTTTGAGCTTCCGCGGAGTTTTTGAGCCACTTCAAGATCCAGCCTTTTTCGCCCGCGCGGCTGTCGATCCCGAGTCAGGCACCGTTACATGGCCGAATGGCGCGGACCTGGACCCGGATGTGCTGTACGCAAGCGTGACCAATAGCCCAATCCTCCTCGAGAGAGTCTCCATCGGACTTGGTGGGCCGAAAGTGTCGAGATAGGCCGGATTACGAACGAGCCGTCGTCGAACTCCGTGGATTGCTGAGCTTCGATCCCGCGATCTGTTACCCTGGTCCGGAATGAGGCTCACCCGCCGCCGCCTGATCGCCGCGATGGGCGCGGGCGCCGCGTCCGCGCAGACGCCCCGTCCGCTCGACCTCTCCCAGTTCGAGCCGCGATCCACGCTGCACGTGAAGGAAACTGCCGTGCCGCGCGCCAGGTTCCCCGTCATCGACTTCCACACCCACCTGAGTTGGGGCGACCCGAAAGGCGAGAAGGCGGACATCATCCTGCCTCCGGCCCAACTGCTGACCGTGATGGACCGCCGCAACGTCAAGATCATGGTGAACCTCACCGGCGGCTACGGCCGCGGCCTCGACGAGTGCGTCGCCGCGCTCGCCAAGCCGCATCCGGATCGCTTCATCGTCTTCACCATGCCGTGGTTCACACGCGTTTCCGAAGGCGGATACGCCAGGTTCCAGGGCGGCGAGATCGAGCGGGCGCACAGGGCTGGCGCGCGCGGGCTGAAGGTCCTCAAGTCGCTTGGGCTCGTGGTGCGCGACAAAGGCAAGCTCGTCGCCGTGGACGACCGCCGCTTCGATCCGATGTGGGAAGCCTGCGGCGCGCTGAAGATGCCGGTCGCGATCCACACGTCCGACCCCGAAGCCTTCTTCACGCCCATCGACCGTTTCAACGAACGGTTCGAGGAACTGAACGCGCACCCCGACTGGTCGTTCCACGGCAAGGATTACCCATCCGACCGCGAACTGCAGGAAGCGCGATTCCGCGTGCTGGCGCGGCATCCGAAAACCACGTTCGTGGTGCTTCACATGGGCACCGCGGAGAACCTCGGCTACATCGCCGCCGCGATGGACCGCTACCCGAACATGCACGTGGAGTTCGGAGCGCGCATCGGCGAGCTCGGCAGGCAGCCCCGCGCGTCGCGCCAGTTCCTCGAGCGCTACCAGGATCGCGTGCTGTTCGGCACCGATGCCGTGCCCAAGGGCGACGAGTATCCGCAACAGGTTTTCGGCGACAAACTCTACGAGATCTACTGGCGGTTCCTCGAAACCGCCGACGAGTATTTCGACTACGCGCCCGCGCGCGTCCCGCCCCAAGGGCGCTGGAAGATTTACGGGCTGGGACTGCCAGACGGCGTGCTGCGCAAGATCTACTGGAGCAACGCCGCGCGCCTGCTCGGACTGCCTTCGTAAGAATTCTTGTAACGTTCCGCCCCGCCGCCGTCACTACTCGTCAGCGGAGGTGAACGATGGCGGCGAAGAAGAAGGTAAAGCGGGCCGCGCCCGTACGGACGCCGAAGGTCCCCGAATACGTTCTGTGGAAAGGCGGACCGTTGCTGCTCGAAGCGCGGACCAAATCCAGCGAGATCCGGTTCCGGGTGAACGGCCCCGGCATGCTGTTCGCGTCGGTCCGTCTAGTGACCACGCTGGACGCGTTGGACGGCGCGACGGCCGGTGCGCTGTCCAAGCTTGCGCGCGAGCTACGATGCGTCTCCAAGTGCGGACTCAACGGCGTGACGCGCATCCCGGTGGAGGTGAAGGAGTCGCGCATCGGCGCCCACCTCGAATTCAGCCTGGGGCCGATGAGCATGTATCAGTCGCTGGTGATCCTGTCGGTCAAGACGGGGCGGTCGATGAAGGAAGCGATCGACGAGGCGTTCGGCGCGAAGAAGCGGTTCTCCGCGCTGTTCGAACCGGTAGCCGCCGAAGGGCACGCCGAACACGACCACTCGACCTTCGGCCAAGAGCCCGATGAAGACGCGCACTCGGCCCACGCGGGACACGGTCACTGAGGAGGCGATCATGGCTATCGACACGAGACTCAACTTCAACAACCTCGCCCCGGCGGCGCGCGACCGGTTCCTCGAAGCGGTGCTGAAACTGAAGGCCGCGATGGTTCCCGGCCGCGACTTCAGCGTCTACGACCAGTTCACTGCGCTGCACGCCTCGGTGATGGGAGTCCGCGCGCCCGGCGAGGCGAGCCTCGTCAACATGGGCCACCAGAACATCGGCTTTCTCCCCTGGCACCGCGAGTTCCTGCGGCGTTTCGAGAAGGCCCTGCAGGCGCAGGTCCCCGGCGTCACTCTGCCGTATTGGGAATGGCCGGATGCGCGCAACGGGACTTCGCTATTCACCACAGCGGGCATGGGACCTTCGCGCTTCGCGCAATCCACCACCGGACCCGTGACCGGCCTGTTCGCGTTCAGCAAGCCCGCCGGAGCGCCCGCGTGGTTCCCGGCGGCGTTGCCGGGGTGGCGCGTCCACGTCAACCTGCGGCTACCCCAGTTCGGCCTGAACGAGATCCTGCTCAGAGGCAGTAGCGACGACGACTGGCCGGCTGCCGCCAACACGATTCAGACGCTCGAGAACCTGAATCAGACGTCGCCCACCGCGAATCCGTATTGGGCGTTCTGGCGCTTCCTGGAAAGCGGCGCCCGGATGCACAATACCGGCCACAACGTGGTCGGCGGACACATGTCGAACCCGTTCTTCTCCCCGAACGATCCGATCTTCTGGCTCCATCACTGCTACATCGACCGCGTGTGGGCGCGCTGGCAGGCCAATCGCCGCGCGGCCCAAGCGGGCAGCACGTTCCGTTCGCACTACCCGCCGGCGTCGCAGCGCAATCCGTTCACCCTGAGCACCGTGCCGAACGGCCATCGGATCGACGACATGATGTGGCCCTGGGTCGGAACGACTCCGGGCTACTCGCCGGAAGGCGCCAGTCCAGCGGTGCGCGCCATGCTGCCCACGTTCGCCGCGGCCGATGTCCGGCGAGTCGCGCAAACGATGGACACGCAGGCGATGGAAGGCGCGGGGAACGGCTACCAGTATTCGTAGCCGCACCTTGCGCGGCGGCGGCGGCGTCCCTACGCTGAAGTGGTGCGATCGCTTGCCCTTCTCGCCTTCGCTGTCGCCGCATTCGCGTCCGGCTTCCGGGGCCGCGTGGTGGATTCGTCCACGGACGAGCCGCTGGCTCGCGTGAAGATCGCGCTCGTGGAAGCCGGCGTGGAAATCCCGAGCGGCGGCGATGGCCGCTTCACACTCGAAGCGCCCGATGGAGCGTACACGCTTCGCGCGGCGGCGGTGGGATACCGGCCGTTTCAGGCGCGCGTGACGGTCCCCGGTCCGGACCTCGAGATCGCCCTCGCGCCCGACACGCTCCGGCGCTCGGAATCGGTGAGCGTCACCGCGGGACCGTTTCCCGAGGAGACCGCCACCAGCGTCGGAATGGCCGGCAACGAACTGAAGAACCTCGCGAGCGTCCTCGCCGACGATCCCTTGCGCGCCGTGCAGGGGCTGCCCGGAGTGACGTCGAATGACGACTTGCAGAGCCAGATCTCGATGCGCGGCGCGGGATTCCAGCGCATCGGCGTCTACCTCGATGGGGTGCTCTTGCATTCTCCGTATCATACGGTCCAGGGCGATGCCAATAGCGCCTCCCTCACCATTTTCAACGGCGACATGCTGGACGCCATCAACCTCCACACCGCGCCTCCCGTGAGGTTCTCCGACCGGACCGCCCGGAGCGCTCGACGTTCGCGCGCGCGAGGGGGACCGGCGCGACTTCTCGTTGCGGGCCACCGTGAGCGCTTCCAACGCCGGCGCGATGCTGGAAGGCCCGCTGGGCGGCGGCAAGGGATCGTGGCTGGTCACCGCGCGCAAGAGCTATGTGCAGTACATCATCGATCGCACGGCGAACGATCCCACCATCGGCTTCGCGTTCGCCGACGCTCAGGGGCGGGTGCAGTACGATCTCGCCAAGGCGTGGAACGCGAGCCTTTCGGTGATGCACGGAACCTCGGGGCTCGATCGAACCCGCGCGGAGAACGTCCTGGGCATCAACGCGCTGTTCAAGTCCGATTACGACTTCACGCTGACGACGCTGGCGCTCCGCTACGCGCCCGGCAGCCGGTTGCTGGCCACCAACCGGATCTCACTGCTGCGCGAGCGCTACGTGAACGCCAATCGCGAGGCGCGGCGGCTGGGATCGAGCGGCTACGGCGAATGGGCCTGGAATGGCGATGCGGCGTGGCAACAGTCGAACGGCGCGGCGCTTCAGTTCGGCGGCATCGCGCGCCGGTTGCGCGACGATGGAAACGTGCTGCGCCTGGGGACGGGCGGCGCGTTCACCGCGATCGACGCGTTCCGTGGGACGGGGATGCGATCGGGAGTCTACGCGCAACAGTCGTGGAATCCCTGGCGCGGACGGATCCGGTTGACGGCCGGCGGCAGCGCCGGCCGCCACTCGGTGTCCGGAGCCTCGGCCGCCACGCCCTACGCTTCGCTCGGCTTGCAGCCCGCTTCCGGCACGAGCGTCACATTCTCGTGGGGCCAGTACGCGCAGTTCGCCGAACTCGCCCAGTTCTTCTCCCTCCACGGATCGCGGCGGCTGGCGCCCGAACGCGCCACCCATGTGGAGGCGGCCGTGGAACAACGGCTCGGCGAGCGCACGCGGTTGCGGTTCCAACTCTACAACCGGCAGGATCGCGACCTGATCTTTCGCCCGCTCCTCGACTTTCGCATCCTCAACGGGCGCGTCCAGGGCGGCAACCTCTTCGCGCCGTTCGCGAACTCGCAGCGCGGATACGCGCGCGGATGGCAGACGTTCGTGCAGCGCCGCACCGCGAACGGATTCACCGGCTGGATCGGCTATGCGTGTGGCGTCTCGCGCGTTCGGGACGGCGTCCTGCGAATGTCCTATCCGGCCGACTTCGACCAGAAGCACACCGTGAACGTGTTCGGCTCCTACCGCCTAAGGCCGTCGGTGAACCTCAGCGTGAAGTGGCTCTACGGCAGCGGATTCCCGTTGCGCGGCTTCTTCACCCAGGTGCAAAACGATTACTTCCTGGCCACGGAGCGGAACCGCCTGCGAATTCCGCCGTACCAACGCTCCGACTTCCGCGTCAACAAGGCGTTCATTCGTGACAAGTGGCAACTCACGCTATTCGCCGAGGTCATCAATTTTACGAACCGCGGCAATGTTCGATTCGACGATATCAACTCGATCGATGGGCGCACGGGGCGCGTCCGGCTCAGGTTCGACAAGATGTTCCCGATCCTTCCCTCGGCGGGCATCGTGGTGGAGTTCTGAAGCCGTAGACTGGAGAGATGCTCGAGGCGGTTACGCTACTCTTCTTGTCGGCGGGCGCGATCCTGGCGCAGCGCGGCGGTCCGGCCCCCAAGGTCGAATTGTTGTGGCCGGACGGCGCTCCCGGCGCGCTCGGTTCCGAAGACGCCGACAAGCCCACGCTGTCGATCCACCTGCCGCGCGGTCCGCGCAAGGCGAATTCCGGCGTGGTGATGTGCCCCGGCGGCGGCTATCGGGGCCTGGCGGTGGATCACGAAGGCACGCAGATTGCCAACTGGTTGAACTCGCAAGGCATCGCCGCCTTCGTTTTGAAGTACAGGCTCGGGCCGAAGTACCGGCATCCGGTGGAACTGGGCGACGCGCAACGGGCGATCCGCGTGGTGCGCGCCCGCGCCGCCGAATTCGGCATCTCGCCGGACAAGATCGGAATCATGGGATTCTCGGCCGGCGGACATCTCGCCTCCACCGCTTCCACCCACTTCGACGCGGGCAACCCGAATGCGTCCGATCCGATGGACCGCCCGGGGTCGCGCCCGGACTTCGCCATCCTGTGTTACGCCGTGATCTCGTTCACCACGGACTACGTGCACAAGGGCTCGCGATCGGCGCTGCTCGGCGACAATCCCGATCCTGGGCTGGTGAGGCTGCTTTCGAACGAACTGCAGGTGACCCGCCAAACGCCGCCGACGTTCCTGTTCCATACCAACGCCGACACCGGCGTTCCGCCCGAGAACAGCGTGCTCTACTACATGGCGCTGCGGAAAGCGGGCGTGCCGGCGGAACTGCACATCTACGAGACCGGACCGCACGGAGTGGGACTGGCGTGGTCGGACGCGGTGCTCGCATCGTGGCCGGCGCGGCTATCGGACTGGATGCGCGGCCGGGGATTGCTGGATCCAGCGAAGTAGGCGCGCCCCGCTCGCGCGACAATCGAAGGCACCCCATGGATCTCCGCGATAAGGCCGCCCTCTTGCCGCTGGACCCGGGCGTTTACCTTTATAAGGATCCGCACGGGAAGGTCCTCTATGTCGGCAAGGCGAAGAACCTCCGCAATCGCGTCCGGTCCTACTTCAACGAAGACCGCCTCGCCGACTCGCGCACCGGCTCGCTGATCGCCGAAGCCGCTTCCATCGACTACATCCTCGTCGACAACGAGAAGGAAGCGCTCGCTCTCGAAAACAACCTCATCAAGGAGTACAAGCCGCGGTTCAACGTCCTGCTGCGCGACGACAAGACGTATCCGTACATCAAGCTCACCACGGAAAAGTATCCGCGCGTTTACGTGACGCGCCGCCTGGTGAAGGGACACGGCTATTTCGGACCGTATTTCCCAGGCAATCTGGCGCACCGGCTGGTGGACTTCATCCACCGGAACTTCAAGGTCCCATCCTGCAACATCGACCTGGGCCGCACCCACCCGGCTCCGTGCCTCGAGTTCCACATCCACCGCTGCCTGGGTCCGTGTGTCGCCGGGCTGACCACGGACGACGCCTACTCCGCCGCCGTGCGCGATGTCCGCCTGTTCCTCGAGGGCAAGACGCGCGACCTGGCCGCGCAACTCCGCCGCCGGATGCAGGAGGCCTCGGCGAGCCTCGAGTTCGAGCGCGCGGCCGCGTTGCGCGATTTGGTGGCGACCGTGGAAGAGGTGGAAGAGCGGCAGAAGATGGCGGCCGCGTCCGGCGACAACACCGACATCCTGGCGGTGCACGCCGAACCGCCGCTGGTCGCCGCGAATCTGTTCCACTTGCGCAACGGCCGGATCGTCGACCGCCGCGAGTTCTTCTGGGAAGACCGCTCCGACTTCGATGCCTCCGAGTTCGTCTCCGGCCTGCTCCTGCAGCTCTACGCCGATCACCTGCCGATCCCCGAGCATGTCCACGTCTCCACCGACTTCGAAGATCGCGACGTCCTCGAGGAACTCCTCACCGAGAAGCGCGGCCGCCGCGTGGAGATCCACACGCCGCAACGCGGGCAGAAGCGGGCCATGCTCGATCTGGTGGAGACCAATGCCCGCCACAGCTTCGAACAGCGGTTCCGCGTGATGGCTCCGGCGGCGGAGGCCGTTCTCGCCGCTTTCCAGGAGACGTTGTCGCTGCCCGCGCCGCCCGAGCGCATCGAGTGCTTCGACATCTCGCACATCCAGGGAACCGACAAGGTGGCGAGCATGGTGGTGTGGGAGAACGGCAAGATGAACAAGTCGCTCTACCGGAAGTTCATTATTCGAACCGTGGAGGGCAACGACGATTTCGCTTCCATGCGCGAAGTGGTGGGGCGGCGCTATTCCCGAGTGAAGGAAGAGGGCTGCAAGATGCCCTCGCTCGTGCTGGTGGACGGGGGGCTCGGCCAGTTGCACGCGGCCGCCGAAACCCTGGAGGCGTTGGGACTGGCGAGCCAGCCGCTGGCGTCGATCGCCAAGCGTGAGGAGCTCATCTACGTCTACGGCCAGGAAGACGAACCGATCCAGTTGGATCGCTTCTCGCCGGTGCTCCACGTGGTGCAGACCATTCGCGACGAGGCGCACCGCTTCGCTGTCACGTTCCACCGCCAGCAGCGTGGCGCGTCCCGCCTGGCGAGCGAACTGGGCAAGATTCCCGGCGTGGGACCGATCACCGTCAGGAAGCTACTGAAGGGGCTCGGTAGCCTGGACGCGGTGAAGAAGGCCTCGCGAGAATCGCTGGCGAGCGTGGTGGGCCCGGCGGCGGCGAGGAGGATTCACGGCCACTACCATTCAGCGGCCCTGGCTCAGCCTGCGGGCGAGAATGTCGGGTAGCTTGGCCGCCACGATCTTCTTCGCCGCGGTCTCGACATCGTACTTGCAGCGGCGGTAGACCAGCAGCCGGTCTTCGGGGATGAAGAGCGCCCACGCCGCCCTCGAATCGTGGTCTCGCGGCTGGCCCACCGAACCTGGATTCACCAGATACCACGCATCGTCCTGGAGCCGCGTTTCCAGCCGGTCCTGCTTGGCGGGCGTCGCGCCCATGCCGATCACCGCGCGCTGGATGAACTGGAATCCGCCCTGGATGTGGGTGTGGCCGAAGAACGTCACGGGGCTCATCAGGGAGGACTCACACATCGCTGCCTCGCTGGCGGAGACGACGTATTCGTCTTCGTCGCCAGGCGACCCATGCACGACCTCGAACCCGCCGAGCGCCATGGGTCCCATCGGCAGCCGCGCCAGGTATTCGTGGTTCTCCTCGCTCAGCACCGACTGCGTCCACATCGTCGACTTTTGCGCGGCGGGATTGAACCATTCCAGATCGACCAGACCGACACATGCTTTGTCGTGATTGCCGCGAATGGTGGCGGCGTGGCTCTGCCTGGCCCAATCGGTGACGGCGTTCGGATCGGCGCCATAGCCGACCAAGTCGCCGCAACATACGATCCGGTCGTAGCCGTCGCGATCGGCCTCCTCCAGAACGGCCTGTAGAGCCTCCCAGTTGGAGTGGATGTCACTGAGAATCAGGTAGCGCACAGGCGAATCAGCGCCACCTCGGGGGGAGCTCCCAGACGAACCGGCATTCCAACCGTGCCCAGCCCGCGGGACACGTAAAGCGACCGGCCCTCCTTCTCATAGAGTCCATAGACGTAGGGCGTATAAAACCGCGTCAAGTTCAAGTGCTGGTGCAAGTATTCGACCGTGATCTGGCCGCCGTGCGTGTGGCCGGCGATTGTCAAATCGTAACCCAATTCCACGGCCCGATGGAAGACGTCCGGGTTGTGGGAAAGTAATACACTCAACCCCTCCCCGTGGTCCGTCCCCTCGACCGCCGTGAGATAGGGCTTGCGGAACTGCTGGTAGTCGACGCCGGTTATGTTCAACCGCGCCGATCCGAATCGCAGTTCGGCGCGGTCCTGGCGCAGAAAACGGATGCCGGTGCGCGCCCCGCGCGACGCGACGTAGTCTTCGCATTCGGAATAGCGTTCGTGATTGCCCATGCAGCCGAAAACTCCGGCCTCCGCCTTCAACTTCGTCAAACGCTCGAGACAGATGTCGAGCGGGTCCTTGCGGTCCGTGATGAGATCGCCGGTCAGCAACGTGATGTGAGGTCTGCCTTCGTTGGCCATATCGATCGCGCGGTCCAGATCGCGAGGGGAAAAGAAGGGGCTCAGATGGATATCGGTGATCTGCGCCAGCCGCAGTCCATCCAGGTCCTTCGGTAAACCCTTCACTTTCACCGTGACTTCACGCGTCTCCATCTGGTGGCGCCCGATGAACAGGCCATAGCCGAGCGCGGCCACCGGAGCCGTCATCGCTAGGTCGGCGGCTCCGCGCAGCAGCCGCCGGCGTTCGGGCAGCACGGGAATCGCGAGGCCCGCGGCCACACGGTCCAGCGCGAACGCGATGATCGATACGAACGCCCACACATGCCCCGCGCCCCGGATCCAAGCCGGAATCTGCCATAACGGCACCGCATGGCGAATCGGATAAAAGGCAAGCGAATAGGCCGCCACCATCAGACCGGCTCCCAGGCGGGCGCCCCACTCGAAACGGGGGGTCCACGCCGGCCCGAACCGGGCGGAGAACGAGCGGCCGAGCGCCCGCTGCGCGTACAGCGCCAGGCAGAGAACTGTCAACGCCGGGATTTCCCTGAGTATCGACTCCATGAGATGCGGTTCAGCCACGATTCTAGCGCGTGGGCTGTCCCCTCTTATCGGGTGGTCCGGCGGCTCACGTTACAATCGAAGGATGTCATCTCTTTTGGTGGTGGGTTCGCTCGCCTACGACGCGGTCGAAACCCCTCACGGCAAGGTCGACCGAATGCTCGGCGGCGCCTGCACCTACATCGCGCTCTCGGCCAGCTATTTCACGAAATCGGCGATCGTCGGCGTCGTCGGCGAGGATTTCGCCGCGGAAGACGCCGGTCTTCTCACCTCCCGCGGCATCGACGTGGAAGGCATGGAACGCGTCCCCGGAAAGACGTTCTTCTGGGCCGGCAAGTACACGCCCGACATGAACGACCGCGAGACGCTCGTCACCGATCTCAACGTCTTCGCCACGTTCGACCCCAAACTGCCCCCGTCGTATCGCGGCATTCCGTACCTGTTCCTCGGCAACATCCAGCCTACGCTGCAGCGCAACGTGCGCGCCCAGATGTCCGGCCCCCGGCTCGTCGGCGGCGACACCATGAACTACTGGATCGCCGACCATCGCGCCGACCTGCTCGCCACGATCAGGGACTGGAACTTCCTGCTGATCAACGATGGCGAGGCGCGGCTGCTGTCCGGCAAGACCAACCTCAAACAGGCCGCTGAAACGATCATGGCGATGGGTCCCGGCGTGGTGATCATCAAGCGCGGCGAGTACGGCGCGCTGCTGTTCGTCCGCCACAACGGCAGTCTCCGCTGGTTCGCCGCGCCCGGCTACCTGCTCGACCAGGTCTACGATCCCACCGGCGCGGGCGATTGCTTCGCCGGCGGATTCATGGGCTATCTCGCCAGCCGGGACCTGGACCTTTCCCACGCCGATACCGACCCTCGCGAGATGCTGCGCGCGGTCATCTACGGATCGGTGATGGGCAGCTTCTGCTGCGAACGCTTCGGAGTCGATCGCTTCCGCACTCTGACCCGAACCGAGATCGACGCCCGTTTCCAGGAGTTCCAAGACGCAACGGCGTTCTGAGACCGCGTTTGCGGCGCTGGCCGCCTGCGTAATCTGCCTGTCAGCGCTCGCGTGGTTCCACGCCCACGGCTACCTGCTGTACTTCGGGGACGCGGCGGCCCATCTGAACATCGCGCGCCGGATCCTCGATTCGCGCACACCCCACTCCGACCAGACCGGTTCGCCGTGGCTGCCGTTACCCCCCGTGGCGATGATGCCGCTGGTGGGGAACGACGGGTTGTGGCGATCGGGATTGGCGGGCGGAATCCCGGCGGCGGCCGCCAACGCGATCGCGGCGCTGCTGCTCTTCCTGGTGGCGCGCGATTGGCTGGGCCGGCTCGGCGGATGGCTCGCCATGGCGCTGTTCCTGGCCAATCCGAACGTGCTCTACCTCGGATCGATTCCGATGACGGAGCCGTTCTTCTTCGCCGCGTTCTTCGGGCTGCTGTGGGCGTCGTCACGCGCGGCGGGAAGCGGATCCTTGGGATGGGCGGCGGCCGCCGGCGGATTCGCGCTGGCCGGCACGATGATTCGCTATGAGGGCTGGTTCCTGCTGCCGTTTGCCGCGCTCTACATCGCGCGTACACGGCTACCGGCCGCGATTCTCTTCGGCGCCATCGCCGGTCTCGGCCCCGCGTACTGGCTGCTCCACAACCTGTGGCTGGACGGCGATCCGTTCTCCTTCTACCACGGACCCTATTCGCACAAAGCGATCTACCAGCGCGCGTTGGACGCCAAAACCGGCCGCCATCCCGGCGACCACGAGTTCTTCAACGCGATCCGCTATGTCGCCGCTTCCGCCCGGTTGGCGGCGGGATGGCCGCTGGCCGTCCTCGGCTTGGTGGGCGCGGCCGCGATGATCCGGCGCAAGCTGTACGCTCCGTCAGGTCTGTTGTGCCTGCCTCCGCTGTTCTACATGTGGAGCATGTACGGCGGCGGATCGCCGATCTTCGTGCCTCATCTGTGGCCGCACACCTGGTACAACACGCGATACGGGCTGGCTGCGATTCCATTGTTCGCCGTGGGCGCCGCCGCGTTCCTGTGCGCGATACCCGGCGGAGCGCGCCGCTTCACCGCGCCGGCGATTCTGGCCGTGGCGTCGATCCCCTGGTTGATCGCCCCGGCGCCGGAAGGCTGGATCTGCTGGAAAGAATCGCAAGTGAATTCGGATGCCCGGCGCGCGTGGACCGCCCAGGCGGCCGCCTACCTGCGCGAACACTACCGCGGCGGCGGGATCGTCAGTACGTTCGGCGATGCCGCCGGCGTGTATCAGGAGGCGGGGATTCCACTGCGGGAGACAGTCAACGAGTGCAACCAACCGCACTTCATGGCCCTGCTGGCCCGGCCCGACCTGTTCCTGCGGGAAGAATGGGCCGTGGCCATGGAAGGCGATGCCGTCGATCGCGCGCTGCATCGCGCGATTCGCACCGGACCCCGCTACCAGTGCGTACGGACGATCCGCGTGCCGGGCGCGCCGGCGGTCCGCATCTGGCGCTTCCGGTCAAGGGCAGGATTGAAGTCGCCGGGGGACGCCGAGATCGAGGAGGCGCGCAAGGCCTGGGAAGAGGCGGAGGAGCGATGACGATTCCGTTCTGGAAAGCGCACGGCGCGGGCAACGATTTCCTGTACACGTTCCCGGACGGATCGGACTTGGCGGAGGAAACCCTGCCTCGGCTGGCGGCCGCGATCTGCCACAGGAACACGGGGGTCGGCGCGGATGGCTGGTATCTGGTGGGCGTGCCGGGCCCGGATGGCGCGGATGCGAAGATCCGGCTGTTCAACTCGGACGGGTCGGCCGCGGAGCTTTCGGGGAATGGGACGCGTGGGGCGGCCGCGGTGCTGCTGGAGGCAGGAATGGTCCGGGGTCCTCGGGTGATCATCGCTACCGGAGCTGGCGCCGTGGAACTAGAAGTTACGGTACGAAGGGGGCCCGAGTACCACATCGCGATGCGCCTTCCGCCTCCCGTCGTGTTGGACGCCCACGCGACGATCGAGGGCTCGAGCGCCGCGATACTCGATGTGGGCAATCCGCAGTGCGCCGTGCCGGTGGATTCGCTCGACTTCGATTGGCGCGCGCCCGGCGCGGCGCTCGAGGGGCATCCTCGATTCCCGGCGCGAACCAACGTATCGTTTTTCCGCCGCCTGGACGATAGAACAATTGAGGCGCGCTTCTATGAGCGCGGCGCCGGACCGACTCTCAGTTCCGGCACCGGCTCGGTGGGCGCGGCGGTTGCGGCCATCGTGCGCCGGTTGGTGGAGTCGCCGGTCACGGTGATCACCGAAGGCGGGCGTCTCACGGTGGGTTGGGGCGGGTCCGGCGAGCCGGCGATGCTGACCGGCCCGGCGGCGGTGACCGTCCGGGGAGTTTGGTTCGCCGCGCTATAATACTGGGAAATAGAGAGCTATCAACGAATGGAATCAGTCAAAGTGTCAATCGCGGGACAACTGGCGGAACGCATCAAGACCCGCGAAGCCAAGTGCGGAGTCGTGGGACTGGGATACGTGGGTCTGCCCCTCGCCGTCGAGTTCGCCAAGATCGGATTTAGAGTCACCGGCTTCGATGTCCAGGGCTCGAAGGTGGAGCAGATCACGGCAGGCAACTCCTACATCCAGGACATTCCCACGGCCGAGGTCGCGCCGCTGGTGCAGAACGGCAAGCTCCGCGCCACCACCGACTTCTCGTTGATCGCCGAGATGGATACGATCAACATCTGCGTCCCCACGCCGCTGGGCAAGACAAAAGATCCGGACATGAGCTTCATCGAGAGCGCGTGCAAGGACATCGCCAAGTACCTCAAGCCGGGCACGCTCGTAATCCTGGAATCGACCACCTATCCCGGAACGACGGAGGAATTCGTCCGGCCGATGATCGAGCGCGCCGACCTGCGGGTGGGGGAAGAGATCTTCCTGTGCTTCTCGCCGGAACGCGTCGATCCCGGCAATCCGCACTTCCAGACGAAGAATATCCCGAAGGTCGTGGGCGGAACCACTCCCCGCTGCACCGATCTCGGCAAACTCCTCTACGCCCAGGCTCTCGATCGTGTCGTACCGGTGAGCTCCACCCAGGTGGCGGAGATGGTCAAACTGCTCGAGAACACGTTCCGCATGATCAATATTGGCCTGGTCAACGAACTGGCCGTCATGTGCGGCCGCATGAACATCGACGTTTGGGAGATCATCGACGCCGCCGCGACCAAGCCGTTCGGCTTCATGCCCTTCTACCCCGGTCCCGGCCTGGGCGGACACTGCATTCCGATCGATCCCTTCTATCTGTCGTGGAAATCGAAGCAGGCCGGTTTCGAAGCCCGCTTCATCGAACTCGCCGGACACGTCAACGGCCATATGCCGCACTACGTGGTGGAAAAAGTGCAGACCGCGCTCAACGATCGCGAACTGCCCATCAAGGGCCGTCACATTCACATCCACGGCGTGGCCTACAAGAAAGACATCGACGACATGCGGGAGTCGCCGGCCATCGACATCGTTCACCTGTTGATGCAGCGCGGCGCAAAGATCACCTACAGCGATCCGTACGTGCCCGTGTTCCGGGTCGACAAGGAAGAGTTGTTCGCGCAGGATCCGATTCAGTGCGCCGCGCAGGCGGACTGCGTCGTGATCATCACCAACCACACCGATTCGCCCTATGCCAGCATCGTCGAGAAGGCCAAGCTGATCGTCGACACGCGCAACGCGCTCAAGGGCTACAAGTCCAAAAACATCGTCCGTCTCTAGACTCCGCCGATTCCGCGTGGAAGCCTCGATCCGAGTCAGCGTCAACGGCCAGATCCGTCCGGTTCCGGCGGGGCTGACCGTGCTCGGATTGCTGGGGTTCCTCGAAATCGCGCCCGATCGGGTGGCTGTGGAGTTGAATCGCGAGATCGCGCCCAAGGCATCGTGGGACACGGCTTTGGTCGGCGACGGCGCTTCCATCGAGATTGTTCAGTTCGTGGGCGGCGGCTAAAGGCTGCCGCGGTTTATAGTGAAGGGCATGGCTTACCGCGCCGTGCCCCTCCTCTTTCTCCCGTTCGCCGCCTTCGCCGAGTTTCGCGTCGAGACGGCGTCGGGCAGGCCCGACATGATTTCGGGAACCAGCACGCTCATCCGGATTTCCGGCGGCGATGCATCCAAGCTACGCGCCGAACTCAACGGCAAGAGCGTGACCGCCGCGTTCCGGCCCGGGTCCGAGCCTGGCGTGCTGCTGGGCCGCGTGGAGGGCCTCCGGACCGGCTCGAACGTGCTCCGCGTCCGCGCGGGCAAGGGCGCGGACGCCAAGCTCAGGTTGAACGCCTATCCGATCACCGGCCCGATCTTCTCCGGGCCGCACCAGAAGCCCTTTATCTGCCAGACAGAAGCCGCCGGCCTGGGCACACCGCTCGACGCCGATTGTAGCGCCAAAACGGTGGTTGCCTACTACTATCGATCCACTGAGCCGGTCAAACAGGGCGCGCCGAACCAGGGCTTCAAGAAGCTGGATCCAGCCGCGCCCCGGCCTGCCGATATAGCCAAGACCGCGCCGATCGACGGGCGCGCGCTCGACTACATCGTCCGCCGCGAAACCGGGACCATCAATCGCGCCATCTACGACATCGCGTTCCTGCACGAACCCGGCCAACCGCTGCCCACCCCTTGGAACGGTACGCCCGGATGGAACGGACGCCTGGTGTATCTGTTCGGGGGAGGCTGCTCGGCCGGCTACCGTCAGGCGAGCTCCGCGATGAGCGCGCTCAACTCCAGCATGCTCTCGGCCGGATACACCGTCGCCGCCTCGTCGTTGAACGTGTTCGGCAACGACTGCAACGATGTCATCTCCGCCGAAACCATGATGATGGTGAAGGAGCACTTCATCGAACAGTTCGGCGCGCCGGTGTACACCATCGGCTGGGGCGGCTCGGGCGGATCCATGCAGCAGCACCTGATCTCGCAGAACTACCCGGGGCTGCTCGACGGAATCCTCCCCACGGTGAGCTATTCCGACATCGTCACCGTGATCTCGTCCACGGTGGACTGCTCGCTGCTCGACCGCGCATTCGAGAGCTCCGGCCAGTCCTGGACCGAGGAGCAGAAGACGCGCGTTTCCGGCTACGCCACCTGGAACACCTGCAAGTCCTGGATACGCAGCTTCTCGCCCGCGTTGATCCGGCCCGGATCGTGCAACCCGGCGGTTCCGAAGAATCTCGTGTACGACGCCGTCTCCAACCCGAAAGGCGCGCGGTGCGCGATCTACGACAATCAGGCCAACCTGTTCGGCCGGGATCCATCCACCGGCTTCGCGCGCCGCACGCTCGACAACGGAGGGGTGCAGTACGGCTTGGCGGCTTTCGAGGCAGGCCACATCGATGGCGAACAGTTCGTGACGATCAACGAGAAGGTGGGCGGCTACGACAACGACGGCAACTTCGTCGCCGCACGGACCATGGCCGATCCAACGGCTCTGCGCGCCGCCTATGAGGGCGGCAGAGTCGACTCCGGCGGTGGCGGGCTCGGCTCCATTCCGATCCTCGACTCGCGCCCCTACATGGACGATCGCGGCGACATCCACGACAGCTACCGGTCGCTGGCGACGCGCGCGCGCCTCGAGCGAACCAACGGAAGCGCGGCCAACCACACGCTCGTCACGGCGGCCTTCGGATCCTCGCCCCGATGGAATCCGCTGGCGTTGATGGACGAGTGGCTCGGCAACATCCGCAAGTCCGGCCAACGCCCGGCGTCGCCCGCGGAGGTCGCCAAGTTCCGGCCGGCCGTGCTGGCCGACGCCTGCTACGACAAAGAGGGTCAGAAGGCCGCCGCGGGCCGTTGCCGCGAGATGTACCCCGCGGCGGGAAATCCGCGAATCGCCGCGGGAGGTCCTCTCGCCGACGACATTCTCAAGTGCGCGCTGAAGCCCTTCGACCCGGCCGCGTACAAGCGGCCACTCCCGGTTGCACTGGCCGCGCGGCTTCGCGCCGTTTTCCCCCAGGGAGTGTGCGATTACTCGAAGCCGGGCATCGAGCAGCGGCCGCTTCAAGGCGTCTGGCGAAAGTACTAGCGCGTCGCCGCCAGGGCCGCCGCGCCCATGACTCCGTCGTCCACCGCGGCCCGAACCAGCGGCACGCGCCGGGGCAGCATCACGTGCGTGCGGTCGCGGATTCCCTCATCGAGCGCCGTCCAAAAGCGCGCGCCCGCCGCCGCGATATTGCCTCCCAGGATCACGGCCTCGGGATCCAGCGCGAGCATCAGGCCGGCGATCGCCGCCGCCAGGTGGAAGGTGGCGCGATCCACGATGTACGCGGCCACCGCGTCGCCGGCGTCCGCCGCCGCGAAGACGTCCGCGCAGGAGGGTTGGCCCCGCAGCACCGTAGCCAGCGACCGGTGTCCGGCCGACCACGCCTGCGCCTCGATCGCGCGAGCCGAGAAGACCGTTTCGAGGCAGCCCCTGTTTCCGCAGATGCAGGGGCCGCCGTCCGGATCGATGGTGACGTGGCCGAGATGTCCGGCCACCCCTGTCGCGCCACGCACGATGCGGCCATCGGAGAGGATCCCGCCGCCGACGCCAGTGCCGAGCGTGAACATCAGCGCGTTGCGCAGGCCGCGCGCCGCTCCCCAGGCAACCTCGCCCGCCAGCGCGGCGCGAGCGTCGTTGTCGGCCGTTACCGGACATCGCAGACCGGCGAGCACGCTCAACTGGTGTCCCTCGAGGTAGACGACAGGTCCGGGCGACACGAGCACCCGAGACGATTCCGGGTCGAGCAGTCCCTTGCATCCGATGCCCGCTCCCTCCGCCAGATCGCCGCCGGCCGATGCCGCGAGCGCGGGAAGGGCGGCGCGAAACTCCTCGAGCGAGCGGGGAGTCGGTATCGACTTCCGCTCGAGCACGGAGCCATCCGCCGCCACGCGGCCCGCCTTGATACTCGTGCCGCCGATGTCGATGCCCAGCCAGGTCTTCACGGCACTCGCTTCCGGGCGGCCAGATCGAAGCGGTCACCGGGATCGAGGAAGTAGTAGTCGCGCCCGTGCTCGTAGATGGCGACCTTGCTCTCCCCAACCACCTCGAAGCGGGCGCCCTGGACGACGATCGCCGTGGACTCGTCGATACCGATCCCGAGCAACCGGGGATGCTTCGTCACCACTTGGAACAGATCTTTTTCGCGCTTGCGTTTCAGAAGGTGCTGATCCACCGCCGCGTTGCGGAGATAGCCGAAGCCCGTCTCGTAACCGGGCGCCATCATGACGGCGTTGCCTTCGCGAGCCCCGCGCACCAGATACGAACCTTGTATCGTGGCGCCGGCGGAGCTTCCCGCGATCACGCCGCCACGCCGCAGCACTCCCTCGAGCTCCCGCTGCGTGCGGGTTCCCAGATAGGAATCCACCAATCGCCACTGCCGCCCGCCGGAGAAGAAGACGCCCCGCGCGGCGCGGAGAGGCGCGGTGAAGGCCTCCGAATCCGCCAGCGAGCGGTCGCGGGTGTGCAGTACCGTTACCTGCGTGCAGCCCGCCTTCCGAAGGAATCCGGCGCCAGACCAATCCGGCGGATAAGCATCGGACTCCCCCGCGGTCGGGATCACGACAACGGGGGCATCCTTGCCCCCCGCAAGTTCGATGAACCGCCCCAGGATTTCCGGACCGATGCTCCCTCCACCGATGACGACCAGCGATCCATGCTCGGGTCCCGACGACTGCGCCACGGCCCCGGAGGACATGGCCAAGGCCAACCCGAACAGCACCGGACCGGGCGAGATACGCTTCATGGATCGAGTGTAGTCGAGCGGACCGCCGCCGCGCCAGACGTAGTGGCGCCACCCGGAATACGAGTACCATTGAAAGAGTGCGCTCCATTAGGACTGGCGGCCGGCTGCGGCCCGCCGGTGTTTGTGGTGAACTGAACGCGTGGACCCTCGAGGGAAGCATTTCATGAATCGGACGAGAATCCAATCGATCGGCTTGGCGGCGTTGTTGGCGCTGCTGGCCGGATGTTCCACCGACAAGGAAGCCGAAAAGAAGCGGCTGGTGGAAAACGGCAACAAGTATTTCAACTCTGGAAAATACAAAGAAGCGTCGCTCATCTACCAGACGGTGATCCAAAAGGATGCTTTGTACGGCGAAGCGTACTACCGGCTGGGGCTTTCCGAGCTGAAGGCGGGGCGTCCGCTCCAGGCCGTGAGGGCGTTGCGCCGTGCGTCGGAGTTGCAGCCGAACAACAACGACGCGCATTCCAAGCTGGCCGATATCTACATGACGGCCTACCTGGCCGACCGGCAGAAGAACAAGCCGCTCCTGGTGGATCTCAAGGATCTGCGCGACCGCCTGCTAAAACTGAACCCGAAGTCCTTCGAGGGGCTACGGATTTCGGGCTATCTCGAGCTGGCCGAGAACAACACCAAGGCCGCGCTCGATCACTTCAACGCCGCCGAGGCCATCAATCCCGGCAACCCGCAGATAGCCCTGATCGTCGCCGAAATCCTGTTCGTCGAAAAGCGGAACGACGAAGCCGAGGCGCGATTGGTGGCCGCGATCGAGAAACACAAGGACTTCTACGTCCTCCACGACCGGCTCTATGTTTACAAGATGGGCCAGGGTAAGGTCGACAAAGCGGAGGCCATCCTCCGCCGCAAGGTAGCGGCAAGCCCCAAGGACGCGATTCCGGTTCTCGAACTGGCCGGCCACTTCTTCGGCGCCAAGAAACCGGACGAGATGAAGAAGGCGCTGGAGACCCTCACCGCCAAAACGAACGAGTTCCCGGACTCCTACGTCCAGGTGGGCGATTTTTACTTCCGGATCGGCAACTTCGCCGAGGCGCAGACGGCATATGAAGCCGGCATCAAGGCGACTCCCAAGGAGGCGAGAAAGCTCCGGAAGAAGCTGGTGGAACTCGCCGCCGTCCAGGGTAAGTTCGAGGATGCGATCGCCCGCGCGGATGCGCTGGTGGATGAGGACAAGGACGATCCGGAGTCGCGCGCGTTGCGAGCGGCCCTGCGGCTCCGCAGCGGCAAGAAGGAAGAAGTCGCCCTGTCGGTGAAGGAGTTCGAGGGGGTTCTCAGCAAGATGCCGGACAACCCCGTCGTCCGCTACAACCTGGGTGAGGCTTATGCCGCGCAGGGCCAACCGGACAAGGCGCAGGCGCAATTCCTCGAGGCGGTGAAGCTCCGGCCGGCCTACGGACCGCCCAAGATCGGATTGGCGCGGCTGCATCTCGGCAAGGCCGAGTTCGCAAAGGCGCAGCAGTACGCCGACGACGTGATCAAGGTGCAGCCCACGTTGGTGGCGCCCTATCTGCTCCGGGCCGCCACGCTGATGGGCATGAACGACTTCAAGGGCGCGCGCAACCTGCTCGAGGATGTCCTGCGGCGCAAACCGGAACTCAGGGACGCACAGTACATGCTGTCGCAGACCAACATGCTGGACCGCAGACTGGACACCGCCGAGGAGGGCTTCCGGTCCATGGTCCAGGGCGGCGACACCCGAGGCGTGTTCGGTCTGGTGGACGTCTACCTGGTTTCCAAGCGCGAGGATCGAGCGGCCGAGATGCTGAAGAAGGAGCTCGAAAAGCCGGAGACCGCCTCCAAGCCCGCCTATGTCAAGGCGCTTCGAACCGCGCTTGCCATGGTCGCCACCGCGACCAAGCGGTACGACGAGGCCATCGGCTACTATCAAGCCCTGCTGCAGGCCGATCCGAAGGCGCTCGACGTGATGATGCGTCTCGGCGATACCTACATGCGGGCCGGGAAGTGGAGCGAGGCGTACTCGACGTTCGAGGCGGCCAAGAACGGGGCTCCGAACGAGGCCGCCCCCCTGTTGCAGATGGCGCTGGCATTGGAATCGCAGAACAAGCGCGCCGAGGCGCGGCCGCTTTACGAGCAGATTCTCCGCGTCGCGCCCGATAACGTGATCGCGCTGAACAACTACGCCTACTGGCTGGTGGAAACCAACGGCGATCTGGACGTGGCGCTCAAACACGCGCAACGGGCCAAGCAACTGGCGCCGGGCGATCTCAACATCGCCGACACGCTCGGCTGGGTCTATCTCAAGAAGAATCTCTCCGACGATGCCGTCCGCATCTTCACCGATCTGGTGAAGCAGCGGCCCAAGCACGTGACGTGGCGCTATCACCTGGCCCTGTCGCTCGCTCAGAAAGGCGACAAGCTGCAAGCCAAGCGCGAGCTTCAAGAAGCCATGCGGAACAGCCCCAACGGCGACGAGGATCGCAAGATCCAGGAGCTGATGCGGCGGATCGGGTGACCGCCTTCGGCTCGGACGGCCTCTGGAATCACCCGGCCAGGCCGTGGGTGGGGCCGTTCGCCGTCTTTTGCGTGTTTCTCGGCCTGGGCGACTTCCTGGGTTTGGGCGAGTGGGAGTATCCGTTTCGAGCGGCCGCGATCGCCGCGGCGATCTGGTTCTGCTCCCGCGAGATCCTGAACCTTCGCGTCGAACGGTGGATGGGCAGCGTCGCGCTTGGCGCCGCCGTCTTCGCCATCTGGATCGCGCCGGACCTATTGTTCCCGGCGTGGCGGGAGCACTGGATCTTCCAGAACGGCATCACGGGCAAAGTGGCGAGTACGGTGCCCGAGGCTCTGCGCTCCAATCCCATGGTGCTGCTGTTCCGCGCGATTCGCGCCGTACTTCTGGTTCCCGTGCTCGAGGAACTCTTCTGGCGCGGCTGGCTCATGCGCTGGATTGTGTCGCAGGATTTCCAGAGCGTTCCGATCGGCAAGTATGCCGCCAACGCCTTCTGGATCACGGCGGCGCTGTTCGCCGTGGAGCACGGACCGTTCTGGGATGTCGGCTTGCTGGCGGGGATCGCCTACAATCTGTGGGCGGTGCGCACACGTTCGCTGGGCGATTGCATGCTTGCCCATGGCATCACCAACGCCCTGCTGAGCGCGTACGTGATAGCGGCCGGCCAGTGGGGATACTGGTAGCCGTTACTGCAGGCGATCGCGGTCGAAGGTGACGCCCAGGAACACCAGACACATCTCGTCCTCGGTGCCTTCTCCCCAGCGGACCGTCTTCAGCGGATTGTTGGGATTCCGGGGGTTCGCCGCCGAATTGTCGTAGGTGCACGACAGCCGGACCCGGTTCAACGCGGGGAGTTTCACCGGTTCGCTGAACACATACGGGCCCTGCCAGTTGAAGTCCCACTTGTCGATATGCACCAGGGGCCGCGGATTCCGGCCGAGCGTGTCGACGATCTCGGCCTTGATATCGGTGCCGAGCAAATGCATGTGGGGAAACACGCTCACCACCTGCGCGCCCAGCAGCAGCGGCACCAGGAACTCGGTGTTCACCACGTGCCGGTTCGCGCCGGCCGGAATCGTGAGGCTGACGTTCCCGCGAGCGTCCAGAGGCAGCACGGGGAGGTAGATGAGCCGCTTCTCCACTTTCGATTTCGCGTAGTAGAGCCCCACGCGGGTCTGATCCGGACTCGCGCCGCTCCGGGCATAGTAGTGGATTTGCATCACCACGCGCGTCTTGGGCGCCATCTCCACGCCCACACCATCGGGCAGGTGGCTGGGACGCGTGCCGGGCGCCCAGCCGCCCAATCCCAGTGAGTTGCCGCCGAATAGATCGGTGGCCGAAATGGGGGTGCCCGGGCCGCCAAAGCAGGTGTAGCCGGGCTCGGGATCCTTGGCATCCAGCTTCTCCGCCTCGCCCGTGGTGTCGGTGAACAGAATCACGTGGTGCACGCTCCGCCGGTCGCCCGGCAGGACGTCGTAGGCGCCGACGTACTTCGTTTCCTCGACGCCGGTCGGCAGGACGAAGCAGCGGTACATGTCCTTGCCGCGCGGAGGCGTGTACGGCTCCGGCATTTGCAGCACCAGATCCGGCTCTCCCAGCACCCACTCGCCCCGCTCGGGAAGCGGGGCCGGCATGTCGGAGTCCTCGCCCTTGGGCCCGTCGAGATCGACCCAGGCGAGGATCTTGTCCTTCTCTTCCTGGGTCAGGCTGAAGTTGCCGCGGAAGTCGCCAGCGCCGGCCACGGGTTTCCACGGCGGCATGCGGCCTTCGCTCACGGCGAGCTTGATATCGCCTTTCCAGTCGAGCGCCGCCTCATAGCCATCCAGCGCGAACGGCGCGATGTCGTTCGGCCGGTGGCACTGTTGGCACTTTGCCTGGAAGATCGGCGCGACGTCGCGGGTGTAGGTGACGCTCTGCGCCGCCAGCGGCGCGGCGATCGCCAGCAGGCTTGTCCAATATCTCATCGCTTCTGTTCCTTGGCGACGCGCACGCGCGCGCCGTCGAGCTTCTTTCGGACCTTGGCGGCTTCGGCGGAATCATGCTCGCCCTGCGGGCTCTGATCGTACAGCTTTACCGAGCGCTCCCACTGGGCCGCGGCGTCCTTCCACTTGCCCTGCTTGGCGTAGACGTCGCCCAGGTGATCGTTCACCGTGGGATCCTTGCCGCTCCGGTCCAGCGCGCGCCGCAGGTAGGTGGCGGCGTCGTCCAGTTTACCCAGGCGGAAGTACACCCAGCCGAGGCTGTCGAGGAACGCGCCGTTGTTGGGCTCCTGATCCAGGGCCTTCTTGATCATTCCGAGCGCTTCATCCAGCTTCACGTTCCGGTCGGCCCACATGTAGCCGAGATAGTTGAGCGCGGAAGCGGACGACGGATTCATCGCCAGAATCTTCTTGAACTCCGCCTCCGACTGATCGGTCTTCTTCAGTTTCTCCAACATCGCGCCGCGCATGAAGTGAATGGTCTCCTTGTCCTCGTTGGACATGGAGAGCTTCTCGGCCGCGTCGATGGCCTTGCCCATTTCGGCGTAGTTCTTCGCCTTCTCGTACAACTGGGCGATCAAAAGGTAAGTCTCGCGGTCGCTCTTGCCGTCGAGCATCTTGCGGATGTCGGCGGCGCCCTGATCCACCCGTCCGGTCTCGGCCATGATGTTGGCGCGCACGATGCGAACCGTGCGGTCGTTGGGATACTTCTTGTAGGCCTGCTCGATCTCTTCGTTGGCCTTCGCGTAGTCCTTCGCCTGGCGCCAGGTGTCGGCCACTTGGGCCTGTCCCCGCGCCGCCTGCGCGGGATCGAGCGCGGCGAGTTCCTGGAAAGTGGCCACCGCGTCCGCGTACCGGTCTTCCGACCGGTAGAGGATGCCCAGCCGTTCGAGCAGCATCGCGCGCTGCCCCTTTTCCGACGCCGAGTAGTTGCGCTTGGCGGTGGCGGTCACCACCTGCTTCATCGCGCCGATCGCTTCCTCGGTCTTGCCCTCGCCTTCGAGCAGTCCCACTTCGTGATAGAGAACCTCGATGTTGTTGGGATCCCCCTTCTTCGCTTCGTCGAGCGACTGGCGGGCCTTGTCGAACTTGTTCTGCTGGCGGTAGATCTGGGAGAGCCGCAGGTGCGCTTCCCAGTCCTTGGGCTTGGCCTTCAACAGTTCCTGGTAGAGCTCGGCCGCTTCGTCCAGTTTATCGGCAAGCGAGAGATCGCGAGCCAGCGCCCGCTGAATCTGCTCGTTGTCGGGGTCGAGCTTGCGCGCGCGTTTCAGCGTCTCGGCCGCCAGCGCGTAATCGCTGGTCTGCTCGTAGGAACCGGCCAGCGAGAGCAGGTTGTTCAGGCTCGGCTGCTTGTCGGACAGCAGCTTCAGCATCTCCGCCGCGCGTTTGTTGTCGCCCAGATCGGAGTAGACCATCGCCAGGCCGGAGATCGCTTCCTCGTTGCCCGGATCGAGGTCCATCGCCTTTTTGAACGCTTTCTCGGACTCCACCGAGTCCTGTTGCAGCTTGTACAGCCGCCCGAGCGTCAGAAAGGCGTCGGCATCCTTCGGATGCGCCTCGGCGACCCGGGTGTACTGCTCGGTAGCCTTTTTGACGTAGTCCTGATTGATCCGCCCGCGCTGCGGATCGCCGATCAGCCGCAGGTAGATGCGGCCCAGCACGCGGCGCGCGTTGATGTCGTTCGGGTTGTCGCGCAACGCCGCCTGCGAATCGGTTTCAGCCTCTTTGTAGCGCCCCGTCTGCAGGTAGATATCGGCCAGTTCGTCCGCCAGGAATCCGGCGGAAGGATCCGCCTTCAAGGCGTTTCGATAGTGATCGATGGCCTGATTGACGAATTCTGGGTTGCGCCCGCCGGTGGCGCCGATCTGCTCGGAGAACAGATGCCCCATCGAAAAGTGATAGTAGGCGTCCCCCTTGCTTGGGGACCCTTGCTGTGCGGTGAGCGCAAGCGCTCCCGCCAGCCACGAAAAGGCAAGGCGCATGTTCATGAAATTGACAACTCTCCGGCGAGGTCTGGCTCCATCACAAGTATATCGCCGAAATTCGGCTTCGAGGTTAATCCACCCGAAGGATCGGACGCGCGCGGACCGCCGCCCGCTACAATAAAAGGGAACATGGTGGAACAACTACGGCCGGACGCAACGGCCCATCGCGCGCGCGTCGCGCTGTTCGATTTCGATGGGACGCTGTCGACGATACGGTCCGGCTGGATGGACGTGATGGTTCCGATGATGGTCGAAATCCTCGCCGAATTGAAAACCGGCGAGCCCGAGGCCGATCTCGAAAAGCTGGTTCGCGACTTCGTCGGCCGGCTGACGGGCAAACAGACCATCTACCAAATGATCGAACTGGCGGACGAGATTGCCAAGCGCGGCGGCGCGCCAGAGGATCCGCTGGTGTACAAGCGCATGTACCTCGACCGGTTGTGGGACCGCATCAAGAGCCGCGTCGACGAACTCGAGTCGGGCCAGTGCGCACCCGAAAAATACATGGTGCCCGGCAGCGTCGAGCTGCTCGACGCGTTGCGGGATCGCGGCATGAAGCTGTACCTCGCCAGTGGAACCGACGACGCCTACATGAAGAACGAGGCGCGGCTGCTGGGCGTCACTCCCTACTTCGATGGCGGCGTCCACGGCGCGCTCGACGACTACAAGAGCTTCTCCAAGGCCATCCTGATCCAGCGGATCATCCAGGGCGCCGAGGCGCGCGGCGACGAATTCCTCGGCTTCGGCGATGGCTACGTCGAGATCGAAAACGTCAAGCAGGTGGGCGGCATCGCCGTCGGCGTCGCCTCCGACGAACCCGACTGCCTGAAGGTCGACGAGTGGAAGCGCAACCGGCTGGCCGGCGTCGGCGCCGACTACATCGTTCCAAACTACCTCTGCCGCGGCGACCTGTGGTCCCGCCTCTTTCCCTCCTGATCCTCATACCGCCTTGCCCTCCCGATACGAGATCTTCGACCGTTCGCGGCTGCTCGTCAAGCCGCTTGCCGAACGTACGCACGATCTGCGCCTCGAGCGGTGGCTCTCGCTCGACGACGAGGTTCCGCCGTTCTCGCACCCCGACCTTTCCCCCGTGGCATCGCGGCTGGCCGCCGCGCGCGAGCGGGGCGCGGCGCGAATCCTCATCATGGGCGCGCACGTGCTACGCGCCGGCGTCAACCGTCATCTCATCGACCTGATGGAGCGCGGCTTCGTCGATCACCTGGCGCTCAACGGCGCTGGCGCCATCCACGACTACGAACTCGCCCGCATCGGCGCCACCACCGAAAGCGTCGCGCGCTACATTCGGTCCGGCGAGTTCGGCTTGTGGCAAGAGACCGGTGACCTCAACGCCGTGACGATCCAGGCAGCCGCCGAAGAGACCGGGTTCGGCGAAGCGCTAGGGCGCCACATCCTCGAGATCGAGTTCCCACACAAGGATCTCAGCGTGTTCGCGGCGGCGTACCGGCTGGGCGTGCCGGTGACGGTACACGTGGGCATCGGCTACGACATCCTGCACGAGCACCCCAATTGCGACGGCGCGGCCATCGGCGCGGCCAGCTATCGCGACTTTCTCATATTCGCCCGCACGGTCGAACGGCTGGAGGGAGGCGTGGCGCTCAGCTTCGGTTCGGCGATCATGGGTCCCGAGGTTTATTTGAAGGCGCTCGCCATGGCTCGCAACGTCGCGCATCGGGAAGGCCGCGAGATCCGCCATTTCGCAACCGCGGTATTCGACCTGGTCCCCATCCGCGGCGATCACCGCAAGGAACTGGACAAGTCCGATCCGGGCTACTATTTCCGTCCACACAAGACGCTGCTCGTCCGAACCGTGGCCGACGGCGGCGAGAGCTTCTACTTCAGCGGCGACCACCGGGCCACCCTGCCGGCCCTGCGCCGCGCGATACTGGAACTTCGATGACTACCGCCCAAATCCTGACTCGATTCAGTCAACGGTCCGCCGTCGTGATCGGCGACATCTGCTTGGATCGCTGGTGCACCTACGATCCCGGCACCGCCGAGCCGAGCCGCGAGACCGGCATCCCCCGTATCGGGGTAGTCTCGACCGAGACTTCTCCCGGCGCGGGCGGCACCGTCGCCAACAACCTGACCGCTCTCGGCGTTGGCAAGGTGGCCGTGCTGGGGGTGATTGGACAGGACGGCTTCGGCATGGAGTTGAAGCGCTCCCTCGAGGCGCGCGGGATCGCCGCCAACCTGCTGGTGGAAGCGTCGGACCTGCAGACCTTCACCTACACCAAGCTGATCAACGCGAAGACCGGAGTGGAGGATCTGCCGCGGGTCGACTTCATCACGACCCGGGCGCTCGACGCCGGCGTGGAGCGGCGGGTGCTCGATCAGATCCAGGCGCGCGCCTCGCAGTTCGACGTGATCATGGTTTCCGATCAGGCCGAAACCGACCAGGGCGGCGTGGTGACGCCCGCCGTTCGCGATCTGATGGCGGCGATGGCGCGAAAGAATCCAGAGAAAGTGATCTGGGTGGACTCCCGCCGCAGGTCCGATCTGTACCGCGACGTGATCGTCAAGCCGAACAACATCGAGGCGGACGATGCCTCGCAGCGGTTGTTCGGCCGCATCGACTACTACGCGCTTCGCAACAACGTCGGGCGCAAGCCGATGATCATCACCCACGGCGGCGAAGGCGCCTACGTGGTGGAGGACACCGGCATCAAGCACGTCAAGGCGCGCAAGGTGGAGCGGCCGGTGGATATCTGCGGAGCCGGCGACAGCTTTTCCGCCGGCGCGGCGATGGCGATGGCGGTCACCGGATCGGCCGTGGAAGCGGCGCGCGTCGGAAATCTGGTGGCCTCGGTCACGATCATGAAGCGGGGCACCGGAACCGCGTCGCCCAAAGAGGTCCTGGCCGCCGAGAAATGAACACGCTCGCCATCGACATCGGTGGGACCAAGTTCTCGATGGCCGCGTTCGCCGGCGGACAGATGGCGCGCCGCGAATCCCGGGCCACCGACCGCCAGGGCGGCCGCGACTGGATGCTCGCCCGCATCGAAGAGACAGGACGCGCGTGGATGCGCGACATGACGCTCCACCGCTGCGGAATCGGTTTCGGCGGACCCGTGCTTTTCGACCGGCAACGAGTCGCATTGTCCACTCACGTCGGCGGCTGGAGCGATTTCGACTTGACCCAATGCGTCTCGTCGATGTTCGGCCTGCCCACCGTGATGGACAACGACGCCAACGTGGGAGCGCTCGGCGAAGGCCGGCACGGCGCGGGCCAAGGCGCCGATCCGCTTTTCTACATGACGCTTTCCACCGGCATCGGCGGCGGCATTCTGGCCAACGGACGCGTCCATCGCGGCGCCGATTCCTACGCCGGCGAGATCGGCCACCTCACCATCCGGCCGGACGGCCCCGAGTGCCTGTGCGGCGCGCGCGGCTGCTACGAACGTATGTGCTGCGGACTGTGGCTCGAACGCGACCATGGGAAACCCGCCATCGAACTCATGCGCGATGCGGCTTTCGTCGATCGATACGTGGTGGATCTGGCGCTGGGCCTCAAGGCCTGCGTCATGCTGCTGAATCCGGCCGCGATCGTGATCGGCGGCGGCATCGCCAAGGCTGGAGAGCGGCTGTTCGCGCCGCTACGCGCCGAACTCGGCCGTTCGATCACGGCGTGGTCACGGGCGCGCGTGGACGTTCGCCCGGCCGCGCTCGGCGACGACAGCGTCCTGTGGGGCGCGCTCGAACTGGCCGCCATGGAGTGGAACTCATGACCTTTCCCGAACTTTACAAACAAGACCTCATCGACACGATCGGCAAGATCGACATGAACAAGGTGAACGAAGCGATCGCCTGGTTTCGCGACGCGCGAGACGAGGGCCGCTCGATCTTCGTGTGCGGCAACGGAGGCAGCGCCTCCACCGCGTCGCACTTCGCCTGCGACATGGTGAAGGGCGCCAGCTACAAGCGCGACAAGCGCTTCCGCATCCAGGCGCTCACCGATTCGCTGCCCACGCTCACGGCCTATTCCAACGACGTTTCCTACGACGTCGTCTTCGCCGAGCAGTTGAAAAACTTCGCCCGCCCTGGCGATCTGGTGATGGCGATCAGCGGATCCGGCAACTC
Organism: Acidobacteriota bacterium; assembly: GCA_005808475.1. Taxonomy (GTDB): domain Bacteria; phylum Acidobacteriota; class Terriglobia; order Bryobacterales; family Bryobacteraceae; genus SYLY01. The sequence continues at coordinate 73,807 of SYLY01000333.1, forward strand.
GCCGAACGTGCTGCGCGCGGTGGAGTACGCCAATTCGGCCGGCTGCCGGACCATCGGACTGTCCGGGCGCGACGGCGGCAAGCTGGCCGCGATGTCGCAACTGAACATTCAGGTTCCCGTCCCGCACATGGGACGCATCGAGGATGCGCACATGATCGTGTGCCACATGATCGGCTACTACTTCATGGACGCCGAATAGCGGCTACTGCTTCAACATCGTCATCGTCACGTCGATGGTCAACTCCGGCGCCGCGATGTTGCGCTTGTAGACCATCGACTTACCATCCGCCGCCATTGTCCACGTGTCGGCGATGCGCAGATCGCGGCCGCGGTAGTTCACCGTGCTGCTGAATTTCAGCGACTCGCCTTGTTTCGACGCGACGGTCTTCATCTGGTTCCCCAGGAGTTCGTTGACCGACTCCTTGCCGTCGATCGAGTACTTGTGCGTGTACTGAGCCGGCGCGCGTCCGCCTTCCTGCGCGAACTTCATTTCAACGGACTCGCCGGTTTGCTTCACGTCGAGCGTCACCGAATCGGGCATCGGCAACAAACCGTAGTCGCTTTTGGCGGGGTCCATCTTCCAGACGCCGGTGAAGTCGGCGGCCAGGCAGGCGAACGATGCAAGTAGGGTCAGAGCGAATGCGCGAATCATTCGCGCCACTTTAGCACGTTCCACGCCGCGCCGGTTCGAACAGCTCGGTGGAGAAGTAGCGTTCCATGCGGTCGGGAAAAACGGTGACCACTTTCGCGTCCGGCCGCTCCACCGCGATCGCCGCGGCCGCGCGGTAGTTGAGTCCGGAACTGGGACCCACCGGAAAGCCCCGCGCGATCAACTCTCGCGCGGTGGCGATCGCGTCGTCGTCGCGAACCTCCGCCACGCGCAGTCCCGGCAAGTCCGCCGGACGGAAAATCTCGGAGAGGCTTTCCACCACGCCCGGTACGCGCGAACTGAAGCTGCAACATTCCAGATCGGGCCGCGAACGCAAAGCCACCGGCTTGGCCACCACCGGCGTCACCGCGCATCCCGCCTCGCGGAACCCTTCGTACAAACCCACCAACGTCCCACCCGTGCCGACGCCGCTCACCACCGCATCCACGGTCCCACCGGGAATCTGATCGATCGCCTCCCGCGCGGTTCCCACGCGATGCGCCAGCGCGTTGTCGCGATTGGCGAACTGCCGCGGCAGGAACACGGCGGGATCGGCGGCGGCCATCCGCCCGGTCTCGGCGATCGCGCCGCGCATCCCTTCCTCCCGCGGCGTGAGTACTATCGCGCCGCCGAACGCGCGGATCATCAGCACCCGCTCGTTGCTCACGCTTTCCGGCATCGCGGCCGTGAATCGCAAACCGAACTGCGCGCACGCCAGCGCCATCGCGATGCTGGTGGATCCGCTGGATGCTTCCACCACCGCTCCGCCCGGACGCAGCCGCCCTTCCCGTAGCGCCTTGCCGAGGATGAATCGCGCGATGCGGTCCTTGGTGGATCCGCTCGGCTGCAGGTACTCGAGCTTGCACCAGACCTCGGGTCCATCCGGCTCCAGGCGAACCGGAACCAGCGGGGTCGGCCCGAGCCGGAAGAGGTAAGTGTTGGGCAGGTTCATCAAAACCGAAAACGCAGCATCATTTGCAGCGACCGCGGGCCGCCCTGCTGGAATCGCGGCGTCAACCCGCTGCCGGGCGTTCCCTGGCCCAGCATCGTGTTGAGCATCGACACGGACTGCCCGAACAGCGGACTGGCCAGAAACCGGACCGGATCGCCGAAGTTGGACTGGTTGAACGCGTTGAAGGCCTCCACGCGGAACTGAAAGCCGGCGTGATCGCTAACCGGGAAGTCCCGCCGCAGGGCGATATCCAACTGCGACATGCCGAAGCCGGCGATCGAGTTGCGTCCCAGACTACCCTGTTGCAGGTTCGGCAACGCGCGGAACGCCGCCGGATTCAGCCGCCGTCCGTTGGGCGCGTTCCGCTCCTCGATCCACACGGGCGCGCCCGTGACGTCCGGCCGGAAGACGTTGAAGAACGAGATGCCCATCGCGTTCTCCGAGTTCAACAGGTTCACCGGAAATCCGGAACGGGCGCGAACGACGCCGTCCACGAACCATCCGCCGGTGGCCGCGCGCCAGCCCTTGCCGCCGCGAGCCTCGTAGGTGAACGCCGCGTTCAAGGAGTGCCTCACGTCGAAATCGGACGAGCCGCGATCGGCCTGGGGATCGAACCCCGTGCCCACCCAATACATGCCGGAATCGGTGGAGCCGTTGTCGATCGAGTGCGACCACGAGTACGACACCAGGCTTTGCAGCCGCTGCGACATCCGCTTTCGGAACTGCGCCTGCAAGCCGTGATAGCGCGAGTAGCCGTGGTTGGTCGAGAAGGCGATGCCGACGAAATTCGGACCGCCGCGGCCGCCGAGTTCGCGCCGGATCAGGTCGCGCCCGCGCGAGCCCACGTAGCCCACCGAGAGTACATCGCGCCCGCCGAAGGCATGCTCCACGGTGGCGTTCCATTGGCGGATCACCGGCAGACGCAGGTCCGGCGCAAAGTCGTACTCGATGATCCGCCGCGGCGAACCGCTCAGATCGGCCGCCGGCCCGCCGATCTGCCAGATCGTGTTCGGGCGGCTGTGCACCACGTCGGTGGCGATGCCGAGGCTGGAATCGTAGTAGATGCCGTAGCCGGAGCGCAGCACCGTGTTTCCGTCGCGGCGAAGCCGGTACGCGCCGCCCACGCGCGGCGCCAGATTGGTGTATCGCAACGGCCAAATGGTAAACGAGCTGGCGTTGGGAGCGATGCCGCCGGGAAACGGCCCCTGCCCGAACGATGGCTTGCTCTTGATGGGCGGCGGGTTGAACTCCCAGCGCATGCCTCCGTTGACGGTCAGCCGCGACGTGACCCGCCAGGTGTCCTGGCCGAATAGGGACAGTTCGCGCAACAGCGCCTTGCTTTCGGCGGCGCCGGTCACCGACGTCCAGATGGTCTGCGCCAGCAGGTCGTTGAGGTTGTCCGCCATTACGGTGACGTAGTCGGTGAATCGCGGACGCACGGGAGTGAGCCGGCGGTAGTCTCCGCCGGCGCGGATCTGGTGGCGGCCGCGGGTGACGGTGGTGGTTCCGGCGAGATTCCACTGCCGCTGCTGGGTGTCGCTCTCGTGGCCCGAGAGAGCCTGCCCCAGGCCTGCGATGGAGAGTACATAGAACGCGCCGCAGCCCCGGTTGGTGCGGGAGATGGCCGCCACGGCGGTGGCGAACTCGCAGTCCTCGAGAGGCGAGAACGCGTCCGGGCGCCAGGCGGAATCGGCGGACGCCCAGTTCGTGTTGAAACGGAAGTCGGCGATGATGTTCGGTTTGATCCGCGCATTGACGCCGCCGGTGACGCTACGCGACTCCATATGGAGTTCGTTCACCTGCCAATTGCCGAACTCGCTGGTGGACGGCGCTTCGTTGAAGCGGCCGAACAGGCTGATCCGCTGCGTCACCGCAAGGTCGCCGCGAACGGTTCCGCTATCCAGTCGAGAGGGCCGGTTGACGTTACCGGTCCACTCGGCGGTGGAATTGCCGAGCGGGGGGCCGTTCGCCTGGGGGAAGACGGAAAGCAGGGAGCGAAAGCGGGAGGGGGCGGCTAGCCGGATGGCCGCATCGGGCACCGGCACGCGCCATACGAACGGCTGGGTGATTCTGATCGCTTCGTAGCCGGCGAAGAAAAACGCCCGGTTGCGCTTGATGGGCCCGCCGAGGGTTCCGCCATAGTCGGCCACTCCGGACGGCGCGCGCGGCAAGCCGTACCGGTTGGCAAACCAGTCGTTGGCCTCGAAGATTCGATTGCGGAAGAACTCGTAGCCGCTGCCGTGGAAGTCGTTCGTGCCCGCGCGGCTGCTGAGCGTGATCTGCGCGCCCGGCAGACGGCCGTATTCGGGTACCGCCGTCGAGGTCTGGATGCGGAACTCCTCGAGCGCTTCCATCGAGATCAGATTGTGCAGACTTCCGAAGGCGGTCATCCCAGGGAGAACTCCACCGGTCACACCGGCCGGTCCGCCGCCCGCGCTGACGCCGGTGTTGACGCTGACGCCATCCACCGTGAAGTAGTGCGAATTCGGCCGCTGCCCATTCGCGGTGAACTGGCCGGCTTCGCCCCGCGTGGCGGGCGTGGCGACCGTGCCGGGCGCAAGTTCGAGCAGTCCCTGGACTCCGCGGCCGTTGAGAGGCAGCCGCTCGATCCACTCCCGGCCGACCAGTGTCCCCACCGACGCGTCTTCGCTCGCCAGAACGGGCGGACCGCTCTGCACCGTGATCGCTTCCTGCGTGGCTCCCACTTGCAGCACGAAATCCACGCGCGCCGGCTGGGCGGCGTCCAGCTTCACGCCCGTATGAACCACGGGACGAAACCCGTCCTTGGAGATCGTAACCTTATAATGGCCCGGCTGCAGCGCGGCGACCCGGTATCCGCCGTCGAGGCCGGTGCGGGCCGACCGGCGGAACCCCGTGTCCTCGCTGACCACCGAAAGGAAGGCGTCCGGTACGACCGCGTCCGACATGTCCCGCACGATGCCGGACAAATGGCTGTACTGCTGAGCGAGCCCTACACTCCGCCCCAGCAGCGCGAACGACAGCGCCGCGAGAACCAGCCGCACCTCTTCATACTACCGCTTATCGGTACGACTTCAACAGATTCCTCAGCCGCGTAACTTCGGTTAACAATTGCGACGGCAAGCCCGATGTATCGCCCGTGGATGCAGCGCCACCCAGCGCGATCCCCGTCTGGCGCTCGATGGCGCGGGCGGAGTCGAACAGTTGCTGCGTATCCCGCTGCCAGGCGCCGGACGACTGGGCATCGGAGCCGAGGTCGCGGCCACCCATGGAAGTCAGCACGGGGGAAAGAGAGTCGAGGATGGCGGCAGCCTCGCGGTCCATCGCGGCGGCGTGTTCGGTGCGCAGCGCCGCCAGAGCCTGCCGTTCATCGGCGGGGAGACCGGTCTCGACGGAAGCCGGGAATTGCGCCGCCAACCGCCGGAGCGCGTGAGCCCTGGCCATCGCCCGATCCGAAGTTTCGAGTACCTTGGCCGAGAGCCGTTCGAACGCCGAGCGGCCGCCAGCGGCCGCTTCGATCCTCGCCTGCACCGCCGAGGCTTCGCCGGTGACGGTGACGCCTTGCGTGGGGGTGGGCGCGGTCCAGCCGCTGACGCCGGTCTCGGAGAAGTCCACTTCGACGCGCGGCAGACCGGCGAGCGCGGCCTTGATCTGTTGTTGCCTGTCGGCGTCGAGCCCGATTCCGCGGACCCGCACGGCTTCGCCGCTACGGGCGATTTCCACCGGTTCGCCGAGATCGGCGCCGGCGCGATGCAGGCGGAGCACCACTTGCAGTTCGTCGGAGGCGGTCGCGGGTAGGGACACCGGCGCGGAAGGCGTAGTGTTTTCCAGCGGATTTCCGGCGGGCGCGGGCAAGGCGGGAACCGGATTGGCCGGGGAGGCGGGCTGCGACGCGATCACGGCGGGGCCGGCGCCATCCACGGGCACTTCCACGATCTCGACGCGCTCCTGGTTGCGGAACTGGAAGGCGGCGCGAGTCGGGTGCATGTCCGCGCTCGCAAGCGTCAACGCGGCGCTGGTAAGATCGCTGGCATCGGTGGTGGTGCGGATTTCGTAGAACTGGGCGGTTTCGGCGATCTGGTCCGACTTCGAAGCCAGTCCGCCGCGCCACTCCTGGAAGGACCGGGCGCTGAGCGGATCGTTCCAATCGTAGTGAGCGGCCCCGAACAGGGCCATCAGTTCCTGATCCTCGCCTGCCATCGCCATCGCGGCGGGCACGGCCTTGGGCGCCACCAGCCGGGTGAACTTCTTCGATCCTCTGCGGATTTCGACCTTGCGCGGCTGAATCGCCTTGGCGCGGCCGGCGGCCACGGCCCGGTCGAGCAGCATCGCCGCCTGGGCGGACGGCGCGAACCGGAGCGAATACACCATCCAACCGGCGGCCACCAGGGCCATCGCGGTGGGGGCGAGCCGCCAGGAAGCGGCGGCCGGAACGAACCAGCCGGCGATCCGTCCGGCGAGAGACGGCTGCCCGGTAGCGTCCAACTTTTCAATCTCACGGCGAATGTCGAACCACGGCCGGGGAGGCGCGGGGGAGGCGGCAGCCGCCATCTGGCGGAAGCGCACGCATTCGGTGGCGGTCTTCTGGAATTCCTCGCGCTCGGCGCGGCACTCCCAACAGGCATCGAGATGGACGCGGACCTGTTCGGCCTCGCGGGCCGAAAGTTCCCCGTCCAGATGCCGGAGCAGTTGCTCGGGCGCCGGATGGACACGTTCCTGATTACTCATGACTACCTTCCTTGCCCGGGGACGTCTCCTTGCGCAGCCTCGTCATGGCCCGGCGCAGGAATTCGCCCACCGTGGAAGCGCTGATACCCATGATCTCGCCGATCTCGGGGTACCGCAGACCTTCCATTCTCAATTGCAGACACCGCCGCTGCTGATCGCTCAAGGTGGAGATGGCGCGTTCGATCCGCGCCGTCCTTTCCCTTTCGATCAGCGACCGCTCCGGATTCGACTGGGGGTCGAGAATCCGGCTTTCCATATCCGGGTCGAACGGTACCGCACCCTGCCGGGCTCGAATCTTCAAGCCCAGATTGTGCGCCACCCGGAAGATCCACGCCCGCCGGTTCAGGATCTGCTCCCCTTTTTTCAAGGTCGTGTACAGCCGCAGGAAGACCTCTTGCGCGGCCTCTTGCGCCTGGGGGGGATGCAGTCCCAAGGTCAGCAGGTAACGGAACACGTCGTCTCTCGCCTCTTCGAACAGTTGCGCGACCTCGTCTTGGAGCGTCAACACAATCTGTCCGGGGCGAAAAACGGCGGCCAGTTCCTCATGGAGTGGGTAATATGGCATCGGACACGCCTGCAACCGATCCTAAGACCCGAACCGGGTGCGTTTCAACTACAGCAAATGACGGAAATTCCGCTGTCGTTGAAATCGCTTCGAAACGGTCTTTGCTTTCGTAAGGCATTGCATGAAACGGACTTCCGTCGCCGTCACCATCGTCACCTACAACAGCGGGGCCTTCGTCAGCCGGTGTTTGGACACTCTCTACGCCCAAACGGGGCTCCCCCAAGAGGTCGTCCTGCTCGACAACGCCTCCACCGACGGAACCCAGGACATCCTCGAGCGCTACAGCAGCCGCGCCACCATCCTCCATAACGGCATCAATTTAGGATTCGCCGCCGCGCAAAACCAAGCCATCGCGGCGACTTCCTCGGCGTGGGTCCTCACCTTGAACCCCGACGTGCTGCTCCACCCCGATTTCCTCGCCCGGCTGATCGACGCCGCCAGCACCGATCCGGGCGTCGGCACGGTCTGCGGCAAGCTCTTGCGGCTGAACCCCGACATGTCGATCCCCGCCGAACGCCGGATCGACTCCGCCGGAATCGTATTCACTCCGGCCATGCGTCACCTGGATCGCGGCTGGAACCAACCGGACGGACCCGATTTCGACCAGCCGGAGTACGTCTTCGGCGCGAGCGCGGCGGCCGCCCTTTACCGCCGGACAATGATCGACGACGTCTCGGGCTCCGACGGCTTCTTCGATCCCGACTTCTTCGCCTACCGCGAGGATGCCGACGTAGCCTGGCGCGCGCAACTGCTTGGCTGGAAATCCCTTTACGCGCCACGCGCGGAGGCGCATCACGTCCGCCGGGTCACGCCCGGCAACCGCGGCCAACTGCCACCGGTGCTCAACCGGCACTCGGTGAAGAACCGGTTCCTACTGCGGATCAAGAATATGACCTCCGATCTGTACCGGCGGAGCTTCTGGGCCGCCACCGCGCGCGATCTGGTGGTCGCCGGATCGTGCCTGATCAACGAACAGGGATCGCTTCCCGCCTTTCTCGACGTCGCCCGGCTGGCCCCGGCGGCCTGGGAGAAGCGCCGTAAGATCATGGAAAAAAGGAAAATATCGGACGAGGAGCTGGCCGCGTGGTTCGATTTCCGGCCCGCCTCCTGGCCCGCCGGGCGGGCGCAAATCGCCGCCGCGGGACGCTGACCGAAAAATTTCCAAAAAAATATTCGACCCCCTGTCGTTGAAAAGTTGCCGTACGGGTCTTAGAGGGCGGAAAGCGTCTCGTATCCGCGTTCACTCCTTGTGCTTGGATGCTGAAAAACCCTGGGCGCTCATTCCTTCTCCTTCAGGCGATTGCCCGAAATGGTCCAGGGTTTTTCAGCATCGATTTCCGCGGACGAACAACCTGGGTAGCCGAAAGGCCGCCGGTCCCGGATCGACTCCTGGTAAGATGAGGAAATAGTCTTCGTCGATCAGGGAGGTCCCCTCATGCGGTCCTACGCAGTCCTTTCGCTCGCCGCTTTCGCTTCGTTGGCGCTCGCGCAAACCGAGCGCGGCAATATCACCGGGACGGTCACCGACGGCACCGCCGCGGCAGTTCCCGGAGCCCAGGTGATCATCACCAACTTGGCCACCAACCAGGCAATGACAGTCGCCGCCACCGATGGCGGCGATTACAACGCTCCGAACCTGAGCCCCGGAACCTACCGTGTGGAGTTCTCGGCGTCGGGATTCAAGAAAACCGTGCGCGATGGCGTCATTCTGACCGCGTCGGCGACCCTGCGCGTGGACGCGCGGCTGGAGATCGGCCAGGTAAGCGAATCGGTGGAAGTCCGCGCGGACATCGCGCAGGTCCAGACCGAAAACGCCAGAATCACCACCGCCGTGCAGAACAAGCTGGTGGATGAACTGCCACTCGTGGTGGGCGGAGCGCTGCGCAGCCCGTTCGATCTGGTCTCGATCACGCCCGAGGCTCGCGGCAGCGGCGGCCAACTCGCCCTCGGCGGCGGACAGGCGCGAGCCTGGGAAGCGACACTCGACGGCGTGTCGGTGGCGACCAACCGTTCCGCCGACGCCGTGGAGATCGCCTACAACGCGCCCTCCCTCGAGGCGATCACCGAGTTCGCGGTGGACACCAACGGCTTCAAGGCCGAATACGGCCAGGCGGGCGGTGGAATCATGACGTTCTCGTCGAAGTCCGGCACCAACCAGTTCCACGGCGTCGCCTACGACTTCCTGCGGAACGAAAAGCTGGACGCGCGCGGATTCTTCGCTCCCAAACGCGCCGCCTACCGCCAGAACGACTTCGGCGCCACGGCGGGTGGTCCGATGATCATCCCAAAACTCTACAACGGCCGCGACAAAACCTTCTTCTTCTTCTCCTACGAAGGCTTCCGGAACCGCGTCGGCTCCAACGATTCGATCTTGACGCTGCCCACGCCGGAGATGTACGAGGGCGACTTCACCAACCTGGTGAGCCCCGCCAATCAACGCCTGCTGATCTACGACCCCAACACCACGCGCGCGAATCCGAACGGCGCTGGCCAGATTCGCGACGCCTTCCCAAACAACCGGATCCCGGCGGGGCGCATCAGCCCGTTCGCCAAGCAGTGGGGCTCGTTCGCGCAGCCGGTCAAGCCGAATCGCGGCGGTACGCCCGGCACGATCGACTACATCCGGAACAATTACATCGCCACCGGCGGATCGGTGGTGTCGCCGCAGAACAAGTACAGCCTCAAGGTGGACCACGTGTTCAACACGGCCCACCGCATGGCCTTCTTCTACAACAACAGCAATTTCAATCAAGCCGTTGGACCGGGCGGTCCGTCCGGCCTCCCGCTGCCCCTTTGGAACGGCCAGGTGCAGACTTTCGAGACCGAAGCCTACCGCGTCACCCACGACTGGACGCTGAATCCGCGCATGCTGAACCACTTCGCCATCGGCGGCAACCTGTTCTATAAGGTGAGCGCGTCGGCGAACGCCACCGGCGGTTGGAAGAGCAAGATCTGCATGAAGAACGTGCCCGATTGCGACGTCAACTTCCCGAACGCCGGTTTCAGCGAATTCTCCGGTTGGGGAGCCACTTCGTTCAACGGAACCGAACAGCCTCTGTGGTCGATCAAGGACGACCTCAGCTACATCAAGGGCTCGCACACGTTCAAGTTCGGCGGCTCGTTCCAGAGCCAGCGGGCCAACGGATACGGCCAGCAGAACATCATGGGCCAGGCAAGCTTCAGCTTCCAGGGCACGTCGATTCCCGGCGCCACGGCGCTGAATAGCGGCAGTTCGTTCGCCAGCTTCCTGCTGGGCGACGCCGCGTCCGGCGCCACCGAGACCAACCGCTTCGTGGCCCAACTCTACCGCTACTACGGCTTCTACGCGCAAGACGACTGGCGCGTCAACCGGCGGCTCACGTTGAACCTCGGCCTGCGCTATGAGTTCACCACGCCACCGGTCGAGAACGACGGCGACAAGTACTCCGACTTCACTCCCGACCGGATCAATCCGGCCGTCAACTATCCGGGCGCCCTGCGCTTCGCCGGGTTCGGCCAAGGCCGCGAAGGCACGCGGTCGCTGGTGCCTGGCTGGTATGGCGGCATCAGCCCGCGGTTTGGCATGGCCTACACGCTGGACCAGAAGACGGTGCTGCGCGCCGCCATCGGCCGGTCGTTCAGCAAAGTGACGGTGGTCGCCGGATCCGGCCACTTCGCGGGCTTCATCGGCTCGTACTCGTTCGCGTCGCTCGACCAGGGCATCACGCCGGCGTTCAAGCTGGACAACGGCCTGCCGCAGTATCCGCTGCCGCCGCAACTCGACCCCTCGTTCCAGAACAACCAGAATGTGGACCACTGGCAATTGGCGGACGCCGTCCGCGCGCCGGAGAACATCAACTGGACGTTCTCGGTCCAGCGCCAGCTCTCGTCGAGCACGGTGGTGGAGGCCGCCTACAACGCGACGCTCGGGTCGCGTCTCCAGACAGGCCTGGTCAACATCAACCAGTTGCCGACGCCCATCCTGAACCGGCTGGTGAATCAGTATGGGGCCGCGCAGACCGTCAACATCCTGAACGCGCCCGCGGGCAGCGCGTTGCCGCAACAAGCGGGCATCTCCCTGCCGTATCCGGCGTTCACCAACCCCAACATTCAGCGAACCACCCGCAACGTCGCGCAGTCGCTGCGGCCGTATCCGCAGTACCTGAGCGTGGTGACCGGCGCCCAGGGCGGCGACAAGAGCGGACACTCCACCTATCATGCGGTGGTGCTGAAACTCGAGCGGCGCTACACCAACGGGTTGACGTTCCAGGGCAACTACACGCTGTCGAAGATCCTCACCGACTCCGACAGCTACGACGCCAGCAGCACCTCGCAGGATCAATACAACCGCAGCCTCGAGAAATCCATCGGCCGCTTCGATCAGACCCACGGAGTCAAGCTCAGCACGATCTACGAATTGCCGTTCGGCAAGGGCAAGCGCTGGATGAACGTGGGCGGCGTGGCGAACGGAGTGCTCGGCGGGTGGCGCCTGAGTGGCATCCAGAGCTACTTGTCGGGTTTCCCGATCGCGCTCTCGCGCAACAGTCCGTGGCCGATCTTCAACGGCGTCACCCGCCCGACGATCTCAACCTACGACGGTTGGCGCGCGCCGCTCAAGGGCGACAAGTTCGACCCCGCGGCGGACCGCTTCCTCAACCCGGCCACGTTCCCCGCCACGGCCCAGCCGATCGCGTTCGGCAACTCCACGCGCTACAACCCGAAGGTGCGCTCGTTCCCGAATTTCAACGAGAACATCAGCTTCGCCAAGTCGTTCCCGTTCGGCGAGACCCGCCGCCTGGACTTCCGCTGGGAGGCGTTCAACCTGTTCAACCGGACCGTGTTCGGCGTGGGCGGAACGAACCTGAACGGCAACAATTTCGGCGTGGTGAACGATCAGGCCAACACGTGGCGGCAGATGCAAGTGGCCCTGAAGCTCTACTGGTAACGGCCCCCCCGGAGCACTCCGCGTGGCCCGGCGCCATAATCGGGCCATTCGGAGGTGCGACATGCGCAACGTTGTCTGTTTCATCATGTCCGGCTGCATGGCTTCCGCCCAGGGAACGCGGACGGGATTGCGAGGCTCCCTTACCGACTCGAACGGCGCCGTGATTCCCGGCGCCCAGGTGACAATCACAGGGCCCGGATTCCGGCAGATTGCCCTCACCGGCTCCGAAGGGACGTACGTAGCAGGCGTTCCGGCCGGCACGTACACCGTCACCGTCGAAGCCGAGCATTTCGGCAAGACGGAAACCGCCGGAGTCGTCGTCACCGCCGGACGGGAGAGAAACCTCGACTTCGCGCTCAATCCGGCGCCGCTGGAAGACGAGATCGTGATCGCCACTTTGTCCGACGCTGCGTCGCTGAGGCCGGGATTCCTGCCCTCGCCGGGCGTCGCACCGGGCGCGGCGTTCCTCGCGAGCGGGCGCTTCGGCTTGACGGACACGACCGGGGCCGGCGGCGAGTATCCGGTGGAGATCGACGGTTTGAGCCTGACGATCGCCAACACCGCGGGCGATAGTCTGCAGTGCTCGCTCGCATCGGCCGGACCCAATCAAGTGACCGGCATCATTCCCGACATAGCCGCTCCAGGCCTCTGGTCCGTCACGGCCCGGCGCGGCGAGAAGGTGAGCCGCCCCCGCTCGTTCGAAGTCGTCTGGACGCCCAGGATCTACTCGCGCAACCTGCTCGGCTTCGGACTGGCGGAAATCGCGGACACTAGCGGTACACCGGTCACATACACGAATCCGATGCGGCCCGGCCTAAACTACGAGATGACGATCGCCAACGCCGGCTCCAACGCGGACGGTTACGTGCTGAAGATCGGCAACACTACGTTCGCCCGGGGCGCCCTCGCGGACGCGGCATACACGCCCGGCCCAGTCCCTGGAGCCGGCGTGTTCCGGTTCGGGCTGCCCGGTTCGTTGCCTACCGATGCTTATGGCTGCGGAGTTCCTATCCAGATCGGCGCCGGCCCCGGCGTGTGGAGCAATCAGGTAACGGCGCCGATCTCGCGGGAAGGCCCGTGCAGCGACGCGCTTGCGTTCGGCGCGGCCGACTTCGCGCAACTGACAGAGCCCGGCATCGCCATCAACGAGACCCAAATCACCGAGGGATCGTTCCTCTCGAGCGCCACGCCAGGTTCCACCCGGAACTTCACGTTCGGACGCATGCTCGCGGCTCGATGGAGGATCGGCGCGTATGGGCCCCCACCGCCGTCCGGCTCCTGCGCCTACCGCTGGGAGCCCGCGGGGTTTGTGAATCCTGAGCCTCCGCAACGTTTGTCGCTCGGCGGCGCCGCGTCCATGACAGTTCCGTGGGGGCAGTTCAACTTCGCCCCGAACTCCAACAATGGTCCGTTCAGCCTGGCGTTCGCGCCGCCGGCCGCGTTTTCGGAGGGAACCTACGCATTGGACTATCCCTCCACGTTCACGGTCGATGGGCGCAATCACACGTTCCGCGCCAGCGGGTCCTACCAGCGACGGGCGGGAGCGATGCGGAACTTCTTTGTCAACCGTCTGGCCGCGCTGACTTCCCTGACCAGCGACGGCATCGTGGGACTGGCAGCCGATCTCGACGGGCTCGAGGCCACGGCCGACGCGAACGTCCTGCGGCAGTTGATCGCCGACTTGACCGTGACGGTCGATCACGGTACGCTCGGCCGCCACTCGGTCCGCTGCCTTTCCAACGGGGACGCGCCGCTCGATCTGGGGGCGCGTTTGGAGTCGATCCTGCCGCTGCTGCCGGCCCGGGCCAACAACGTCGACGTGACGCTCCGGTGGTTTCCGATCGAGCGAGTCCGCCACGATCACACGAGCGGCGTGCTCGACCGCTCGTTGGTTTCTTTCGACGCGTTCGTGGCCATTCAGGATTTGCCCGCCATCCGGTAGCGCCGGTCGAGTCCCTTTATACTGAGAGATCCGCCCCGGCGGGCGGAATCCATTCATTTCGGAGGCCATCCCATGAATCGACGAGCGTTCCTGCAGTCCCTTGCCGTGGCCGCGCCCGCCACGTTGCTGCGCCCCAAGCCCGCGTTCGGCGCGCTGCCCAAGGTCAAGATCACACGCGTGAAGATCCACCGGCCGCCGAACCTCAACGAGAACTTCAACCAGAGCACGATGATCTGCACGGTGGAGACCGACGCCGGCATCACCGGCATCGGCGAGGGCGGAACGAAAGACACGCTGGAGCAGTGCGCCGGGACGTTGATCGGAAAGAACCCGTTCCACATCGAGGCGATCTGGCAGGAGATGTACATCGCGTGGTTCTATCCGCCGGGACGGGAGAAGATCCACGCTCTCGGAGCGCTCGACCTGGCGCTGTGGGACATCAAGGGCAAGGCGCTCGGGATGCCCGTCCACGAGTTGCTCGGCGGACAGGTCCGGAACCATTGCGAATGCTACGCCACGGGTGGCGCGCCGCGAGCCGGCGGGGCGCCGATGAGCCTCCGCGAACGCGCCAAGGCCACGATGGAGGCAGGCTATCGCGCCTTCCGCATGGGCGCCGGCGACACGCGCACCGGCGACGTGTTCAACACCCACGAACGGGTCCGCAAGGTCGCGGCGGACTGCAAGGAGGCGCGCGAGGGAGTCGGCAAGGACGGCGACTGGTGCATCGACTTCCACCAGCGCTTCGACTACTCCGACGCCGTCCGCGCCTGCCGCCTGATCGAGGAGTACGAGCCCTACTTCGTCGAGGATCCGGTCCGCGACGAGCACGCCCACCAGGATATTCCCAAGCTCCGCCAGATGACCAGCGTTCCGCTGACGCACGGCGAGGAGTGGGGCCAGCGATACGACTTCAACAAGCTGGTGGAGAACCACGACATCGACTATATCCGCGCCACGCTGCCGAACGTGGGCGGCATCACCGAGATGATGAAGATCGCCGCCATCTGCGAAACGCACGCCGTCGGCATCGTCCCGCACTTCACCGGTCCGATCTCGACGGCGGCGCTGGTCAACTGCCTGTCGACATACCCAGGTCCGGTCATCATGGAGTACAACTATGGCGGCCGTCCGATCCCGCACCTGCCGGAGTGCCTCGATTTCAAGAACGGCAAGGCGCTGCCGAATCAACGCCCCGGGCTGGGCGTAACGGTGGACTTGAAGCAGCTCACCCAGATCGGCGAGGTGACGCAGCCCGGGCGGAAGAACGTGTTCGTACGGCCGGATGGCTCGCTGACCCACTGGTAACCGGCTAGCCGATAGGCTAATCGAGATAAGCTGAAGAGTTGCCCAGAGTCACCGTGGTGGTTCCGACGCTCGCCGCGGGCGAGCCGCTCGACCGCTGTCTGAACGCGCTACGAAAGCAGACCTGGCGCGACTTCGAGACGATCGTGGCTGACAATAGCGGACAACGACGCGTGCCGGACGCAGCGGCGGACCGCGTCTTCCAGCACGAGCGCAACCTCGGGTTCGGCGGCGCGATCAACCACGCGGCCGCGCGCACCGAATCGGAGTTCGTAGCCATAGTCAACGACGACGCGGAGGCGAGTCCCGGTTGGCTGGAAGCCCTGATACGCGCCGCGCAACAACATCCCCGCGCGGGAATGTTCGCGAGCCAGGTCCGGCTGGACGCCGCGCGCATCGATTCGGCCGGCATGCTGCTCTGCGGCGATGGCAGCAGCAAGCAGCGCGGCCACGGACGGCCTCCCTCGGAATTCGCGAGGGTCGAGGAGGCATTGCTTCCCAGCGGTTCCGCCGCAATGTACCGCCGCTCCGCGCTGGCCGAAACGGGCCTGTTCGACGAGGAGTTTTTTCTCTATTGCGAGGACACCGATCTCGGCCTCCGGCTCCGCTGGGCGGGCTGGGGCTGCGTCTACGTCGCGGACGCGGTGGTGGATCACGCGTACTCGGCGACGGCGGGACGCGCGTCGCCGCTCAAGGCATATCTGGTGGAGCGGAACCGTCTTCGCGTGGCGGTGAAGAACTTCCCCTTGGGCATGCTGGCGGCCGGGCCGATCGCCGGCGCGACCCGGTACTTCTGGCACGCGGTTTCGGCGCTCGGCGGACGAGGGGCGGCGGGCGAGTTCGCGAAAAACGATGGAGCCGCGAAGCTGGTCTGGTTCGCCGTGAAGGCGCATCTCGCGCTCGCGCCCGCCCTGCCGGACCTGATTCGCAAGCGCCGCGCGATCCCGCGCCGGATCTCCGCCGCCGAATTCGCCGCGTTGGCGCGGCGCTTCGCGATTTCGCCGCGCGAGGTCGCCAGCCAATGACTGCCGCCGCCGGACGCGTTCTGATCCTGATCCCCGCCTACAACGAAGAAGGCGCGATCGCCTCGGTGATCTCCGAGGTCCGGCAAGTGCTCGGCGCGGTGGACATGATCGTGGCCGACGACTGCTCCACCGACGCCACCGTGTCGATCGCGCAATCGCAGGGTGTGCGGGTGCTGTCGATGCCGCACCATCTCGGGCTCGGTGGATGCATGCAGGCGGGCTACCGGCTGGCGTTCGAACTCGGCTACGATTTCGTGGTGCGGCTGGATGGCGACGGCCAGATGGACCCGCGCGACGTGCCGAAACTGCTCGAAACGCTGCGCACCGACGGTTGCCAGATGGTGATCGGCTCGCGCTACCTCGAGGGCTCGCCGCCCTACACGAGCTTCTCCCGCTCGGTCGGTATCGGTATGTTCCGCATGTTGCTGCGGCCGATTCTCGGCAAGCCCGTGCGCGACCCGACATCCGGCTTCGTCGGCGTGAATCGCGAGGCGCTGCAAGTGTTCAGCCGCAGTTTTCCGCTGGAGTACCCGGAGATCGAGGCGTTGGTGGTGCTTCGCCGGCGCGCGTTCCGGTTCCAGGAAGTGCCGTGCCGGGTGCGTCCGCGCATGGCGGGAACCAGCACCATCACCCCGGCGAAATCGTTCTACTACATCGTGCACGTGCTGCTCGGCGTGCTGGTGAACATCCTGCGATTCGAGCGCCACCGTTGGAGGTTATAGCCCATGGATCGACTGTTTCTCGTCGCCTCGCTGTCGAGCGTCGCGCTGATTTTCATGGTGATGTACTCGCTGCGGCGCGAGCACATCCGCGTCGAGTACTCGGTGAGCTGGCTGGCCGCCGCGTCGCTGATGCTGTTCCTGTCGCGGTGGCCCACGGGCCTCGAGTTGATCGGCGCGCCGTTGGGAGTTCGATCGCCGCACGCGGTTCTGCTGTCGATCCTGGTGGGCGTGCTACTGCTGGTGCTCTATCGCGTGTCGCTGCTGCTTTCGCATCTGCGCGACAACAATGTCGCGTTGGCGCAGAAGGTTGCCATCCTCGAGTACCGGATCGGCGAGTTGGCCGCGAATGCGGATCGGCGTTAACGCGCTCTACCTGATACCGGGCGGCGTGGGCGGGACGGAGATCTATCTGCGCAGCCTGCTGGCGGCTCTGGCTCGCGTGGATCGCGAGAACTCCTACGTGGTCTTCACCAATCGCGAGACCGGTGTTGGCCTGACGCCGCCGGCGCCGAACTTCGAGACCGCGGTCCAGCCGGTTAGCGGCGCCAATCGTCCGGCGCGGATCCTGTACGAGCAGTTCCGGCTGCCCCTGCGCGGGATCGACGTTTTGTTGAACCCGGGCTTCACCGCGCCATTGCCGACTGGGGTTCCGATGGTGACGGTGGTGCACGACCTCCAGCACAAACGCCACCCGGAGCATTTTCGCTGGTTCGATCTGCCGGCGTGGCGATTCCTGGTGTGGGCCGCGATCCGCCGGTCGCGGCGCGTGATTGCCGTGTCCGATGCCACGGGCGAGGATCTGCGCCGCTACTACGGCTTGGCGGAATCGCGCATGGCGGTGATCCCACACGGCGTGGACGAGCGCTTCTTTGGAATCGCGCGCCGGCCCGAACCGTTGGTGCTGTGCGTCTCCACGCTGCATCCGCACAAGAACGTCGAGCGGCTGGTGCGGGCCTTCGCGCGTTTCCACGAACGCCGCGCCGGATGGCGGCTGGTGCTGGCGGGGATGCGCGGGTTCCACACGGAGGCGGTGGAGCGCCAGATCGAGCGAAGCGGCGTGGCGGACTTCGCGACGATTACCGGCTGGATCGAGCGGGAGGAGTTGTACGCGCTGTACGAGCGCGCGGCGATTTTCGCCTATCCCTCGACGTTCGAGGGCTTCGGCATGCCGGTGCTGGAGGCGCTGGCGGCGGGGATCCCCACCGTGTGTTCGGATATCGAGCCGCTGCGGTCGATCTCGGCAGGAGCGGCGATGACGTTCCCGCCGGAAGACGAGGATGCGTTGGCGTTGGCGCTGGAGCGCCTGGCATCCGGCGAGCGCCCCTCGCGCGATGGCCCTTCGCGAGCGCGCGAGTTTTCGTGGGACGCGGCGGCCCGGGCCACGCTCGGCGAGATCCGGGCGGCGCTGGTACACGATTGCGATTGAGCTTAGCTACTCAGCGTTTCAACTCGTTGTCGAGACGCGCGCGGAGCCACTCAACGGCGAAGCCGGTACCCTGCACCGCGTCTTCGAACCACCGGGGTACGGCTGCGGCGATTCCCCGGTCTGGCGACGGATAGCCTCTCACCATTTCAACGAGGAGTTGGGGCCGCGGCTGCTCGCCTATGGGCACGCGCCCATTGTGAAAGACCGTCAGGATGTCGACGTTCCCGCTCAGGTTTTCTTCGAAAGCCCGGCGCAACATGCCCATACCGCGCCGGTAGATATCGCGAAGGGCGGCCTCGGACGCGACATGACCACCGCGAACGCCGCGTTCGGCCACTCGTTCAATGCGCTCCCGCTCATCGCCACAGGCGACAAAGATCATTTCCACCCGAAACCCCTTCCGATGGGCGCGGCGAGCTTGATCGAAGGTGACTTCCCGAAGAGTCGTCTCGAATGCGAAAGATTCGCGCCGGTCGATATGCTCGTCGATGAAGCGCTCCATCTCTTGCCCGGCCTGCCGTCGAAGCCGCATATACAGAGGAACGGCGCCAGAAGCCGGCTGAAAGACGGGTGAGTTCGCGCCCTGGGCTTCCCCCAACAACGTCGCGGCGCGAAGGTCCGTACTGAAGGCGTCCAGCCGCATCCGCGAGATCGGGAAGATGGGGGACTTGCCACCGCCCGAAGGTCCGGCGACAATCACCATTCGCGGCGGCGACATGTCGGCGGGCTTACTGCTCCGCGCTCAATTCGACATCCAAATCGGTGAGGAGAGATCGATCGATCACGTGGCCTTGTTCGTCAATGAGTCCGGCGCAAAAAGCCCGCATCCGCTCCTCGCGAACCAGCGGAGCGCCGTGAGCGATCAGCCCCTCGTAAAACGCAAGACGCTGGGCGGGATCCCCGATGTCGATCCGGTCCAGGTCGACGCTTTCCTTCAGAGCGGCCATGGTTTCAGTGTACCCTTGCGGACGAACCCCGGGCGGCGAGCCTCCGGCCGCATCGAGCGTGGCCGCCGCCGTTGACGGTACACTGATGCGGTGCCGATCCTTCCGCTGCTTCTGCTCCCACTGCTGGCGGCCGCCCAGCAGCCCGATTGGTCCGCCGTCGAGACCGAGACGCTCCGCCATTTCCAGGCGCTGGTGCGGATGGACACCACCGATCCGCCCGGCAACGAAGCGCCGGCGGTCGAGTACCTGAAGCGGGCCCTCGAGGCCGAAGGCATCCCCACCGAAACGTTCGCGCTCGATCCGAAGCGCCCCAATCTGGTGGCTCGGCTGAAGGGGAACGGATCGAAACGCCCGATGCTCATCCTGGGACACACCGACACGGTCAGCGTACAGGCCGCCAAGTGGACGTTTCCGCCCTTTTCCGCCACCCGGGACAGCGGGTACGTCTACGGACGCGGCACGCTGGACGACAAGGACAACGTGGCCGCCGCCCTGGCGATCATGCTCGGCTTGAAGCGGCTGAACGTGAAGCTCGACCGCGACGTGATCTTCCTCGCGGAATCCGGCGAAGAGGCGAGCGTCCGGTTCGGCATCAAGTACATGGTGGAGAACCACTATGCCAAGATCGACGCCGAGTTCTGCCTCGCCGAAGGCGGCGACGTGGTCCGTTCGGGCGGCAAGCTCCGCTACGTGACGGTGGCCGCGTCGGAGAAGATCCCCTACGCGGTGCGCATGATCTCCAAGGGGCCGGCTGGACACGGGTCGCGGCCGTTGCGCAACAACTCGATCCTCAAGCTGGCCGAGGCCGTAAGCAAGGCCGCGAACTGGCGCACTCCGATGCGGATGAACGACGTCACGCGCACCTACTTCGAGCGTTTGGCCGTCGCCGGCTCCAAGGACGAGGCGGCCCGCTACAACGGACTTCTCGATCCGGCCCGCACGGAGGCCGTTCAGGAGTTCCTGGCGCTCCACGAGCCGAAGCACAACTCGATGCTGCGCACGTCGATCTCGCCCAATATGATCGGTGGCGGGTATCAGGTGAACGTGATCCCGTCGACCGCCGAAGCCACGCTCGACATCCGCGCGCTGCCGGACGAGAACTTCGATGTGTTCCTCGAGCAACTGAAGAAGGTGGTGAACGATCCGGAGGTGTCGTTCGAGCGGACGTCGCGCGATACGCGCCCGTTGGCGCCGCCGTCGCGGTTGGACACGCCCGCGTTCCGGGCTCTGGAGGAGTCGGCCAGGAAGCACTATCCGGGCGCGGTGACGTTGCCCACCATGCTGACGGGCGCCACGGACATGGCTTATCTGCGGGCTCGCGGAATGCAGTGCTACGGGATCGGACCGATGGTCGACGGAGAGGATGGACCAAAGGGCTTCGGTCCGCACTCGGACCAGGAGCGCATCCTCGAGTCGTCGCTGCACCGCTTCGTGCGGTTCCAGTGGGACGCGGTGGTTGGGATCGCCGCGAGCCGGTAGCGGATATGCGCGCGCGGATCGAGAAGCGGCTGGAGAAAACCCTCCGGCGGGCGGCGCATCGCGAGCAGGGCTTGGTCCGGCGCGTGGAACAGGCCCGGCGCGGCGGCGCCGGAATCCGTCGGGCGCTGCTCCATGTCGCGAGCGACGGCGGAGCCGGGCCCTTCGATCGGGGCGGCGCGGCGCGGATGCTCCGGGAAGCGGGCGACGGTGCGGGCGTGGATCGAATCGTCGCGGATTTCCTCGAGCGGACCGAGCGGGACGAGGTCTACGAATTGGCGCTCGCGATCGAGACCGCGGGGGGACGCCGCCCGGTGGTCCCCCTGCTCGGCGCGTTGCAGGGGCCTAGCGTGGCGCATCGGCGGGGAGCCGCCCGCGCCTTCGGGTGGATTCAGCCGCACCCCGGAGATCGCGCCGTGGAGGCGCTGTGCGCGCTCGTCAACGATCCGCGGGAGGATCCCGGAGTCCGGGAGGAAGCGGCGGAGAGCCTGTCGTATGCCGGATCCGGCCGCGCGATCCCGGCCCTGACGGCAGCGCTCTCCGACACCGATCCGCGCATTCGATTCTGGGCCGTGTTCGCGCTGGGCGGGGTCGGCAGCCGCCTGGGGCGCGCGGATCCGCTCGTTACGGCGGCGCTCGAGTCGATGGTGAACGACGAGGCGGCGGTGGCCGGCTTCTGGACCGTGGGCCAAGAGGCTTTGGGCGTCCTCGGCTTGGACGGCGGGCGGTGGAGGGAGCGGCTCCAGGGCGCGATCAACCGGGTGAAGCGTGACCGGGACGCGCTGCCCGAGGACCGGAGCTGGGCAGAATTCTACGATAGCGAGGTACGATGAGCGGTTTGACCGGAAAACGGCGCACTCCCTGGTGAGAACCAAATGACACGACGACTTTTCGCCACCGCGGCCGCCGCGCCACTGGCTGCCGTAGCGGCCCCCGACCAGAAACAGGAGACCCGAATGAACCCCTTTCAAGCCATTTTCGAGAAGAGCATGACGGAGAAGAAGGGGGTTAACGTGCACGTCAACGGCCAGACGATCGGCATGTTGGTCACCAAGATCGGCGACGGCTTTGTCGAGGGACGAAGCCAGCAATACTCGGCGATCGTGATCCGGACGGAGCGAATCGACGCGGCTACGATGTAGTAGACTAGTGGGGAGCCCGTTGGGGCCGATGAGGAAAACATGGCTTCCCCTGCCTTTGCCCCAATTCCCGGCTACATCGCCCGTCCAGAGCCCGGCGATGCGGTGGAGTACGCCGACGGCGAGTTGCTGCCGATGCCGAACAACGACTCCGTGCATGACGCGATCAAGGCGCGACTCGCCACCTCCATCGCGCGCCAAGTCGCTGAGCCGGCGATCGTGGGCAACGAAATGGCATTCGACGTAACGCCAGTGCACGTGCGTCATCCCGACGTCGCGGTGTTACTCCGTCCGCCCGCCACCGCTCCCGGGCGCAAGGTCCAGGGCGCGCCGGATCTCGCCATCGAAGTAGTTTCCGATTCGGACAACGCCAAGGTTCTCGACGAACGCGTCGAACTCTACCTGGACAACGGCGCCGCGGCCGTGTGGGTCGTCTGGCCGCACTCCCGCCGCGTTGACATCCACCAACGCGATCAGCCCACCCGTCACCTCCGGTCCGGCGCGATTTCCGGCGAAGCGCCCATCCCGGAATTCCGCCTGGAACTCGCCGCGATTTTCGATTAGCCCTGGGCTAGCGCTTGAACGCCCACAGCGTCTTCCCGGTGCGGATGTAGATCGAGCCGTCCAGGATCGCCGGCGTGGCAAAGCAGTCCTCTTCCAGGTTGTTCACCGCCACCACTTCCCACTCCGCGCCCGACCGGATCGCCGCGACCTGCCCGGTCTGGTTCGCCGTGTACACGATTCCGCCAGCCGCCACCGGCGACGAGTAGTAGTCGCCCAGTGCGCCCGTGATCCGGCCCTGCTTCTTCACCGCCCCCGTCATTGGGTCCAACGTGGTCAGAATCCCACCGTTCTGCACCATGTACAACGCGCCCTGATAAAGCAGCGGACTCGGCACGTCGGGGATGTTCTTCTCGAACCGCCAGAGCACTGCCTTACCCGTGAGATCGCCTCGGCCCTCCGGCTTCAGTGCCACCACCGCGCTCTTGGGAGCGGCCGCCTCCTTCATCCCGTCCCACTCCTTCGCGTCCACCACCCCATCTTTATTGCGATCCACAACGCCGAAAAACTGCTTGGCCGGCCCGTCGGGAGCTTCGTCTTTTTGGAGCTTCCCGTCGCCGTTCCTGTCGCTCGCCGCGATGGCCGTTTCCCATGCCGCGATCGACGGAACCGCGTCGCCGAAGAAGCTGCGGGCATAGCAGTAGATCACGCCATTCACCACCAGCGGAGTCGACTTGGGTTGAGGCGGAAGCCCTCCCACCCACCACAGCTTCTCACCGGTGGAGGGAGAGTGACCGGCGAGTTCGAGCGGCGAGAACGTCACGATCTGATCCTCGCCACCCACCCGGTACACAACCGGCGACGAATAGGCTCCGCCAGGAGCCGGACGGCGCTCCCGCTTCCACAGTGTTTCGCCGTTGGCCGGATTCACCGCCAGCATGTACGAACCCTCGGCCTGATCCACCACCAGGAACAGCTTGCCGCCGTGGAGGATGGGCGATCCGGCGACGCCCTGCATGCTCGGCATCGGATCGAGCGGGATGCGCCATAGTTCCTTGCCGTGCGACGAGTACGCCACCATGCCGAAATCGGGGAAAAACGAGACGACGCGCTTGCCGTCGGTGACCGGCGTGGCAGCGGCCGCGTCGTTGAGTTTGTGCCGCCGCTCCTGGCGCGCCCGGCTCACGTCGCGCCGCCAGAGTTCACGGCCGGACTTGCGGTCCAGGCACAGCGTCAGCAGCTTGTCGCCGTCGTGTCCGGTGAGGAAGATGCGATCGCCCGCGAACACCGGCGACGACTTGCCCGGCGGAAGCGCCGCCCGCCATGCCAGATTCCGTCCGGGCCCGAACTCCGTGGGCGCCACACCATCGGCGACGCCCGTCGCGTTAGGGCCGCGGAACTGCGGCCAAACGTTGGCGAACAGCAACCCGGCGGTGATCCAGTTCATGCGGAGCCCTTCTTTCTCGACCAGTATTCATAGAACGGCAGACCCGCCGCGATCAGCCCCAGACCGATCAGGCTCGAAAGCGGCGTCGTGATCAGGGTGTTGATCAGCAGGTATCCGGCCACCAGCAGAAACAGCGCCGGCGTCACCGGATATCCGGTTACGCGGTACGGGCGGTCCGCGTCCGGGCGCATCTTCCGGAACTTGAACACGGCAGCCACGGTCAGCGTGAAGAACAGCCAGTTGCCGAACACCGCGTAGTCGGTGAGCTTGTCGTAATTTCCCATCAGCGCCAGCAACGTGGCCCAGACGCCGGTCAGGATGGCCGCTTTCACGGGAGCGCCGGTGGATGGAGCCAGATCGCCGAACATGCGGAAGAACATTCCGTCCCGCGCCATGGCGAATGGCACGCGCGCGCCGGTGACCGCGCCCGATTGCAGCGCGCCGAGCGACGAAATCAGCATGCCGCAAGCCATGACGCTCGCCGTGGCGGGACCGAGGAACTTCCGGATCGCCTCGGTGGCCACCGACGAACTGAGCGGCACGCTGGCGATTTCCACCGGACTCAGCGCGTAGAAGTAGGAGGAGTTGGCCAGCATGTAGAGCGCGCCGACGACGACTACGGCGCCGAAAAACGCCTTGGGGATGTTGCGCCGGGGATCGCTAACCTCGCCCACCATCGGCGCCAGATTCGCCCATCCGTGGAACCCCCATAGAGCGCCGAGCATCGCCGCCGCCCATCCGCCCAACCCGCCGCGCGCCGCCGCCGCGACGCCTTCGCAAGCGCCCGCCGCGCCGGACATCGCGTAGTGGCCCCAGTTGCCGCTGGTGAGAAAAAATACGCACAGCCCGACGGCGGCCACGATCGCGCACTTCACCACCGTGAGCGTGGTGGCGAAACGGCCCACCGTGGAAACGCTCAGGCAGTTGATCGCGGTGACACCGGCCATGCAGAGCGCCGCCGCAAGCTGCAATCCGCCGAACTTGAAGCCGGCGATTTCGAACGCGGTCCAGGAGAGCGAGCCGCCCGAGATGATGTTGATGAAGATCGCCGCGCTCACCGCCTGCGCGCCCAACGACGCCGCGCGGCCGATCAGGATATAGCCCCAGCCGTACAGGAATCCCGCGCGCGGTCCGTAGGCTTCGGTCAGGAACACGAATTCGCCGCCGGCGCGAGGCATCATCGCGCCGAGTTCGGCGTAGGCGAGCGCTCCCGCCGTGACCAGCAGCCCCGCGGCGATCCAGGTGCCGAGCACCGCCAGCGGCGTTTCCACGTTGCAGGTCATGACACGAGCCTTCAGGAACACGCCCGTGCCGATGATGTTGGCGATGTTGATCGACATCGCCGCGAACAGCCCCAGTCCGCGAACCAGCCCGGGCTGGCTCATCGCGCCGCCTTGGGGAAGTGCGACTCGTGCCACCGCATCGAGCGGTCGATCCAATCGATCACGTGCTTCACTTCCTTGATGCCGTGCCCTTCGCGAGGATACCGGACGAACACCGTCTCGACGCCGACGTCCTTGAGCGCGATGAAGTACTGTTCGGCCTCCATCACGGGGACGTCGTTGTCGTTCTCCCCGTGGACCATCAGCACCGGCGTCGCGACTTTCGCCACGTGCTTCAGCGCGGATCGCTCCCACAACGTGTCCATCAAGTTGCCCTGGTGAGGGAAGATCCCGAAGGTCATCTGCTCGTATTGGTTGTAGTAGGTGGTGTAGTTGTAGCTGACCAGATTGACGATCGCCGCGGTGGGAATCGACGATTTGAACATCCGCGTCTGCGTGACCAGCCAGGCGCTGAGCTGTCCGCCATAGCTGACGCCCTCCACGCCGATGCGATCGCGGTCGATCCACGAATTCCGCCGCATGGCCGCTCCGACGCCGTAGAGCACGTCCTGACCCTCATTCCCGTTCTGATCGCCGAAAACCCCGTCGGCGAACGCCTGCCCGTATCCGGTGGAGCCGCGGTAGTTCACCATCAGCACGCCCCATCCCCGTCCCGCGTAGACCTGATTCTTGAAGTTGAACGCCGGCCCCTGCTGGCCATGCGGCCCCCCGTGGATCACCACGATTAGCGGATGCCGCGAGCCTTCGCTCATCCCGAGCGGCTTGGTCAGGAAAGCCTCCACGTCCCACTTGTTGTCGTTGCTGACGAAGGTGAACGGTTCGGTGGGCGCGATCTGCTTGTCTTTCAGAACGTCCGCGTTCAGGCCGGTGAGCTTGCGCGCTGGAGCGTCGCCCTGGCGCACGAAAACCTGTGCCTGATCTCCCGGCGTAGCCATCGTGTACGCGAGGACGCCCCGGGCCGCCGAGTACGAGCCGACCGTTCCGCGATCGCCCACCACCTTTCGCGCCGGTCCGCCGCGCAAAGGCAGTTGATACAGGTGGACCTCGCCGCGTTCCTGCACACTGAAATAGACCGACTGTCCGTCGGGCGCCCAAACGGGCTCGCCCTGGCGGTTGTCGACCCCCTTGCCGATCTCGCGGCGATTGCTTCCATCCGCGTCGATCGCCCAGAGGTGCGTGTCCTCCATGGTTGTTTCCAGGTCGGTGAGGCCGCGCTTACAGCCCTGGTAGACGATGGTCTTGCCATCCGGCGACCAACGGGGCCGGTACTCGATGTTCTCGGTGGCGGTGACGCGGCGCAGTTTGCCATCGGAGGGGCGAACCGTGAGGATGTCGTAGTTGAAGAACTGATCCTCGTTCGGCTCGCGGTTGGAGCAGAACGCGATCTCCTCGCCGTCCGGCGACCAATCGATGGAGTGTTCGTAGTGGTTGCCGGTGGTGAGTTGGCGCGTCTGGCCGGATTGGAGATCGGCCACGAAGATGTGGAGCCGCCTGTTGTCGTTGAAGCGCATCATCCCCTCGTCGGCATCCGGCTTGTAAAGATAGCGGGTGATGACGATCGGGTCGCCCGAAGCCTCGGCGGTTTCCGGACCCGGGACGGCGGTAACAAAGGCGAGGCTCCGCCCGTCCGGCGACCACGCGAATCGCTTGCCGGTGGACGGCAGCGGACTGTTGGTGCCGCTCAGCGGGGCCACGAACCTAGCGTTGCGGCCGTCGGCGTTGGCAACGATGAGTCCGTGCTTGCCGCGAAGGTGGCCGGAAAACGCGATCTTCGATCCATCCGCCGACCATTCGGGGCTCGACGAGGCCTCCTTCCCGTCGCCAAGGCGGACGGCGGGCCCCGGCGTGACCGTGGCGATCCAGAGTTGCGAGTAGGGACGTCCATCGGTGTCGTTATTGACGACGGTGTAGGCAACCCGCGTACCGTCGGGGCTGACGCGGACATCGCCCGCCGCGCGGAGCTTGGGCAAATCGCCGGAGGTAAATGGGGCAGCCGCCAATGCCGCCGGCAACGCGAGGCAGAGGATCGATCGCGTCCTTATCACCGTTCAAGGATATCCCGAAAAAGACGCGCGCGAGGCAAACCGCGGCGCTGGTGCTTCGTCAAAAAGTCACACGAGGACGGAACCCGGAGCCGGAACGGATCGTAGTAAGGGCAAAGGGCTGGGGAGTTCGATAAGAGAGGCGAACCATGAATCGAGCCCTGAGGGCCGTCCTCACAGGAATGGCCGCGGTATTGGCGTGCGCCGGCGCGGAGCCGGAGACCGCCATCGAGGAAGCGCTGGAACGCGGCAA
Organism: Acidobacteriota bacterium; assembly: GCA_005808475.1. GTDB lineage: Bacteria > Acidobacteriota > Terriglobia > Bryobacterales > Bryobacteraceae > SYLY01. The sequence continues at coordinate 101,169 of SYLY01000333.1, forward strand.
CCGGCTGCACCGCGCGGGGTCGTACCAGGAGGCGGCCCACGATTACGACGAAGCACTGAGGCTGGCGCGCCAGGGTGTTGGCGAGCCGCTGCTGGCGAAGTGCCTGAACAACCGCGCCGCCGCGCACATGGTGCGGCGGGAGTGGGAGGCCGCGGAAGCGCTGTTTCTCGAAGCCGCCGCGCTGTGGGAAAAGCTCGGCGCGGATGGTTCGTTGGCGTCCACGCTTTCGAACCTCGGCGAGCTGTCCCGGCAGCGCGGCCGGGCCGCCAGCGCCGGACGCTACTACCGGCGGGCGCTCGAGATCCGCGAGCGGCGTGGCGCGGCCGCGGAGATCGCGCTGGCGGTCAATGGCTTGGCGGTGGTCCACAAACAAGAGGGACGGCTCGACGAAGCGGAGGCCGGGCTGCGGCGGGCGGTGGAACTCTTCGAGCGCGCGGGCGGGCCGGACGACGAACGTCTCGCGGCGCCTCTCAACAATCTGGCGGAAGTCCTCCGGCTTCGCGGCGATCGCAAGAGCGCGGAGCCGCTGTACCGCCGTTCGCTCGCGATCCGCGAACGCGTCGCGGGTCCGGAGCACCCGGAGGCCGCGGCGACGCTGAACAACCTGGGCGCGTTGCTGCAGGAGAGCGGCGATTTCGAGGCGGCGGAGAAGTGCTACCTCCGGTCGCTGGAAATCCGGCGCAAGAAGCTGGGCTCCGCGCATCCGAGCGTGGCGATCTCGCTCAACAACCTCGCGTCGCTCTACCGCAAGGCGCACCGCGTCGACGAGGCGCTCCCGCTCTTCCAGGAGGCTCTCGCCCTGACGGATGGCGCGCGTGGCGAAGCGGCGATCGCGGCTTCGATCCTGAACAACATCGCCGAGATGTACGTCGAATCCGGCCGCTTGGCCGAGGCGGAGCCGCTGTTCCGCCGGGCGATCGGCCTGCATGGCCAATGGCCAAGTCCGAATCCTGTCGATGTGGCGGGGATCCGGCAGAACCTGGGAGTTCTATTCGCGAAGCAGGGCAAGTACAAGGCCGCCGAGCAGATGTACCGCGCGGCCCTCGAGATCAACGAACGTGTGCTCGGCTATGACCACATCGCCACCGCGGACCTGGTGCACCTGCTCGCCACCACCTGTCACGCACAGGGCCGGATCACGGAGGCCCGCAAGTTGTACCAGCGGGCCGAGGCGATTTTCCAGCCGTCGGGTCATCCGGGCGCGAAGCTGGCGCGAGACGGTTACGCATCGACGTTTCAGCAGCGGAAGAAGTAGCCGCCGGGGGCGTTGGTAGAATCGAAGCGAGTGCCCGGCCCGCTGATCGATCTCTCGTCCCTGATGAGCCCCATCGAGGGAGAGAGTTGGAGAATCGAGTACAAGCCCGGCTGGGACGCCTATTCGGAAGAGTCCGCGATCCGAACCATCGCGGCGTTCGCCAACGACTATCTGAACGCCAACGGCGGCTACATCGTCGTGGGCGTGGAAGAGAACGCGGGCCTTCCCTCGTTGCCTCCCAAGGGACTCGAGGGCGTCGACTTGGACGAGAGAATTCGAGGCGCGTGTAGCCGCATCCGACCCGAGTACTTGCCGATGATGGAGCCGCGCGAGTTCCAAGGCCGGCGCGTTCTCGTGATTTTCGCCCCCGCCGGCGAGACCCCGCCGTATCGCGCACCCGGGCGTGACAAGGATCCCGCCTACTGGGTGCGCGTCAACTCGGAAACGGTGGAAGCCAAGGGAGCCACGTTGGAGCGGCTCATCGAAAAGTCGTCGCGAATTCCCTTCGACGACCGCCGCAACTTCGAGTGGCCCCTTGACGAGATTTCGCCGACGCTGGTCCGCAAGCATCTGTCCGATGTCCGCAGCGACTTTGCGAGTGACGGCCTCGTCCCGGCGGATGACCAGTTGTACCGCCGGCTCGGACTGGTCGCGAAGGTCAACTCCCATGAGGTCCCTCGAAATATCGCACTGCTTTTCTTCTCGGAGCGTCCGGAAAAATACTTCCGCGGGGCGACGATCGAGATCGCGCAGTTTCACGACGACGCCGGCGGCGACCTGATCGAAGAGAAACACGTGAGGGGGCCGCTGTCCAGCCAGATCCATGAAGCGTTGCGCTACCTGGAGTCGATGACGAGCGTGATGGTCCGGAAAGTGCCGGGAGTGGCCCAAGCCGAGCGGTCGGTCGCTTTCCCATACGAGGCCATGGAGGAGGCTTTGGTCAATGCGATCTACCACAGGTCCTACGACCCTGGGACCGTTGAACCGACCAAGATCTACCTTTATCCGGACCGCCTCGAGATCATCAGCTATCCGGGACCCGTTCCGGGAATCACCAAGGACGCGTTCAGCGGTGACCGGCCGGCTCCCCCAACTCCCGCTCGCAACCGCCGCATCGGCGAGTTCTTGAAGGAGTTGCGGCTCGCCGAGGGCAGGGGAACCGGAGTCCCGAAGATTCGCCGGCAGATGCGCCAGAACGGTTCTCCGACGCCCGAGTTCGACTTCGGCGACGACTGGTTCCGGGTCACTCTTCCCGCTCACCCTCAGTACCGGGTGGTGCACTCACTACGGGAATCGGCGAGACTCTGGGCGATCGGGCAGCGGCCCGAGGCACTGGAACGAGTAGAGGCAGCGGCGGCGGACTACCCCGGTTCCGGCGCGCTGACCGGCCAGACGATCGAATACGCGAATGCGTTGGGCGAGTGGGATCGGGCCAAAGCGGCGTTCGAGCGGTTCGAGTCCGCTGAGCCGAAGTCGGAGGCGGCCATTCCGTGGCTGCGGTTCGCCGACGGACTCATCGCCCGCGGCGCGGTTCAAGAAGCCAGGCAAGTACTGGATCGCGCGCCGGCGCAGGACACCACCGACGAGTCGCTGGACCTGGCGATCCTCAGAAAACGCGCGGGCGACTTCGCCGGCGCGCACCTTTTGTTCGAGGCCTCCCGCACCGGCCAATCGCGCAACGCGAAGTTCCTGCACGAATTCGCGCAGGTCAAGATGCAGATCTCCGGCGAGTTCCGCAAGAAGCGCGACGAGGCGAACCGGAAGCGGATTCTCGCGGAAGCGGAGGCGCTCCTCCGAGACGCCATCGAGCTGTCGCAGGATCAGGTCCGGCGCGCCTGGTGTTATGTCGACCTCGCCAAAGTGCTCGACTGGTCGGGAGCCCCCACTGGCGTCGTCGAAGAGGCGTACCATGCCGCGCTCGCGATTCGGCCCGATCCCTCGATCGAGGAACGCTTCCGCCTCTGGAAGGCAGGCCGCCGGAAACGCTGAGCCGCCGTGGTACGCTACTTCCGTGAAATCGATCCTTGCAGCCGCGCTCGCCTCGAGCGCTTTCGCGGCTGAACCCGGCGTCGAGCACTTCGAATCCAAGGTTCGCCCGCTACTGGCGCAAAAGTGCTACTCCTGCCATAGCTCCAAGCTCGCGTCGCCCATGGCCGGACTGCGGCTCGACGACACGCAGTCGCTCGCGTCGACGGTCACGCCCAAGAACGCCGCCGCCAGCCGCTTGATCCAAGCGGTCCGATACCAGACCAAGGGCATGCCGCCCACGGGCCGGCTCCCGCAAGAGGAAATCGACGCGCTGGCGCGGTGGGTGGAGATGGGAGCGCCGCAGCCGGAAGCGGCCGCGCCTCGATCCGCGGCGGCGAAAGCGGCGGCGGCGAAGGATCATTGGGCCTGGCAGCCGCTCCAGCCTGGCAGCGGATCCATCGACGATCTGGTGCTGGCGCGGCTCGCCGGCAGCGGTCTCGCGATGTCGCCGCCAGCCGCGCATCGCACCTTCATCCGCCGCCTCGCCTTCGATCTGACCGGACTCCCGCCCGAACTGGCGGACTACGATCTCACCGCGGAGCAAGCCGTCGAGCGCTACCTCGGCTCGCCCCGCTTCGGCGAACGGTGGGCGCGCCACTGGATGGATGTGGCTCGCTACGCCGACACCGGCTTTCTGGGACGCGCGTTCCTGGTCTCGTTCGGATATCGCGACTGGCTCACCGGCGCCTTCAACCGCGACCTCCCTTACGACCGCTTCGTCGCGCTGCAACTCGCCGCCGATCAACTCGGCGCGGACAAAGCCGATCACGCCGCGCTCGGGTTTCTGTCGCTCGGCGCGAATCCGAACCGCGCCACCGACCTGCCCGACGTGGTCGACGACCGCATCGACCTCGTCTCCCGCAGCCTGCTCGGACTCACCGTCAGTTGCGCCCGCTGCCACGACCACAAGTACGATCCGATCCCCACCCGCGACTACTATTCGCTCTACGGCGTGTTCGCCAACACCAAGTACGGCGGCGAGCCCGTCCAACTGGCGGCGCTCCCGGCTTTCTACGAAAAGCGCGCCGCCGAACGCCGCAAGAACCGCCAGGACTACATCGCCGAACGGCTCGAGGAGCTCCGCGCGGAGTTCCGCGATCCGAAGGAAGTCCGGCGCTTTCTGGACGCGCTGTGGGAAGGCCGAGACATGGGACGCTCCGGCCTCGAGAGTCTGGCCCGCGAACGGAATCTGAATTCGCTGGTGCTCATGCGATGGGCGGCGCGAACCAAAGATCCGGTATTCGACGAATGGCGCGCCGCCAAGGCGAGCCCCGCGGATGCCTACTCCGCCAGGCTCGCCAATCCGCCGGACGCGCGATGGAAGGCTCTGCTCCACGGTCCGGACGCGCCGCCGGAAGTTCCGGTCGAGGACTTCCCTTCGATCATGACCGAAGGCGACGCCAACACCACGCGCGACCTGCAGTGGCAGTATGAGGAGATCCTGAACGACGCGGCCTACCGCGGGTCGCGCGGCATCGTGCTCGGCGCGCGCGATCGCGATGCGATCAAGCCATCGTTCGTGTTCGTGCGCGGCAATCAGAACGACCTCGGAGACGCGGTGGGACGCTGCTTTCCCAGCGTGCTCGCCCGGCAGCCGGATTGCTTCGAATCCGGCACGGGCCGGCTCGAACTCGCGCGCGCGATCGCCAGTCCGCGCAACCCGATCGCCGCGCGCGTGGCCGTGAATCGCGTGTGGCAACACTTGTTCGGCGAAGGTTTGGTGCGCACGCCCAGCGACTTCGGCGTCCGCGGCGATCCACCTACTCATCCCGAACTGCTCGACTCGCTGGCGGACGGCTTCATGCGCGACGGATGGTCGGTCAAGCAACTCATCCGGCGGATCGTGCTGTCGCGGACCTATCGACAGTCGAGCGCCGGCCGCCCCGAGGCGCTCGCCAAGGATCCCGAGAACAAGCTGCTGTGGCGCATGAACCGGCGGCGGCTCGATTTCGAGGCGTTGCGAGACGGCATGCTGGCGGTGGCCGGTAAGCTCGATCCCACCATCGGCGGGCAGCCGGTCTCCATCGTCGCGACGCCGGCCGATCCCCGCCGCACGATGTACGCCGCCGTCGAGCGGGAGCGGCCGCTGGCGCTGCTGAAGACGTTCGATGTCGCCGATCCCGAGCAGCACTCGCCGCAGCGGTATCAGACCACGGTTCCTCAGCAAGGCCTGTTCTTGTTGAACAGCCCCTTTCTCGGCGAGATGGCGCGGAGTCTGGCGGCGCGCGCCGGCGATCTGAACGGCCTCTACCGGCTGGCGCTCGGGCGCGACGCGACTTCGCCGGAGATCTCCAGAGCCGAACCGTTCTGGCGCGGCGGAGATCCGGTGGAGCCATCTCCCGAACCTGGCGCGTGGCGTTACGGCACGGCCGCGTTCGACCCCGAATCCGGCAAGGTCGCGGACTTCCGGCCTTTCCGGTTCTTCACCGGCGCCGCGTGGCGGAACGCTTCGGCAGGCGTCGACCGCGAAACGGGAGTCGCCCGGCTGACGGCGGACGGCGGCGCGCCCGGCGACGATCTGCGCGCTTGCGCGGTGCGCCGTTGGATTTCTCCCGTGGACGGCGAACTTCGGATCGAGGCGAAGCTGGTGCACGCGGTGGGTGCGTTCGACCTGCGATTCAAGCTGAGCAACGGCATCCGCGGATGGATCGTGTCGGACCGGCAAGGCGTGCTCGGCAAATGGCGCATCGATCCGCCGCCTCCGCCCAAGGACCACCTCAGCTACAAGGCCAACCCGGGCATCGAGACCAATCTCGACGCGGTGCGCGTGTCGCGCGGCGAGGCGCTCGATTTCGTGGTCGACTCGATCGGCGACTACGAGTCGGACGACTTCAACTGGAGTCCGAAGCTGACAGCCGCGGGCAAGACCTGGGACGCGCGGAAGGACTTCGCCGGTCCCGCGTTCCCCAAACTCACGCCGCGCGAGCAGCTCGCGCAGGTACTTCTACTCACCAACGAATTCGCGTTTCTCGATTAGCGATGACCACACCCATGACTCGACGTGAACTGTGGCGCCGGTTCGGCGCGGGCCTCGGCCAGATCGGCTTGGCGGGCGTGTTCCAGCAGGCGGGCTTCGGCGGCCCTTTGTCGCCTCGAAGCCCGCACTTCGCGCCCAAGGCGAAGCGCTTGATCCACATCTTCGCCAACGGCGGACCGTCGCATGTCGACACGTTCGATCCCAAGCCGGCGCTGGCCAAGTTCGCCGGCCAACCACTGCCGGTGCATCTGCGAACCGAGCGCCGCACCGGCTCGGCTTTGCCGTCGCCGTTCGAGTTCCGCAGGTTCGGCAAAAGCGGCATCGAAATCAGCGATGTGTTCTCCAAAGTAGGCGCGCACGCCGATGACTTGTGCGTCATCCGCTCGATGCACACCGAGGTGCCCAATCACGAGCCCTCGCTCATGATGATGAACTGCGGCGCCACGCAACAGAGCCGGCCGAGCGTCGGATCGTGGCTGGTCTACGGACTCGGGTCGGAGAATCAGAATCTGCCGGGCTTCATTTCCCTGTGCGCCGGCGGACTGCCCGTGCGCGGGGCGCAGAACTGGAAATCCGCCTTCCTGCCCGGCGCCTATCAAGGCACGCATATCGATACGCGGGAGACGGAACTCGACAAGCTGGTGGAGAACGTGCGGAACCGGCTGACGCGGCCCGAGGATCAGAAGCGCCAACTCGGTCTGCTCGAGGCGATGAACCGCGAGCACCGGCAAACACGCGAAGAGGATCAGGCGCTCGAGGCGCGCGTGCAGTCGTTCGAACTCGCGTTCCGCATGCAGATGGAGGCGGAAGACGTCTTCGATCTGTCGAAAGAGCCGCGGCATATCCGCGATGCGTACGGCGATACGCTGCACGGCCGGCAGTTGCTGATGGCCCGGAGGCTGCTCGAAAAGGGCGTCCGCGTGGTCCAGATCTGGCATGGCGCGGGACAGCCGTGGGACACGCACGACGATATCGCCAAGCGCGTCAAGACGCTCGCCGGCGAATCGGACCAACCCATCGCGGCGCTGCTCACGGACCTGAAACAACGCGGCCTGTTCGACGAGACGCTGGTGCTGTGGGGCGGCGAGTTCGGCCGCACGCCCGTGGTGGAACTGCCCGCTTTCGGATCCAACGCCGGCACGGCCGGCCGCGATCACAACTCGTATGGATTCTCGGTGTGGATGGCGGGCGGCGGCGTGAAAGGCGGCACGGTGTACGGCGCCACCGACGACTTCGGATTCCGGTCGGAGACCGATCGCGTTCACGTGCACGATCTCCACGCGACGATGCTGCACTTGCTCGGCTTCGACCACGAGAGGTTCACCTTCCGCTACGCCGGGCGCGACTTCCGGCTCACCGACGTTCAAGGCCAGGTGGTGAAGAAGGTGCTGGCGTGAAGCGGCTGGTGGCGGCATTGTGGTTGGCCGCGGCGGCGCTCGCCGAGGATCAGCGGTTCGCCGGACTCGGCGACTTCCGGCTCACCGGCGGGGAGACCATTCGTGGCTGCCGGATTGGCTACCGGACATTCGGGAAACTGGATGCCGCCAAGTCGAACGTGGTGGTCTTCCCGACGTGGTTCAGCGGCAAGTCCGCCGATCTGGAGCGTTATCACGGAGCGGGGCTCGACAAGCTCGTCGGCTCGAAGTACTTCGTGGTGGCGATCGACGCGCTCGGCAACGGCGTCAGTTCGTCGCCGTCGAACGGACAAAAGCCGTTTCCGCGATTCGGCATCCGCGACATGGTGAACTCGCAGCACTTGTTGCTGACCAGGACTCTGGGAATCTCGCACGTACGCGCGGTGATCGGAATCTCGATGGGCGGGATGCAGACGTTCGAGTGGATGTCGGCCTATCCGGATTTCATGGACCTCGCCATCCCGATCATCGGATCTCCCAAGCTGGCGACGCCGGATCTGCTGCTGTGGCAGGCGCAACTCGGGATTCTCGAACTGGCGCAAAAAGGGGGCATCGACGGCCGCGAGGCGATGAAGACGGTGCTCGCCGTCCACCAGTTCGCGCTGCATACGCCGGAGTACAGGGCCTCCCAGAACCCGAGCGCCGAATGGACGAAGTTCCGCGCGGCGTACGAGGGCGCGGCCGCCACCGGGATGGCTCCGGAGGACTGGGCGTCGCAGCTCCGCGCCATGCTCGCGCACGATTCCGGGACCGGCGCCGGGGTTCGCGCCAAAACACTGGTGGTGGCCGCGACGCAGGACCACATGGTGAACGCCGGCCCGTCGATCGAGTTCGCCCGGCGCACCGGAGCCGCGCTTTTGACGCTCGACGGCAACTGCGGCCATATGGCGATTTCCTGCGAAGCGGGCAAAGTGAACGCCGCCGTCCGGCGGTTCCTGGGAGACTGACCCCGGCGCCGGGGCGCTTCGCCACGGGAATGGATCTTCCCGCGGCGCCTCTATACCATTTCTTCGCCCGCTGAGGAATAATTGATCTACCTCGGCTTAGGGGCGATTTTCCGAGAACCTTTCGGCGTTTGATCCGTCTATTGGATCTTTACCCCACGGAGGAAAGCGTCATGGCCCCCCGCAGGACACCACAATGAGCCCCAACCGGATCCGCCAAGCCGGCCTGATCCTCGGTTTCTGGACGCTCGAGACGCTGTATTCGGTGGCTCAGATGCACTACCGGATGGCCCTGCTTCCCAAGCCGTACACGTGGATGGAGTGCTTCCGGGCGGAACTCATCTGGACCACGATCGGCCTGATCCTCACGCCGGGCGTCCTCTGGCTGGCGGGCCGGTTTCCCATCGATCGCGGCCATCTTTGGCGGAACTTCGCCATCCACATGGGGGGCGCGGCGCTGTTCGCCAGCCTGATCAAGATCTACTGGGACTGGTTCGGCGCGTCAAAGCGGCCATCGTATCTGACCAGGGGTTTCTCGCTCGACAACATGCTCCGTTCGATCAGCATGGGGTTCGACGCCGGATTCGCCATCTACTGGGGGATCGTGCTGGCGGTGTTGGCGGCCGACTACTACCGGAGGTACCAGGCCGGGCTGGTACAGGCGGCCGAACTGCGGACGCAGCTCGTGCAGGCGCAGTTACAGGCGCTCCGCCGGCAGCTCGACCCGCACTTCCTGTTCAACACGCTCCACAGCATCTCCGAACTGGTCCACGAGGACCCGGAGGCGGCCGAGACCATGATCGCCCGCCTGAGCGATCTGCTGCGCCGGTCCATCGAGAATTCGGGCGCGCAGGAGGTTCCGTTACAGGAAGAGCTGGAATTGTTGAATCTGTATCTGGAAATCGAAAAGGCGAGATTCGATGATCGTCTCATGGTGAATTTTCGAATCGAGGCGGGGACCGAAATGGCGCTGGTGCCGAATCTGGTGCTGCAACCTCTGGTGGAGAACGCGATTCGCCACGGGATCGCTCATCGCACCCAGGGCGGCAGCGTGACGGTATCGTCGCGCCGCGAAGGCGGCGATCTGATTCTGGCGGTAGTGGACGACGGAGCGGGCATCGTGGCCGGACGCCCGCACCGGGAAGGAGTCGGGCTCTCTTCGACACGCGGGCGGCTGGAGCGGCTCTACGGCGGCGAAAAGCGATTGGAGCTACTGGCGCGGGAACGCGGCGCCGAGGCTCGCGTGCGGATCCCCTACCGGCGGGAGTCGGAGCCGATCGCGGCCCCGCCGGGCCATCCGGTTCCGGAAGAGGCTCCCGTGAGTCCGCGAGCCAGGGAGGCCCATGCAGGCGATTAGGACGCTGATTGTCGACGACGAACGGCTGGCGAGGAACCGCATCCGCCGGATGCTGTCGCTCGACCCGGATATCGAGGTCGTGGGCGAGTGCGCCAATGGCCAGGAAGCCGTGGAGGCGCTCGACTCGGCGCGCGCCAGCCTGATGTTCCTGGACGTCCAGATGCCGGGCATGACGGGCTTCGAACTGCTGCAGTCGCTGCCGCCGGAAAAGGCCCCCGTCGTCATCTTCGTCACCGCCTACGACGAGTACGCGCTGAAGGCGTTCGAAGCCCACGCGTTCGATTATCTGCTGAAGCCTTTCGAGCGGAAGCGCTTCCAGGACGTGGTGAGGCGCGCCAAATCGCAGATCGGCCTGATGCGCCACGGCGACGTCAACTCGCGGCTGGTGGAACTGCTCGAGCGGATGGAGAATGGCAAACCCGACGCCAGCCGGATCGCGATCCGGGCCGGCGGTCACGTAGTCCTGATCAAGACGCCCTCCATCGACTGGGTGGAGGCCGCCGACAACTATGTCTGCCTCCACTGCGGCGGCGAGACCCACGTGGTCCGCGAGACGTTGAACGCATTCGAAAAACGGCTGGACGCGAACAGGTTCCTGCGCATCCACCGGTCGACGATCGTCAACCTGGACCGCATCAAGGAGATGCGCCCCTGGTTCCGCGGCGATTATCAGGTGGTACTCCACGACGGAACGCAACTGACGCTCAGCCGCAGCTATCGCGACCGGCTGAAGAACGTCCTGCTCAAGGCGCTCTGAAGCGCGCTACGTGGCCTCCGGGTGCATTTCGATCGCGCCGCAGGGGCACTCCTCGGCGCACATCCCGCAGCCCTTGCAGTAGTCGTAGTTGAACTCGAACCGCTTGCCGGGCCCCAGCTTGATCACCGCGTTGTCCGGGCAGACGCCGTAGCAGTTGTCGCATTCGAAGCAGTTGCCGCACGACAGGCAACGGCGGGCCTCGAACAGCGCGTTCGATTCGTCCAGCCCGCCCAGAACCTCGTCGAATCCGGTCCGGCGCCGCGCGATGTCGAGCACCGGCTGGACGGCGGCGGGGGCGTCGGTGTAGTACCACGCATTGAGCCGCTCGAACGTCGCGAGTTCGTGCTTCACCGGCTCGGTCCAGGCGGCGCCGCGCAGCCAGGAATCGATATGGCGCGCCGCCTTCCTGCCGTGGCCCACCGCCACCGTGACCGTCCGCTCGGCCGGAACCATGTCGCCGCCGGCGAACACACCCGGTGCTCCGGTCATCATGTTTCGGTCGACCTTCACCACGCCGTCGTCGATCTCGATTCCCGGCATCCGTCCGAGGAACCGGAGGTCGGCTTCCTGGCCCAGGGCGAGGACCACCGAGTCGGCGGCCCTCTCCTCGAACTCACCGGTCGGTTGCGGAAATCCCTTCTCGTCGAGGCGCATCCTCTCGATCGTGATGGAACCCTTCTCCGCGCTCCGGATCGCCGACAGCCACTTGACCAGAACGCCTTCCTCGCGGGCCTCGCGGAGTTCGAACTCGTGCGCCGGCATCCGCTCCTGCGTCCGCCGGTAGACGATCACAGCCTCCTCGGCGCCCAGCCGCTTGGCGGTGCGCGCCGCGTCGATGGCGGTGTTGCCGCCGCCGTAGATCACCACCCGCCGGCCGAGCAGAGGGGCCTCGCCCGTCTCCACTCCGCGCAGCAGCGACAACGCGTCCAACACTTTCGCCGCGTCGCCCGCCGGGATGTAGGCGCGGCGAGCCAGATGCGCGCCTGTCGCGAGGAACGCCGCCTGGAAACCACCCTCGCGCATCGATTCCGCCAGATCCTCCACTTTGGCGTTCAGCCGGATTTCCACTCCCAGATCCTCGATCCGCCGGACTTCGGCGTCCAGCACGTGGCGCGGCAAACGGTACTTCGGAATCCCGAAGCGCAT
>SYLY01000040.1 GCA_005808475.1 Acidobacteriota bacterium
AGGCCGTGTCTACTTCGTTGCGCTTGCTCACCGTGCTCACCATACCGTCAAGTATGCCTCCGCGCGCTGAGCGGCGCGCGCCTCGTATTCACGGCCTTCTCACGCGATTCGCCTCAAACCCCTGTGAGAAGTGCGGGCTAGCCGTCAGCGACATCGCCGACTTCCAGCCTCCGGCGCGTTGAATGGCCGGGACGAAGAACTTGTCCTCGAACTCCTTGTCCGTGCCCTGGAATGCTGCCGCTCCGCGCACCGCGGAAGGCCGGCCATACACGGCGGCGGCGAACCGGGCCCAGATGGCGGCGTTGCCGGAGCCAACCAGTTCCGGGGCTCCGGTCGCTTTGTCCTCGAGCCAGCGGAGCGCGGTGAGGACGTCCTGGACGCGCGCCTGATCCTCGGTCACATTGAACGTGACGAAGTGGCTGCGAGTCCGGTCGCGCGGGGCGGCGGCGCTGCCTGTTTGAAACGCATCGATCGCGAGCACCGGCCGGCCCGACGCGAGGGCGGCCGCCGCTTCCGGAAGCTTCCACGCTTCCGCCGCGCCGCCCGGATGCAGAGCCAGCAGAGGCGCGCCCGCGCCGTCTTTCCAGATCCCCGGCACACGGTCGTCCACGCTGGGCCGGCTCAGGATCACGCGATCGCCCTGCGCGCTCGATTCGACGCGCTCGGGCCGAGACGCATGCAGCGCGTGGCGTAGCAAACGGCGCTTCTCCTCGGGATCGGCGATGGCCGCCACTTGCGCCGCGGCGCGCATTTTCCACTGTTGGAACAGCGCGTCGTAACTCAGCGCTCCGGCCGGCAGCGCGCGGCCATGCAAGGCGAGCATGTCCTGCGGTTTCTCCAGGCGTATGTTCTGTTCCTTGTAGGATTCCCAGTTGGAGTCCTGCTTCAGGTGCTTGGCGAAGAAGCGGTACATCGCTTCGCGGGAGTCCTTGTTGTAGTTATGCGGCGCGTCGATGCGGACCGCCTCCACCAGGCTCGCGCGGTCGTAGAGTTCGTAGATGCCCTTTGTCGCGGGATACTCGTTCTCGAGCGTATTTTTGGTCCAGTCGCCCGTGGCTGAGACCATCAGCATGGGCCGGGGCGCCATCATGCCGCCGAACTCGACGTTGAAGGCGCGATCGCGCAGCCCGGGGGCGTTCTCGCAGACCGAGCCGCCCTGCATGATGCCGGAGATCATGTTGACGGGGACGGACACCTTGACGCGGTCGTCGAGCGCGGTGAGCAGAAACGTTTGGGTGCCGCCACCCGAGGCGCCGGTCGCGCCGATCTTGTCCGGATCGACATCGGGCAGCGACTGCAGGAAGTCGACCGCGCGGATCGAATTCCAGGTTTGCAGCCCCAGCGCGTGGAATCCCCACAGTTGCTCGGCCTTGCCGCCGAAGGCGTGGCCGGTCTGGATCGTGTCGTTATAGCCAACCATGTCGTAGGCGAACACGACGTATCCCTGCCGTGCGAGATTGATGCATCGGGCGGGGATGGATCCAAGGGCGCTGTGCTCGATGCGGCCGTAGACCCAGTGGCCGTGGGGCGACGCGATGCCCGGGAACTTGCCCTGCTTGCCCGCCGGGCGGTACAGGTTGCCGCCGAGCCAGTATCCGGGCAGCGTTTGAATCAGCACTTTCTCGATCGAGTAGTCACGATTGACGATCTTGCCGAAGACCTGCGGTGTGAGCGGCGTTTTGGCGGGCATGGGGTCGAGCCCGGAGGACATCTGGATCTGCTGGCGCAGGTGCTTCTTGCGCGCTTCCCATTCGGCCAGGTTGCCGAACTTCGGCATGGCGAACACCGTGTTGGTATCGTTGATCCGCGTGTTGCGCGTGTCGGAGGCGGGGACCTCGGCAAGGGCAAGCGCGGCGGGAATGGCGAGGGCGAAGGCGAACCGCATAGCGGGAACTATACCGAGGAAAAGCAATCCCACGCAAGTACTAAAGTTCGGCGCGGGAGCCGTCGATAGGCACTGTGAAGCCCAAAGCGGATGCTAAAGCCGATGTCTGATTTCACTCCGGATACCGACGCACTGCTCATGCAGTTCAACAAGCTGATGCAGGATCTCCTGCGCGGCACCATGAACCGGAATACGTTCCGGCCCTGGGAGATCGACCTGTTGCTCGATATCGAGCATTGCAATCTGAGGGACGGCAATCGCCGCGAGATTTTGCGACGGTATCAGAAGGCCGTGCAACGCAATGTCGACCGGGGTTCCTCCTCTTTGCTGAGGCTGTCGGAATACCTCGAGCGCAACCGGGTCCGGCGAGAAAAGCGCGCGGCCGATGCCGGCCAAGGCGCGGCGGTTCCGGCCGGTTCGTTCGACGACCGAGACTAGCGGCATTTGAAACGCCGGGCGGCCGCGGCGTATGATGGCCGTCGTGACTCGCTCTCTCCTCTCTCTTGCGCTTGCCGCGATTTCGCTCCCGGCGGCTGAATGGACCCGCTTCCGGGGCCCCAACGGATCGGGCATCGCGGAGGGCTCGGCTCTCCCCGAGGAGATCGGCGCGGGCAAGAACGTCGTGTGGAAGACGGCGATCCCGATGGGCAAGTCGTCCCCGGTGGTGACGGCGTCGCACATCTACCTGACCGCCCACGACGACGGCAAGCTGTTCACGCTGGCGTTGGACCGCAAGACAGGCAAGATCCTGTGGCGGCGCCAGGCTCCGGGGCATCGCGACGAAAAGCGGCACAAGCTCAACGATCCCGCCGCTCCGACGCCGGTCTCCGACGGGACGAACGTCTACGTCTTCTTCGCCGGGTTCGGAATGGTCTCCTACACCAGCGACGGAGCCGAGCGATGGCGGCTGGCGATGGGGCCATTCACCAACTTCCACGGGATGGGCGCGTCGCCCGTGCTCGCCGGCGGCAAGCTGCTGATGATCTGCGATCAGGATCAGCAGGCGTTTCTGACGGCGATCGACATGAAGACGGGCAAGCCGGCGTGGCGCGCCGAGCGGCCGGACATGGTGCATAGCTTCTCCACGCCCATCGCTCATTCGATGCCGGGCGGGCGGACGGAACTGATCGTGCCCGGCTCGTATCAGATCACCAGCTACGATGTCGACACGGGCGAACTGCTGTGGACGGTGCGCGGCCTCACCTATCAGGTGAAGTCGGTGCCGGTGATCAAGGACGGCATCCTCTACTTCAACGGCTGGGCGCCGGGCGGAGAACCGGCCGAGCGCCTGGAACTGCCCTCGTTCGAAGAGATGATCAAGCTGCACGATTCGAACAAGGACGGCAAACTGGCGAAAGAGGAGATCCCCAAACCCTGGCAACCCGGCAACTGGGACATGCAGGATCTGGACAAGGACGGTCTGTACAACTCGCGTGACTGGCTCTGCTACCAGATGCGGCGCACGTCCACCAACGCCACCATGGCCGTGAGACTCGGCGGCAAGGGCGACGTGACCGGGACGCACGTGCTGTGGCGCTACGACAAGTCGCTGCCCGACGTGCCGGGCGTGCTGCTCTACAAGGACGTGCTGTTCCTGGTGCGCAACGGCGGCATCCTGCAGACGCTGAATCCGGTCACTGGCAAGGCGATCAAACAGGGTCGGCTCACGCACGCGATGGAGGACTACTACGCGTCGCCGGTGGGTGGTGACGGCAAGATCTACCTCATCGGCATGCAGGGCACGGTTTCCGTGTTGAAGGCGGCGGGCGAATGGGAAATCAGCGGCAAGGGCGAGTTCGGCGAAGAAGTGTTTGCCACGCCGGCCATCGCCGACGGACACATCTGGGTCCGCACCGCGACCGCTCTTTACGATTTCGCGAAGCAATGACCATGACCAGACCGGCATTGGCCCTCTTCGCGGCGCTTGCCTTCGCCGAAGAGTATACGCCCGGACCCGATTCGCGGCGCCAGCCCGGAGTCCCCAAGGGCACAGTCACCAAGCACGAGTGGACCAGCAAGATCTTCCCTGGCTCGGCTCGCGACTACTGGATCTACGCGCCGGCGCAGTATCGCAAGGGCAAGCCCGCCGCGACGATGGTCTTTCTCGACGGCGGGGGGTTCGTCAACGAGGCGGGTGCGTTCAAGGCGACGGTGGTCATGGACAACCTGATCCACAAGGGCGAGATCCCGGTGATGATCGGCGTGTTCATCAATCCGGGCGCGGTGGCGGCGGATGGCGCGGGCCAGGCTCGATTCACGCGCAGCTACGAGTACGACACGATCGGGCCGCGGTTCCCAGACTTCCTGGTGAAGGAGATCCTGCCCGAGGTGGCCAAGTCGTACGACCTGTCGCCCGACCCTAACGATCGCGGGATCTCGGGATCGAGTTCCGGCGGCAACGGATCGTTCAACGCGGCCTGGCAGCGGCCGGACGCGTTCCGCCGCGTGCTGAGCTTCATCGGCGGATTCACCAACCTGCGCGGCGACCACACCTATCCGTCGCTGGTGCGCAAGATGGAGACCAAGCCGTTGCGCGTCTACCTGCAGGACGGAACCGGAGACGTCAACGTTCACAGCAATCAGGAACTGGCGCTGGCGATGAGGGACACGGGCTACGACTACAGGCTGGTCATCGGAACCGAGGCCCACAACAGCAAGCACGGCGCGGCGATTCTGCCGGAAGCGCTCCGCTGGATCTGGCGCGAGCATCCAAAGCCCATCGAGAAGCCAATGAATGGCGGCCGCCACTTCGTGACCAACAACATCGCGGAGCCGGGCAAAGGTTGGGAGGTAGTGAGCGAAGGGCACGCTTCGGTGGAAGGGTTGGCGGCGGACGCGGCGGGCAACGTCTACTTCGGCGATCCCTCCGCCCATCGCATCCACAAGGCCGGCGCCGATGGCAGAGTATCGGTGTTCGCGGAGAAGACCGATGGCGCGCGGCCCGCGGCGTTCGACAAGAGCGGGCGGTTGCACGCGGTCCAGCCGGCCAGGCATCGCCTGGTCGCTTACGACGCGGCGGGGAAGCTGTCGGTGACCGCCACGGGCATCGACGCGCGCGATCTCGCCGTCACCGCCGGCGGCGCGATCTACGCCACCGATCCGGCCGCGCATCGCCTATGGTGGATCGGGCCGGGCGGAGCCAAGCGGGTAGTGTTCGAAGGCATCGACTCGCCGGTGACTCCTCGCCTCACTCCCGACCATTCGTTCCTGACCGTCACCGATTCGGTGGAGCGCTGGGTGTGGAACTTCCAGGTCCGCGCGGATGGATCGCTTTCGAACGGCGTGCCATTCCACCGGCTGGAAAATCCGGACGCGGTGGGATCGGGCACCTTGCGCAGCGGAGCGGCTGGCATCGCGATGGACATCGACGGGTTCCTGTACGTCGCGAGCAAGGTGGGCATCCAGATTTCGGACCCGCCGGGCCGGTCGCCGGGGATCTTGAACAACCCCGATCGAGTCGATCCGCGCGACGTGGTGTTCGGCGGCGCGGACCGCCAAACGCTGTACGTCTCGTCGGGCGGCAAGCTGTACCGGCGCGCGATTCGGAAGAGGGGTGCGACGCCGTGGGAGGTTCTGACTCCTCCCAAGCCTCGCTTGTAGCCGGGCCGGGCCGCGTTATAATCGGCCCGATCCATGCTCCATCGAATCTTGATCGCTGTCGCGGCCTCGGCCGCGGCTTTCGCCCAGAACAACGCGACCCAGGCCGGCGAGTTCGTCGTCGAACATCCCACGTTGCGCAACCTCGGTTTCGAATGGCCCATTTCGGGCGACACCAACCGGAACGCGGCAGTGGCCGTGCGATTCCGCAAGAGCGGAGATTCCGCCTGGAGGCAAGGCCTGCCGCTGTTGCGGATCGGTGGAGAGAAGATCTACCGCCGGCGTGAGGGGCTCGACTACACCGTTCCCGATGGGTTCGCGGGAAGCATCCTCAACGTCCAGCCCGGAACCGAGTATGAATGCGAGTTCCGGCTCACCGATCCGGACGGCGTCACCGGAAAAGCCACGCACACTGTGAAGGTGAAGACGCGCACCGAGCCTCAGCCTTACGCGGGCGGCCGCGTCCTGCACGTGTATCCGCCCGACCACGACGGCGCGAAGCTCGAGCCCAACTTTAGCAGCATCCTGCACGCCTACTACGGCGCCGGTCTCGGCGACTGGAGCGTCGTGTGGGAGCAGCGCGCCAAACCGGGCGACACGATCCTGGTGCACTCCGGCATGTACCGCAACGACCGGCTCAACTACGTCGACCCGATGATGACGCCCTTCGACGGCGTGAATTCGCTGACGCTCAAGGCGACCGCCGATCGTCCGCTCACGATCAAGGCGGCGGGCGACGGCGACGTGGTGTTCGACGGCGCGGGCAACCACCGCATCTTCGACGTGATGGCATCGGCGCACCACATCTTCGACGGGCTCACTATCCGCAACACCGACGTCGGCTTCTTCGCCGGACAGAAAGAGGTCCTGGGCGCGGTGGGTCTGACGGTGAAGAACTGCCGCTTCGACAACGTCGGTTTCGGCGTCTGGACCGAGTACGCCGGATCGAGCGATTTCTACATCGCCGACAACATCATCCTGGGCCGGGACGACCGTTCGCGGCTGATCGGGTGGACGGGCTTCATGTGGGCGAGCGCGGGTCCGTTCGGATCGCACAAACTCAGCAGCTATTACGGGGTGAAGGTGTACGGTCCGGGGCACGTGATCGCGCGGAACTCGATCGCCTATTTCCACGACGCGATCGGCATCTCGACGTATGGGACGCCGGAGAAGGATCCGCACCGCCGCGCGTCGTCGATCGACATCTACGGCAACGACATGCACCTGTCGAACGACGATTTCGTCGAGACCGACGGCGGGGTGCACAACATCCGCGTGTTCGAGAATCGAGGCGTGAACGCGGCACACGGCGGATATAGCGCGCAGCCGCTGTTCGGCGGTCCGGTCTACTTCTACCGCAACATCCTGTACCATCAGCCGACGGGCGTCGCGTTCAAGCTGTCGGCCAAACCGGCCGGCATCTTCATCTGGCACAACACGCTGATCGGCGAGCACGGGATCACGGATCCGTATTCGAACGCGCACTATCGGAACAACCTGTTCCTGGGACGGGACACGCCCGGTAGAGGGATCATGACGTGGGCCAACGCCACGCCGGCGTACAGCAGCGACTACAACGGATTCCGTCCGAACAAGGGCGTGCTTCCGCAGTTCAAGTGGCTGGCTCCGAAGCCCGGCCAAACCGTATACGAGCCCAAGCCCGAGGACTGGCGGGCGTTCCCCACGCTCGGCGAGATGCGCGCGGCGACCGGCCAGGAGGCGCACGGCATCGAAGTGGACTACGACATTTTCGAGAATCTGGTTCCGCCCGATGCCAAGCAGCGCCACGCCGTCTATCACGCGATGGATCTGAACTTCCAACTGAAACCCGGCGGCAAGGCCGTGGACGCCGGCGCGGTCATCCCCACGCTCAATGAGGACTTCGCCGGACGCGCTCCCGATCTGGGAGCGCTCGAGTCCGGGAAGCCGCCGTTGCGTTACGGTCCGAATTGGTTGAAGAAAGAGCCGTTCTACCGGTAGCCGCTACCAGGTCAGCTTCAGCGACAACTGAAAGGATCGCGGGCTGTCCTGGCCCGTGATCGTGCCGAACGCCGTGCTGGTGGGATCGGTGTTCGGATCGGAGAGGTTGGGGTGGTTCAGCGCGTTGAAGGTCTCGGCGCGGAACTGCATGTTCCAGCGCTCGGCGAAGCGGAAGTTCTTGATGAGGGAGGCGTCCCAGCGGTCCTGCGTGGGGCCGCGCACGCCGCTGAAGCGGAGGGGGAACCGGCGGAGGTTGCTGGCCAACTGGCGGGCGTTGTTGCGTTCGAAGCCGGCGTCGGCGTTGAACCAGCCATCGACGTTGCGGACGCCTTTCGGCCGCACGATGTCTTTCAAGTTGCCGTTGAAGATGCGGTTGCCGAAGCCGAGCGGGGCGCCTGTTTGATGTTGATATAAGCCTCCCAGTTGCCAGCCGCCGGCCACGAAGTCGAGCGCCTTGGGCATGGATCCGCCGAAGCGGCGGGTCCGGCCGACGGGGATCTCCCAGATGCCGGAACTGGTGAAGCGGTGCGTGCGGTCGAGGCCGGCGACTACCTCCGATGGCATCGGGTCCTGCGGGTTGAGGAGTTCGGTGGCTTCCATCGCTTTCGAGTAGGTGTAGGAGCCCTGGACGGTCCAGCCGTTTTCCATGCGGCGTTCGATGCGCGTTTGCAGCGAGTGATACCACGAGTAGCCGGCCGGATCGGCCGAAAGCTGCACGCTCGAGAACTGGCTGTAGTTGCGCAGGATGGAGCCGCGGGTGATGTTGTTGCCGTAGATCGGATTGAGGCCGAAGTAGGGGTTGGGGAAATTGGCGCCCAGGAAGTCGATGGTGGCCTGGTCGCGCACGGGTGACGTGCTCAGGTACCGCGCGGGCGTGTAGCTGAGTTCGCGGTTGAGCGTCAGGCGGGAAGAGCGGTTGGCGACATAGGAGGCATCGATCATCGCCTTCATCGGCAGTTCCTGTTGCAGGCCGAAGCTCCAGCGCTGGGCGTATGGATTCTTGCGGCTGTCGCCAAACACGGTCACGCCCTGGCCGAGATTGGTGGAGAGACCCTGGGACGCGCCCGGCGGCCGGATCAGACCCGTGGGGAACGGATTCGCGTTGGTGGCCACGTACGTCAGGCCGTTGTCGAGCGATGCCTGGATCGGCGTGGATTGGGAGAATCCGGTCTGATTCGTGTTGGAGTAGTTGACGCCGATGGATGCGTAGTAGATGCCGAAGCCCGTGCGAACGATGGTCTTGGGCCGCAACTGATAGGCGATTCCCACGCGCGGCATGAAGTTGTTCTTCTCGCCCTTCCAATAGTTGCGGCCGTTCGGCGCGACGTTGGCGAACGTCAATCCACCGATCGCCTGGAACTGGGACGCGGACAATTCGGGAACCTGCCGTCCGGCGGCGTAGTTGGCCCGCGCGCGGTCGTTGAGCGGATTCGGGGTGACCCAGTCGTAGTGGATGGAGGCGCGATTGAAGCGTTCGGTGATCGGGGTTTCGACCTCATACCTTAGGCCCAGGTTGATCGAGAGCTTGCGAGTCAGCTTCCAGTCGTCCTGGACGTACAGCGCGAAGTACTTGTCCTGCTCGGCGTAGCTGTCGACGACGCTCATGCTGCCGCCGGGGATGCCCAGCAGCATGGCCGCCACTTCTCCACCCAGCGTCGGGTTCGCGGCGGTGTCGTTGGCGCGAGTGAATCCGGCGCCGAAGGTGAACTGCGGCGAGATCGCCTGGTGGTAGCGATTGCGGAACTCGCGATAAACACGGAGTTCGGGACCGAAGCGAAGGGTATGGTTGCCTTGGAGCTTGGTGAAGTTGCCCACCAGGGAGTTGGTGACCGACGACGTGAGCCCGTCTCCCGTCTCCCACCCGGCGATCGACGTGAACGGGTTGACGTTCACGTTGGGCAGCGTGGCGAGCTTGCGATCCGGGATCAGCGACAGCAGGTTGTTGGAGAATCCGAATTTCGACAGATCGGCGCCTTGGGAGACGCGCCGTTCGGGGAAGTTCTGATAGGTGAGGCCGTAGCGGAAGTTCAATAGCATCGAGGCGCTGAACAGGTACACGTCGTCGAACGCCAGGCCTTTGTTGTTGCGGTTGAGGATGATTCCGTTCACGTCGTTGTTGAACCAGCGGTTCTTGTCCTCTTCCCAAAAGTCGCGATGGAGGCGGACGAAAACGCGGTGCTTGTCGCTGAAGGCGTGGTCGATGCGCGTGAGCCACACCCAGTAGTCCTCGAGAGCCTTGCCGCTGCGGAAGTAGTTGTTGCGGAAGTCGCGTGTGCCGGTTTGATTGGGCTGCGGATAGAGGTCGATGATGGCCTTGCCGACGGGGTCGATCTGGGACGCGGGGAGGACGTTGTTCGGGATGGGATTGCGAACGAAGCGGCCGTTTTCCAAGCGGGTCGAGCGGGGATCGAAGACCTGGTATCCGGAGCCGAGGGCGAGATACTCGGAGAGGTCGCCGCGATGCATCTTGTCGGTGGGGACGGTGGAGGTCGCCGAGCCGCCCGCGTCGGGATTGCCGAATTTGTTGGCTTCGTAGGCGAAGAACCAGAAGCTCTTGTTCTTCCCGTTGTAAACGCGTGGGATGTAGATGGGAGCGCCGGCGGAGGCTCCATAACGGTTGTCCTGATAGACGGCCAGCTTTTGGCCGGCGCGATTCTGGAAGATCGTCTTGTTGTCGAGCCGCGAATGGCGAAACCACTCGTGCATTTCGCCGTGCAACTGATTCGTGCCGGACTTGGTGGATACGTTCACCGTGCTGCCCATGGTGTGGCCGAGCGAAGCGTCATAGGCCGAAGTCTGGACGCGAAACTCGGAGATCGCGGTGGCCGGCGGCGAGAAGGCGACGCGCGGCGCGGTGCCGTCGGAGAAGGTGTTGGAAACACCGTCGATGGAGAATTCGTTCTGGTTGTTGCCGGTTCCGTCGGTGGAGAACTGGCTTGGCGCCGAGTTGAAGCCGGCTTTGCGCAGGCGGAGGTTGGTGCCGTTGACGGTGCCGGGCGCGAGGTGGACGAGGTCCATTGCGTTGCCGGCGAACAGCGGCAGTTCCTGCACGCGGCGTTCGTCGATGACTTGGCCGAGCGAAGCTTCGGCCGTGGCGAGCAGCGGCGTCGTGTCCCTCACCTCCACCGTTTCGGTGACCTGGCCGATCTCGAGACCGGCGTTGACTTCGACGCTATCGTTGATGCGAACCTGAATTCCGCCGCGGCTCCATTTCTTGAAGCCCGCGGTTTCGACCGTCAGCACGTAGGTTCCGGGAACGAGGTACGGCAGCGTGTAGTTGCCGGATTCGTTCGATTTCACGGCCACGGCGACGCCTGTCTTTTCGTTGGTGATGCGAACGTCCGCGTTGGGCACGATGGCTCCGGCGGAGTCGCTTACGCGGCCGAGGACGGCTCCGCGCGCGTCCTGGGCGAAAGAAGAGGCGGCGAACAATAGCGCCGCCGCGGCCAACCGGGCCGTTTGTCGGGAAAGCATGGACAGACTCCTTGAATCGAGACCTTGCTTCTATTGAAGCAGAGATGCCGCGGTCTCAGGCGCCCGCCACGCGCTCGACTCCGACGGTGTCGATCCGGTTCCGCTCCCGCTTCATTACGGTGAACCGGAATCCGTTCTCTTCCACCGCTTCGCCGGAATCGGGAATCCGGCCGAGGCGGAAAAGCAGGTATCCGGCCAGCGTCTCGAACCCGTCGCCGGCGGGCACTTCGATCTGGTAGTCCGTCTCCAGATCGCGAATGCTGGTCGCGCCGTCGAGCTCGAGCTTGTCCCAGGTCACCGGCAGCGGAGCCAAGCGGACATCGTGCTCGTCGTCGATCTCGCCGAACACCTGTTCGAGCACATCCTCGAGGGTGAGCAGCCCCGTCACCGACCCGAACTCGTCCACGACCAGAGCCATGTGCGCGCGGCTGTGCCGGAAGGTGTCGATCAGTTGGACGACGGGTTTGGTTTCCGGCACCACCGGCGGTTGGCGCAGCAGGCGGCGGAGGTCGAACGAGGGGACCGGCTTGCGCCGCTTGTTGGCGGTGCGGCGCTGCTGCCAGACATCGAGCAGGTCCTTGGCGTACACCAAGCCAATGATGTTGTCGGCGTTGCGTTCGTAGATGGGGAGGCGCGAGTACTTCGCTTCGTGGAACAGCCGCAGCAGGTCGTCGAGAGACGATTCGATGGGCGCGGCGGCGATTCCATTGCGCGGAACCATGATTTCGCGGGCGCTGAGTTCGCGCAGGTCGAGCAGGCGCTGCACGGCGTCTTCCTCGAACTGATCGATGATGCCGTGCCGGCGGCTGGCCCCGACCATGAATTTGAGCTCCTCCACGCTGTGCATCGACGATCCCTCGCCGCCGCCGCGCAGCCCCAGCTTGTGGCTCATCCACGCCGCGGAACGCTCGATCACGGTCACGAAGGGTCCGGCGATGCGGTAGAACACCAGCAGCGCCGGCGCCACCAGGACGGCCAGACGATCCGCCTTTTCGATGGCGAGGTTCTTCGGAACCACTTCGCCGATCACGACGTGCAGATAGCTGACGATGAGGAAAGCGAGGCCCGCAACCGCGCCGTGAGCGACTGCTTTCACGCCCTCGCCGACATAGGGCTCGATGATCCTGTCGAGCAGATGTTCGACGCTCTGTTCGCCGGCGATGCCCATGCCGAGCCCGGCGAAGGTGAGCCCGAGTTGCACCACGGACAACAGGCGCTCGGGGTTGTCGAGCAGGCTGATCGCCGCTTGCGCGCCGGCATGGCCCTCGTCGGCGAGTTGCCGCAGGCGCGACTTCCGCACCGACAGCAAGGCCACTTCCGCCGCGGAGAAGTATGCGTTCACCGCGAGAATCAGGCCGACCAGCAGGAACCGATATCCTAGATGAAGATCCACTTGAACCGCATCCTCAAGATTATCAACTACATCATCGGCGCCGCTGTACTGGCCGGCGCCGTCTGCGTCTACTGGTTCGCATGGCGCGTGTTGCCCCAGTCCTCTGGAACCGTGGAGCTTCCCGTCGCCGCGGCGGCCTCGATCGTTCGCGACAGCCAGGGAGTGCCGCACATCGAAGCGGGCAGCGACGAGGACGCGTGGTTCCTCCAGGGCTACGCCACCGCGCAGGATCGCATGTTTCAGATGGATCTGCTGCGCCGCCAGGCGGCGGGCGAGTTGGCGGCCGTGCTGGGTCCGGCTGTGCGGGAAAGCGATCTCGAGAACCGGCGCTACCGGCTGAAGAAGCTCGCCGATCAACACGCGAGATCGATGAGCGGGCCCGACCGGGCGCCGCTGGCCGCCTACGCGCGCGGAGTCAACGCCTTCCTCGAGCGGAATCGCGGCCGGCTTCCGGTGGAATTCACCTTGTCGGGCTACGAGCCTTCGCCGTGGACGATCGCGGACTCCCTCTCGATCGCGCTGCAGTTGTTCCGCGCCATGACCGATACCTGGAAAGACGAACTGCTCAAGGCGAACATGATGGCCGGCGGCGATCGCGAGAAGGTGGAGACCCTGTTTCCGGTGCGCACCGGAGGCGAGATCCAGATCGGGTCGAATGCGTGGGTGATCGCGGCGAAACGAAGCCAGACGGGCAAGCCGATCCTGGCCAACGATCCGCATCTGCGATTCTCGCTGCCTTCGATTTGGTATCAGGTGCACATGAAGTCGCCGCTGACCGATGTGGCGGGCATGCAGGTTCCCGGCATGCCGGGAGTGCTGATCGGCCACAACCGGCGGATCGCGTGGGGCATGACGATTCTGCATTTCGACGCGGCGGATCTGTACGCGGTGCGTGGCGGTCAGGTGGTGCAGGAACCGGAACTGGTGCGGGTGCGCGGGGCGCGTCCGGTGGAATCGCCGGTGTTGACAACGCGGCGCGGTCCGGTGGTCGCCACCGATGCCGGCAATGCCTGGGCGATGCGTTGGACGGGCGCCATTCCGGGGATGTTCGAATTTCCGCTCGCCGAGTTGAACCGCGCCTCGGACTGGTCCGGGTTCCGGCGGGCGTTGGCCCGCTTTCCCGGGCCGGGCGCCAACTTCGTCTACGCCGATGTCGACGGAAATATCGGCTATCAGGCGGCCGGAAAACTGCCCGTGCGCACGAACTGGAACGGTGACCTTCCGGTGACCGGCGACGCCGAATGGGACGGCTTCATTCCCTTCGAGGAACTGCCGTCGGTGTACAATCCGGAGTCCGGCGTGTTGATCACCGCGAATCAGAATCCGTTTCCCGCCGGGTATCCGCGGCGTGTGCATGGCAACTTCGCGGCGCCGTTCCGCAACCGCCAGATCGCGGCGCGGTTGGCGGTGAAGGAGAAGTGGCGTCCGGACGAGATGGCGGGGATCATGAAGGATGTCTACTCCGAGCCCGCCCACTTCTTCGCGGGCCAATTGGTGGAGGCGCGGCGGAGACGTGGTGGATCTCCCTCGGAAGACACGCGGGAGGCGGTGAAGATCCTGGCCGAATGGAACGGGCAGATGGAGGCGGATCTGCCCGCGCCGTTCCTGGCCACGCTGACGCTCCAGCATTTCCGCAAGGCGATCCTCGAGAGGGCCGCGCCGGGCAAAGGGGCGGCGTACGACAGCCAGATGGGAATGGCGGTGATGGAGAAGCTGCTGCGGGAACGTCCGCGCGGCTGGTTCGACGATTGGGACGCGGTGCTCGACAAGGCGCTCGCGGACGCGATCGACGAGGGGAAGCGCGTTCAGGGGCGGACGATGGCATCGTGGAAGTGGGGCGTCCAGAACCGGATGACGCAGGAGCATCCGGTGGCGTCGCGGCTTCCGTTGGTGGGCTGGTACTTCCGGCTGGGGCCGGTCTCACTGTCCGGCGCGCCGAACACGATCAGCACCACCACGCAGCGTGTCGGACCGTCGATGCGGTTCGTGGCCGATGTTTCCGATTGGGATCGGTCGACGATGAACCTCGTCACCGGCCAGTCGGGACACCCGCTGTCGTGGAACTACAAGGATCAGTTTTCGAAATGGGCGGCGGGGGAATCCCTGCCGATGCGATTCTCGCGGCCAGACGCCGCCGCCACCCTGGTGGTGACGCCGTCTACGCCCCGGCGGCCCTGACCCTCCGCAAGAGCACCGGCGCCGGACGCGACACGTACAGCCCGGCGCGCTCCCTCATCTTGCGGCGCAGTTCCAGGAACTCGTCCACCGTCATTCCGCTTTCACTCACGATGCGCTCGATGCTCCATCCCTCGGCATAGAAGCGCAGCAGCCAAGTCCGCTCCACCGGCGGGAATTGCCGGAGGATTCGTTCGACCTCGGCCGCGCGCGCCCGGGCTCTGGCTTGATCGCTGGCGCCGGGGCGCGATTCCGGCGACGCATGCCGGTCGATGACGGAGCGTACGAAGGCGGCCAGATGGCGCGGCTCGCGCAGCCAGCCGCCGCGGATTTCGCGCACCGCGCCCGCCAGTGTCTCGTCGACCAGACTATCGAGGCCGATCGGGCTCAGGTTCAGCTTCATCAGCAGATGGACGCCCGGCCGGCACATCCGGGCGAACTCCGATTCCGCATCCGCGGCGCTCCGCCGAATGCGGGCCACCAGGCCCGGCCACGCCGAGCGCGGGTCGTCCGGCATGCCCCGATCGGGCGCCGCGACGGGCGTCCCCTCCGGGGTTTCCGAGTCGATCTCTTCCGCCACCCGCGAATGCGAGTCCACGAGGCGTGGAGAATCCGGCTCAAACAGGTACATTCATCCCTCCCGACCGGCCGCGACGCCGGCTGGTTTGTTTCGTACCCTGGGTGTTCAGGGAGCGGCTCGAACCAAGGTGCGTTCGAGCTCGCTATTGAATAAGTAGGTTTCGGAGCGAAAAATATCACCCGATTTCGCTCCAGACGCCGGCTCTTTTGCGGGTAGTCCCTGGGGTGTTAACCCACGCGGGAACGGACAAGGTCCCCAAAACGCGTAGGCGCGTACCTCGTAACGAGGTGGGGTTTGTCTGCCCAACTCCAGGCGCACCAGCCCATCCCCAATTCCTGGAGGTAGGAGGCGAGCCGGCGCCCCCAGTCGAGATCCGCGTCTGGACCTCCCCATTCGGCCGCGAAAACAGGCCGGCCAAGCGCCAGGCGGCCGAACGCCTCCGCCCATTCGGCGCGGGTCTCGCCCTTGTTCCGGTAGACATGGGTGGAATAGACCAGATTTGGGACATCGTCCATGGGCACTCCCCGCAGGTCGTATCCCCAGTTGACGCCCGACACCCAGACCAGCGCGGCGGGATGTTCGGCCCGGATCGCGGCGATCAGCTTGCGCGCCCAGGGTTGCCATTCGAGCGGCGAGACCCGGCGCTGACTGGCGGGATAGAATCCGCCTCCATGATGGGGCAAGGGGTGCGGATCGTTGGGAAGGCGGTCGTGGGGCTCGTTGAGGATGTCGAACAGGACGGCGGGTTCGTCCCGGTAGCGGCGTGCGAGCAGCGTCCAAAATGCTGGCGAGGAATGATTCGGCAGCGGCGAGACGAACTGGCGGCCGGAGCCGAAGGCGGTCTCGGCGTCGAGCCATTGAAGGTCGAGGAGGGTGTAGGCTCCGTACGTCGAGGCGAGCAAGATGATCCGGTCGATGTCGCGGAGGTAGTCCTCGGCGGGGCGGCCGGCGCGGCCGTTGAGAGCCCAATCCTGGTTGAGCGGGATGCGCAGGATGTTGGCTTTCCACTCCCGGCAGATCCAGCGGACCTCGTGACGCGAGATCCCGGCGGCGGAGGCGAACCCTTCCTCGTCGGGCTCGGAGTATTCCATGCCGGACCGGTTTACGCCGCGGAGCAGCACGGGAGCTCCGGTAGCCGTCGAGACGATGCGGTTGGCGGACACGGTCAGCGGAGCCAGTCCATTGGAGAGAACGCCCATGTCGAGATTAGGATATCGGCGATCGGAGCGGATCGGGCGATCAGTCCTGGCGAAGCGCCGTCATTGGCTGGACGCCGAGGGCGCGGCGAACCGGAATCAGGCAGGCAGCCGCGGCGATGAC
Organism: Acidobacteriota bacterium; assembly: GCA_005808475.1. Lineage (GTDB taxonomy): Bacteria > Acidobacteriota > Terriglobia > Bryobacterales > Bryobacteraceae > SYLY01. Next base: position 16,405 of record SYLY01000040.1, read on the forward strand.
GGCGAGCAGCGCGGGCACTCCCAGGTAGGCCCCTAGGTCGAAGCTCCGAATCCCCAGCACGGACGAGTTCGCCAGAGCCGACAGTCCGAGACAGAACGGCAGTCCCACGACGAGTCCCACCAGCAGGCACATCGCGGCTTCGCCCAGGACGCGGCGGACCACGTGAAGCGGCCGGGCTCCGATCGCGACCAGGATGCCGATCTCGCGGCGGCGCTGTTCCACCGAGTGGCTCACGACGCTGTAGAGTCCGATCGCCGTCAGCAGCAGAGCGGCCAGTCCCAGCAGGCCGGCGATGGAGGCGGCGGCCTGAAACGGAAACCGCTGCATCGCGCCGATATCGCGGATGCTCTTGGGGTCGCAGCCGGCGCCGCCCGGGGCGCGAGCGCAGATTTCGCCAAGGTCCGCCAGCACGGCGGGCGAGATATCGTTCAGGCGGATCAGCGCGCCTCCCATCGTGGGCTGGCCCACCGAACCCGGTAGGTACACGACCGGGGCATCGGCGGCCTCGAGAATCCAGCCGCTCTGGCTATTCGGAGCGACGCCAATCACCTGGTAGGTGACTTCCGGTCCGTTCTCGCCGCTTCCCGGGACCGCCATGGTCAGCGGCCTTCCGATCGCGGAAAGGCCGGGCCACAGAGTCCGCGCCGCCGACTGGCTGACGACGGCGACACGTGCTCCGGCCGCCGCCTCGGAGCGGTGGAAACCGCGGCCATCCGTCAGCGGTGTGCCGAGCGTTTCGAAGAAGCGCTCATCCACGATGTTGTGGGCGATCCGGGCCGAGACCTCGCCCGCCCGGACAGGATTCCGTTCGAGCCTTCCCCACGCGGTCACGCGCTGCACGGCGGACACGCCGGCCACGGCGGGATGCGAGCGGATCCGCTCGAGGAGATCCGCGGCCGGCCGCTCGACCTGCAGGTCGAACACGCGAGCCGTATCGAAGCCGGCGGCGGCGCCGTCAAGCCGTTGCAGATGGCGGACGAGCACTCCGGCGAGCATCGGCAGCACGAACCCAGCGGCCACCTGCCCGCTCAACAGCACTTTCCGCAAACGTCCCTGGCGGCGGCGTTGGATGCCGGTGGCGTTCCACGCGGGGAGGAGTCCGAAGGCGCCGCCGGCGAACAGGCCGAGCAGTCCGGAGTAAGCGAATACGCGCCAGTCGACGGTTACGGGAAGCATGAGCGCCCCCGAATCCGCCGCCAGGGAGAACAGCCAGACGTGCGCGCGCGAGACGCCGATCCAGGCGAGCCAGAGTCCCGCTGCGGCGCCGATCAGCGCCAGCAGGATGCTTTCGGTCAACAACTGCCTGACGATGCGCCAACGTCCGGCCCCGAGGGAGAACCGCATGCCGATCTCGTGGGACCGGGCGGCGGTTCTCGCCACGAAGAGATTGGCGAGGTTGGCGCACGCGATCGCCAGGACGAGCAGGAAGGTCGCGAACAGCACCGGGGCCAGTCCCGCGAGGCCGTCCGCGTCCTCGGCCAAGAAGGTATCGCGCGGTCTGACGCGGACAGCCGCCACGACGTCGTTTTCCGGTCGTTGGAACCGGAGCGCGACGGCAGTCAGCGCCGCGGCGGCGCGTTCCGGCGAGATCTCCGGGCGCAGGTGGCCGGAGACGGCCATCCGCTCGCCCATGTCTTCGCGCAGCGCCGTTATCATTCCGGATGGGACCCAGAAATCCGGCGTCGCGAGTTGGGTTCCGGTGAAGGACGGAGGCATCGCGCCGACGATCGTGAACCACGTGGTTCGGACGCGGAATTGGCGTCCGATGGGCGAGGCGGCGCCGGGGAACATCTTTCTCCAACCCGCGTCGCTCGCCACGGCGACGGGCTCGCGCTCCTCGGTTTCGGCGAAGAGCCGGCCGAGAGCGGGCGTTCCGCCGAGCGCGGAAAAGAAGTCCGCCGATACGACCACGGTCATGGCATTGCGCTGAGACGGCGCCAGCAGCCGGACTTGAAAGAGTCCGGTCACCGCGTAGAGATCCTCGAACTCGCCGCGGGCCGCGTCTCGCAGCACCGCGATCTCCCCGGGGCTCCAGCCGCCGGTGCGTTCGCCGCGTTTGCCAGTTCCTTCGAGAAATACGTGGCGCTCCGGGGCGCGAATCGGCAGCGGCCTCAGGGCGACGTTCGAATAGAGGGTGAAGAACGCGGCGTTGGCGCCAATGGCAAGCGCGAGGATGCCGGTGCAAGCGAGGGCGAAACCAGGGCTCTTGCGGAGCACGCGGCCGGCGAAGACCAAGTCCGCGTGGAGTTCGGCGGCGAGGCGGAATCCGAGCGCGGCTCGGGCTTCCTCGCGGTAGTTTTCCATGCCGCCAAACTCGATCCGCGCGCGGCGGGCGGCTTCGCGAGGACAGAGCCCTTCGACACGCTCGAGATCGGCGGCTCGCGCCTGTTGGTGGAACTCCATCTCGTCGCGGACGCCGTCATCGATGGCCGAGCGGCGGATCAGGCGGTTCGCCAAGCGGTCATAGCGAACCTCCGGCCGCCGCGACGGCGAGATTCATGCCCGCCGCGAACTCCTCCCATTCGCCGAGCTCCTTGGCGAGCCGCTTGCGTCCCGCGGCCGTCAATGTATAGAACTTCGCCTTGCGGTTGTTATCGGAGACGCCCCATTCCGAGGCGATCAGGCCCTTGGTCTCGAGCCGGTAAAGAGCCGGATAGAGCGCGCCCTGTTCGATGAGCAGGCGGCCGCCGGAGAGATGGCCGATGCGGAGAAGGATGCCATAGCCGTGCTCGGATCCGAGCGAGACGGATTTCAGTATCAACAAGTCCAGGGAACCGGGAAGGATGGGAACGGGCACGTTTCGCGTTTCCTCAGTCTCGATAGTAGACCCTCTCTCCTAATCTGTCAAGGAGAGTCTTGCGCCGAGTTCCGCGTCCCTGTCGAGCTAGAATATCGCCAATGCCCAGAGATTGGAAACTCGTCGCGGCCGCGCTGGCCCCCGACATCCCCGCCGAGTCTGTCGAACGCTTGCTGCCCACGCTGAACGCGCTGGAAGCGGCGTTCCGGCCTCTACTCGCCAAGATCCCCGCGGAGGGCGAACCCGCCTACGTCCAACTGGTGGGACGCGACAAGGAGGCCGGCGCGTGACCATCCGGCAGGCCGCCAATCTGCAGGGTGCGCGCAAGATCTCCTCGGTGGAGCTCACGCGGACCGCGCTCGAATCCATTCACCGGCTCGAGCCGCGCCTCAACGCCTATATGACGATTCTCGACGAGGCCGCGCTCGCCCGCGCCACCGCGCTCGACAAGGAGCGCGATGCGGGAACCGTGCGGGGTCCGCTGCACGGCGTTCCGGTCGCGGTGAAGGACGTGTTCCGCATGAAGGGCGTGCGGACCGCGGTGGGTTCTAAGATCTTCGCCAATCACGTCCCCGATTACGACGCCGCCGGGGTGGAGAAGCTGGAAGAGGCGGGTGCGGTAATCGTGGGCAAGACGCAGATGCACGAACTGGCATACGGCGTCACGTCGAACAATCCTCACTACGGTCCGGTGCGCAATCCCTGGAACACGGACTGCATCCCCGGCGGGTCGAGTGGTGGATCGGGCGCGACGGTGGGTGCGCGTTCGGTGGCGATGGCGATGGGTTCCGATACCGGCGGTTCGATTCGCATCCCCGCCGCTTATTGCGGCTGCGTGGGGATCAAGCCGTCCACGGGCCGCGCCAGCCGCTACGGCGTGATGCCGCTCGACTTCACGCTCGACCATATGGGGCCGATCGCCGGCTCGGTGCGCGACGCCGCGGTCTGCATGGAGGCGATCTCCGGTTTCGATCCCCGCGACGATTCGTCGGCGCGCGTGCCGGTTCCGGCGATGACTCCCGATGCCAATGTAACGCTCGAAGGCCTGCGGATCGGCCTGCCGGAGAACTTCTACTTCGACCGCGTGGACCCGGAAGTGGCGGCGACCGTGCGGGCGCTGATTCCGGTGCTCGAAAGCGCCGGCGCGCGCGTGGTTCCGGTGCGCGTCCCCGATATCGCGTCGATCAACGCCGTGAGCCGCGTAATTCTGATGTCGGAAGCGTCGGCGTGCATGTCGCGATTCCTCGGCGACCGGTCGCAATTCGGCGCCGACATTCTGGCGATGTTCGATCAGGGCCGGTTGCTGGCGGCCACCGACTACATCAACGCGCAGCGGCTGCGGCGGGTGTTCCAGCGCGAGTGGGCCGCGCTGTGGGACCACGCCGATTGCGTGATGACGCCGGCCGCGCCGATCACGGCTCCGCCGATCGGCGCCACCGAGGTGGAGATAGCCGGCGAGAAGGAGGACACGCGTTTGGCGTCCACCCGCTTCGTGCGCGCGATCAACCTGCTGAGTCTCCCCGCGTTGACGATGCCGTGCGGGTTGTCGTCGCGGAACATGCCGGTGAGCGTCCAGTTCATCGGGCAACCGTTCGACGAGCCGCTGCTGTTCCGCGTGGGCGCGGCGGTGGAGGACCGGACGGATTTCCATCTCGCCAAACCGCCGTTGTGAGGACCACATGAAGATCCTGGTATTTTCCGACATTCACGGCGACGTCAAATCGCTCGAGCGCATCATGGCGATCGAAGCCGATCTCTATTTCGCGGCCGGCGATCTGGTGACGTGGGCCCGCGGGTTCGACAAGGTGGCGGCGGCGATGAAGCCGAAGGCGGATCGCGTGTATGTGATCCCCGGCAATCACGAGTCGCCCGCGATGATCGAGGTGTTCTGCGATAGCTACGGGTTCCAGGAACTCCACGGCAAGTCGATCGAAGTGGATGGCGTGTGGCTTGCAGGGCTCGGCTGCTCGTCACCGACGCCGTTCGATACTCCGGGCGAGTATTCGGAAGCGGAGTTCGAGGAGATGCTCGCGCCGTTCTCTGGACTGAAGCCGCTGGTGGCGATCTGCCACAGTCCGCCGAAGAGGTCGAAGCTGGATCGCGCGGGCGAGGGGCAGCATTTCGGATCGGAGGCGATCCGGAAGTTCATCGAACGCGAGCAGCCGGCGTACTTCTTCTGCGGCCATATTCACGAGGCCGAGGGCGTGGAGGAGCGCTTCGGCGCGACCGTCGGAATCAACGTGGGGAAGAAGGCGTACCTGCTGGATCTGGCGCAGGTGCGGTAACTTTGCCCGAAGGGCGGCGGGCTTGCTCTGGCCGCCGAAAGCGCCGCGATCTTATCGCGCCGCCAGCGCCGCCGGCTGTTCCATCCGTGCCACCCGCGCGGCATAATCGTTCGCTTGCGCGACAATATCGACGCCGGCCATGGTGCTCCATGCCTCGATCAGTCTCGTCGTGAGCGGGCCCGGCTTGCCGTCGCCGACCGGACGCCCGTTGAGCTTGGTAACCGGCATGATGGCAAACGATGTGGCGGTGAAGAACGCTTCGTCGGCGTTGGCGGCTTCATAGAGGCCGAAGTCCTGCTCCACGGCGGGCGTACCCATCTCCTCCAGCAGTTCCATTACCGCGCCGCGGCTGACGCCGACCAGAATGTTGCGCCCAGGAGGGGTCATGACCCGGCCCTTGCGAACAAGGAAGAAGTTGAACCCGGTTCCTTCCGTGATTAGCCCTTGATCGTCGGTCAGCAGAGCCCACGCCTTCGGGTCGGCCTTCTGCGCCTGCATGTTGGCCAGTTGATAGTAGACGCGGCTTCGATTCTTCACCTTGGGGTCGATGAGGTGAGCGGGGACCGAGTGCTGCCCAGGGATCACGGCATGCACACCGTTCCGGTACATGGGGCCGTACGGCGCCAGGTGCCACCAGTAGGGCCAGCAGTTGATGGTCACGGTCGGCTGGAGGCAGCCATCGAACACGCTCTTGTAGATTCCCAGCGGGCCACGCGAGACGTTGTGCATGATCTGCGCTTCCGCGCCTTCCAGCGCGTCCAGATTCAAGGCGAGAGTTTGGAGTGTCGCGTCCTCCATTTCATCGATCGTCATCCCGCAATCGATCTCGTAGTAGCGAAGGCCCGCGTAGATCCGCTCGAGGTGGTGGCGCAGCCGGAACGGCTGCTGGCGGTAGGTCCGCGTCATGTCGAACACCATGTCTCCGAACATCAGCGCCGAGTCGAAAATCGATATACGAGCATCCTGCTCGCTCACGTACTGTCCGTTGAAGTAGACTTTCCTTGATTTCACCGGTGTCCCTTTTGCGCTCCAATCCTTTGATGGCGGGGCTCCCGTCGATTATACACCACCGCGAATTGTGTATACTTTATCTCGTACAATTCATGGGCCGGGAGCATCGAACGCGGGTCTTCGAAGTGTTACGCTCAGGAGTGTACGCGTGGCGGCTCATGAGGCGAACTAGTGTGTTCCTGCTTGCGACCATTGCCATTCTGCCAGCTCTGCGAGGATGGGATGAGACTACGCCCAGTGAGCCTCGCCTCCTCTCGGTTTTCCCGACGGTTGCGCCGAAGGGGGGCCGGGTCCGCGTCGAACTGCGTGGCCATGACTTGGCCGGCGTAACGCAAGCATGGCTGGATGGCGCCGGGATTGCCGGAAAACTGGCCGGGCCCGCCGAGCGGCTGGGCAGCGAGGAGTCCCCCGCGAGGCCGGAGGGCGACGGAAAGAAGCCCGCTTCCATCTACCGCATCGCGATCGATCTCGACATCGGCGCGCAGGCGCGCCCCGGCGGACATTGGCTACGGGTGGTTTCGCCCCGGGGAGTATCGAATGCAGTCCGATTCGATGTGGCCGGTCGCGCGGTCATGATGGAGGACAGCGCCAAGCAAGCCGGCGATCTCCCACTCCCGGTCTTGATCAACGGCAAATTGGAACGGCCCGGCGAGACGGACTTGTATTCATTCCAAGCCGGGGAAGGGCGCCGCTACTGGTTCGATGTCATCGCCGCCGAGAATTTCGATCCCCGCGTCGGCCTGCTGAGCTCGAAAAAGAGTTGGTTCGACGGATCGCGGCCGCGCCGGGTGCTGCTCGACGAGGAGCGCTCGTTCGACCTCATGCCTGCGTCGGCCAAGGGTTCGGTGCGGACCTCGGAGCCGGGCCGATACACGGTCGAGGTGTCCTCGCTGTTCGGAAAGGGATGTGCCGGCTGCAGCTACCAGATCTCCATTTCGGGCGAGGAGGGGCGGTTGCATGCTACCGCTCCCTTGCCGGAGTCCTGGATCGAACGCGATTTTTCCCGGACGCTCGACGACCGGTGGATTCAGAAGATCGAGTCCCGGCGCGGAGCGAGGGCGGCTATGTCCCCGCTGGCGGCCGTGTTTTCGCGCGAGCGAGCCGGCGGAGAAGAACCGTCCGCGATCGCCTCTCTGCCCGCGCTGACCCAGGGCGCGATCGATCATCCGGGTGACGTGGACCAGTTCCGTTTCAAAGCCAGCACGGGGCAGAAGCTCGTGTTCGAGATCGAGACGCCTGGGACAAAGCCGCCTCACTTCAACCCCAGGCTGGCCGTGCTCGATTCGAACGGGAAGCAGTTGTTCTCCAATATTCAGCGGCGGATCTCGCTGTTCAACAACAACGCCGAAACCGAGGTCTACCTCAAGGACATCCAGCCAAGAGCGGTCCACACGTTCACCGCCGGCGGCGAGTACGTGTTGCAGGTACGCGACCTCACTTCCCGCTACGGCAATGAATCGTACTCCTACCGGGTTCTGATTCGCCCTCAGATTCCTCACGTGGGAGAAGTGTCGAGTTCCGGCCTCGACCACATCAATCTGACTCCGGGCAGAGCCAGAAAGGTGGATGTAAACGCCATGCTCGAAGAGGGCTTTTCCGGCGAAGTGACCTACCATGCATCCGGACTGCCTCCGGGTGTCAGCATGAGGGCCGCCGGGCGCATCGTCGAAGAGCGAGCCCCGCGCGACCTGCCCGAGAACGCCGAAACCGTCCTGCCTGTGCAGTACTCGGCGACGCTGGTGTTTTCGGCATCCCGCGATGCTGACCCGAGCCACGAACCGGCGCTGGTGACGCTCGAGTGCCGCCCGCTGGTGGACGGGGCGGAAGGTCCACCCTTGCAGGTGCGCCGGTTTCCCTTGATGGTGGTGGGCGATTCAGGCGGGAAGGAGAAGCAGCCATGAGGACATGCGCCATCATTGGCGTTTTGGCCTTCGCGCAAATGGTCCGCGCGCAAGGACCGGCTCCGCGGATCTATCCCGCCCAAGCCACTCTGTGGGGCGCCAACACTTCGCAACGCTTTCTTGCGCTCTCGCGCGATGCCGAAGGCGTCGAGCGCGATGTCACCGAGAAGGCCAAGTGGATCGTCTCCGATCCTGGCAAAGCCAGCGTCGATCCGTCCGGGAAACTGGTTGTCCTTGCCGCCGGCGCCGTGAACCTGCGAGCCGAGTTCGAGGGTCTGCGCGCGGACTCGGCGATTCGCATCGAAGGCGCGCAAGGACAGCGGCCATTCAGCTTCGGAGCGGACATCGGCGGAATTTTCACCCGCCGCGGCTGCAACAACAGCGACTGCCATGGCGGAGTCAAGGGCAAGGGCGGATACAAGCTGTCGGCCAACGCGCTCTTCCCCGCCGACGACTACAAGTGGACCGTGGAGGGCGGAACCTTCGACGTCTTGAGCGCGGAGTCGAAGGGGGCGCACATCCCGCGGGTCGACAAGCGGAATCCAGAAAAGAGCCTGATTCTGGCCAAGGCCGCGGCGCAAGTGGCGCACGGCGGGGGACGCCGTTTCGCGGTTGGCTCGCCGGACTACCAGACGATCCTCGACTGGGTCAAGGCTGGAGCTCCTATCGGCGCGGAGTCCGGCGACAAGGGCGTGTTCATTCGGGGCATCGAAGTCTATCCGCGCGAAGTGGTGCTGCGCGCCGGAACGTCACACCGGCTGCTTGTGACAGCCCACCTCTCCAATGGCAGAACCGAGGACCTCACCGATCAAGTGCTCTTCGTCTCCAACGACAGTGAAGTGGTGGAGGCCGGCGAGGGAGGCGTGCTTCGCGGAAAACAAACCGGAGAGACATCCATCCTCATTCGCGCGGCGGGTCACGCCGTCAGCGCGCAGGCGGGCGTGATCGGCGGCCCGGTTTCGAACTACCCGGCCTTCCCGGCGCGCAACTACATCGACGAGCACGTTTCGGCGAAGCTGCGCAAGTTCCGGATTGTCCCAGCGGCCCTTTCGGATGACGCGGAGTTTCTGCGCCGGGTCTCGCTCGATCTGACCGGCACACTGCCACCGCCGGAACGGGTTCGCGAGTTTCTAGCGGACCGCTCGCCCACCAAGCGCGACAACCTCATCGAGACTTTGCTCGACACGCCGGAGTTCGTCGACTATTGGGGTTTCCGTTTGGGTGACATGCTGCGGGCCACGTTCGTGACCTCGAACAGCCTGGCGGGTCTCGAGGCCTTCGAGGCCTGGATCCTCACCAGCCTGATGGCGAACAAGCCGTTCGATCGACTGGCGATGGAACGGATCGCCGGCCAGGGACGCAGCGCACCGGCGCGCAACTTCTATTACGTGTCGGAGAAGGTCGCGCCCGAGAACCTGATGCCGGAACTGATCCGAGTCTTCATGGGCCGGCGGATCGATTGCGCCCAATGCCACAATCATCCGTTCGAGACATGGAGCCAGAACCAGTTCTGGGGCTTGACGGCGTTCTTCGGCGGATTGACGGAGGTCCGCGGCGGGCAGTTGATCATCGACACGATGGGTGACCATCCCGACAGGCCGCGGGAGATGTCCGTGATCCATCCACGGACCAAAGAGAAGGTCCTGCCGGTATTTCTCGACGGGACGGTTCTTCCTCGCGACCGCTGGGAGGACCCGCGTCGCGAACTGGCGCAATGGGTCGTGTCTCATCCCTATTTCGCCGAAGCGGCGGTGAACCGGATCTGGGGCTATTTCTTCGGCCGCGGCATCGTCGATCCCGTGGATGACTTTCGCGCCACCAATCCGCCAACCCATCCGGAACTGCTCACGGCGTTGGCCAAGGACTTTCAGGCGCACCGGTTCGATCTGAAGCACCTGATGCGGACGATCGCGCAGTCGCGGACCTACCAGCTCTCGAGCGTGGCGAACGAGACGAATCGAAACGACCGCATTAACTACTCACGCGCGCAGCCACGTCCTCTGGAAGCCGCTGTCCTGCTCGACGCGATCTCGGCCGCCACCGGAGTGCCGGAGGAGTTTCGCTATCATCCGATGGCGAACGGCGATCCGGGGGCCGGGGCTCGCGCGCAGCGGATGCTGCCCGACATGTGCCCGTCGCCGTTCATGGACGCCTACGGAAGGTCGATGCGAAAGACTCCGGGACCGGGGGCTCCACAGCCGGCGCTCGGTCAGGCGCTGCACATGTTCGCCGGCGCCACCTACACGTCGAAACTCTCCAAGCCGGGCGGGCGCTTGGCGCAACTGCTTGCTCGTGACGCCGCGTCCGGCGAGGCGATCGACGAGTTGTATCTGGCGTCGCTCACCCGGTTGCCCTTGGCGGCGGAGAAAGAGTCATTGAAGCGGGCGCTCGCCACGCAGCGCGGCGGGCGCGCCGCCGCGCTTGGGAATCTCTTGTGGGCTCTGGTGAGTTCGCGCGAATTCGCCCATAATCATTGATCGAGGTCAGACACCCATGATGACACGCGGTTCCTTCATTCGCGCCGGAGCGCTGACGTTCTTCGGCGCATCCCAGGCGGATCTTCTCCGCGCGGCGGCCGCCGCCGGCGCGGCCCCGGCGAAAGCGAAGGCGTGCATCCTGCTTTGGCTCGAAGGAGGCATCAGCCACCTCGATTCCTGGGACGTCAAGGCCAACAGCGGATTCAAGACGATTCCAACCAAAGCGGCGGGAATCCGGGTGAGCGAGATCTTTCCGTCCACCGCCAGGCACATGGACAAGCTCTCGATCATCCGTTCCATGCGGACGCAGGAACGGAATCATCCGCAAGGAACGATCGAAACATTGTGCGGGCATCGCCCCAATCCAGCCTTGAAATTCCCCAGCGTCGGCTCGATCGTCGCCAAGGAACTCGGCGGGCGCGACAACATGCCGCCGTTCGCGGTTGTCCCGATGCCCACCGAGGGAGACTTCTTCAACTATGAGGAAGCCTATCGCGGCGGTTTCCTCGGACCTCAATACGACTCGATGATCCTCCCCGATCCGAGCAAGCCCGATTTCACCGTGCCCGATCTGAGTCTGCCCAAGAACGTCACCGCGGAGATGATCGAGGACCGGAGGTCGCTGCTCCATGTGGTCGACGGCCAGTATCGCGCGCGGGAATCGTCGGCCGAGTTCGCGAAGATGGACACCTTTCATCAGCAGGCGCTCCAGATGCTGCTGTCGCCGAAAGTCAAGGAAGCGTTCGATATCTCGAGGGAGCCGGACAAGGTCCGGGGTCGCTACGGCCGCACCAGGGTCGGTCAGAGTGTCCTGATGGCCAGGAGGCTGGTGGAGGCTGGCTGCCGCTTCGTTACCGCCGCCGGATACAAGCACGGCGAGTGGGACACGCACGGCGACAACGAGAAGCGGCTCCGGGAGACGCTTGCGCCGCGGCTGGATCAGAGCCTCTCCGCGCTGCTCGAGGACCTTTCCACGAGCGGACTTCTCGAGTCGACCGTCGTTCTGGTGACCGGTGAATTCGGCCGGACTCCCGCCATCAATCCCAACCGCGGCCGGGACCACTGGCCCGACTGCTGGTCGCTGCTGGTGGGTGGCGGAGGAATCAACGGCGGCCGCATCGTCGGCGCCAGTGACGAGCGTGGCGCCTACGTCGCGGACCGCCCCGTGTCGACCGGCGACCTCTACGCCACCATCTACAAGGCGATGGGGATCGATTGGACCAAGACGTACATGTCTCCCGCCGGCCGGCCCGTCTACATCGCCAACGGATTCGACGACAAGATGGGCGAGCCCATCAAAGAGCTCGCCTGATTCCGGTCAGACGATTACCTTGCCCGCGGCGTCGTCCCAACGCACGCGCTTGCCCGCCTTCCGCGAGATGTTGGCGAGCAACGTGATCAGGCAAGCCTGGAACCCGATGCGTACCGGCGCCGTCGGAGTCTTCCGCGTGCGGACGCATTCGAGAAAGTTCTGAACGTGTAGCTCGGCCGCGTGGCCGAAGCCTCGCTCGGAGCGCTTGACGATGGCGGGTGTGTCCTCGGCGCCCTGCATGTAGACGCGGCACTCTTCGCGCCCGATGTCCATTCGCGCCTTGTCGCCGTCGAGTTGGCTCAGTTGGTCATTCTTGCTCTGATACTTCATCGCCGCGTAGTTGATGGTTAAGATGCCGGTGAACTCCTCGGGGTACTCGGCGACGGTGATCATGGATTCCGGCTGGTCGAACTGCTTGGCTTGGATCTTGTTGCCGGTCGCCGTCACCGCCAGCGGATAGGAGGCATTCATCAGCAGGTGCATTCCGTCGAAGGCATGCGCGCCCTGATCGGCCGCGATGCCGCCGGCGTATTCCGAAAAATAACGCCAGTGACGGAACCGCAGCGGGTCAACGGGCACGCGCCGCTTCGCCGGTCCCTGCCACTGCTCCCAATCGAGAGGACCGTCGAGCTTTCCGGACGGCGGTTGGTTCACGTAGTTGTTCAGCCACCAGGACCGCACCATGCGGACCGGGCCGAGCGTCCCCGCCGCCACGATCTTGCGGCCCTCGAGGAACAGGTCGTAGCTCCGGCGCTGCATGCCCACCTGCACAATGCACTTGGACGCCTTCTCGGCGCGAATCAGGTCCACGCCTTGCTCGGGGGTCTGGCACAGCGGCTTCTCGACGTAGATGTCCTTGCCCGCGGCGATCGCGTCGAGGGTCATCCGGTGGTGCCAGTGCTCCGGCGTGGCAATCAACACGGCGGTGATACTCTTGTCGTCGAGGATCTGCTTGTAGTTGCGGATCGCCCGGGGGCTTTGTCCACCCTGCGCCTTGGCGGCGACGGAGAGCGCCTTCTCGAGGTTGGGCTCATAGACGTCGCACACCGAGGCGACCCGCACGTTGGGGTCCTTTTGGAACACGCCCATGACGTAGGTCCCCCGGCCGCCGCTGCCGACGACGCCGAGGTTGATCCGATCCGATGGCGCGGCTTGCGCCACCAACATCGTGCTGCCCGCGTAGAGGAAGGTTCTGCGAGTGGGGTTCATCGGTTCGCGCCTCGATTTCCGGCTAATTCCCGCCGGCCGCCACGGCGTACACGCGGCCGTTCGCTTCGGGCCCGGCGGGTGATCAAATCCATGTATACCAAGATACTCGAAACGCCGAAAGGCCGCTACTGGGTCGATCGTTCACGCCGGAGGGAACGTGCGGCGCGATGCCGCCCGCCGGTTCCTATTCCGGTTGCGCGCCGTAAATCGCTCGCAGCCGTTCGTACTCCGCCAACGTCTCCTTGGCCTTGGCGGCATCCCCGCTGGTTCGATACAGCCGGTGAAGTCGATACCGGAGTGACGCGTCCTGGGGCGCCGCGCGGCCCGCTTTCCGCAGCGCCTCGATAGCGCTGGCGAGCTGACCCTCCGATTCCAGGATCCGGGACAACAGCCGCCATCCACCGGCGTCGCCGGGATCGCCATCCATTGCCTTCCGAGCCCACACGAGCGCTTCCCGCGTCCTGCCGGCCGCCAGCTCGAGACGAGCCAGACCGAGTTGCGCCAACGGCAGCGGCAGGGCGGTGCGATACGCCCGTTCCGCCTCCGCCGGCTCGCCGAGGCGCTCCAGACAGGATCCGAGATACGCTCGCGCCCGCGCGTACGAAGGACTCCGCTCGAGCGCGCGCCGGAACCACGCGGCGGCTTGCTGGCAATCGTCCAGGTCGGCGTCGTAGTGGCGGCCGAGAAAATAGTAGGGCCCGAAGTCCCCCGGCTTCCGCCGGATCGCCTCTTGCATCTGCTCGCGGAACAGCAGATATTGCCTTGCGAGATAATAGGCAACGCCGAGCGCCTTCGGGTCATCGGCGCCGGAGCGGAGTGTGCGAATCGCCGTGACAGGATCGTTGCTCAGGATGGCCAGCATCCCTTGCCAGAGCTTGCGCTCGGCCGGATCCGCCATCGCATCCGCGATGTCCGCCGCGCGCCTCCATTCCCCGGCTTTCAACGCGCCGGCGATGACTTGGTTCGATGGCGTAGGCGATGGCAGAAGCGGCGCCAGATCGGGAGTCTCCGCTTGCAGTAGACAAAGCCCGAGCGCGCAGGCGATCGGATGTCTGGCGCCGTGGATCTTGATCGCCCTCCTCAGTCCACCATCATATTCGCAATTCCTGCCCGACCTGCAGGCCAGGACCCCAGCCGAGTACGACGCCTATCTGGACGCACTGGACGGCCCCGTGATCGACAAAGGCGCCGCGTTCCTTCGCTCCTATCCCGAATCCGCGCTGCGGCTGCCGGTGCACGAGTTCATGACACGAGCCTTCCGCCGGCAGGCTGACGCCGCGCGCGCGATAGACGCCGCATCGGCGGGCCTTGCGATCGCGCCCGACTACATCCCTTTGCTGGTCGAACTCGCGGATCTGCTGGCGAACGGATCCACTGGCCTAACCCGGGCCGAAACGGCGGCGCGGCGCGCGTTGACGCTGCTCGAAACCGCGAAAGCTCCGCGCCGGATCGCGCCCGGGACCTGGACCGAGGCGCTCGCCGGCCTGCGAGCTCGATCTCACGCCGCCCTCGGCCTGGTGCACTTCAAGCGCGACGACCTGGCCGGCGCCATCCGGGAGTTCGAAGCCGCGCTCGCCCACCGGTCGAGCGAAAGCCCCGCGGTCCACTACCGGCTGGGGAGGCTCCATGCCAGCGCCGGACGCCGAGCCGAAGCGCGCCGCCACCTCCGTGAAGCCGAAAGGACGGGAGACCCGGCGCTCCGCGAACTGGCGGGCATCGCGCTCCGCGAAATCGCCGAGTAGCGGCCTTGTGAATCCCATCGTCGCTGGGATATGATAAGCGAACATCAGCATGTGGAAATTCGCTTCGGCACTCGTTTGCCTCACCGCGCCCGCGTCCCTTCTTCTCGCGCAAGGGAGTCTTGGCGGACTCACCGGCCGCGTAACCGACAACTCCGGCGCCGCCATCGCCGAAGCCGCAGTCCAGCTCCGCAACGCCGGCACTGGAGCCGAGTTCAATGCCGCTACCAGTTCCGACGGGGCCTATCTCGTCAACAGCCTGCCGCCCGGCCGCTATCGCACATCCGTGTCGAAGACCGGATTTCGCACAGCCGTACGGGAGTCGGTGGTGGTCAGCACCGCGAGCATTTCGGCGTCGGACTTCACGCTCGAAGTAGGTTCGGTCTCGGACTCGATCACCGTCTCCGGCGGCGAAGTCCAGCTCCAGACCACGTCCGCCGAAATCGGAACCGTCATGCCCACCAAATCGATCCTCGATCTGCCGATCTCCATGGGCGGCGCGGCTACCACGGGCGCCACGGGCCGCCGCCAGATCGAGAACTTCATGTTCCTCACGCCGGGTGTCACCGGTACGCAGTGGAACAAGTCGATCAACGGAGCTCCCGGATTCAGCCAGCAGGTTCTGATCGATGGCGTCGACATGCAGAACATCGGCGCGCCCGGTTTCATCGCCGAAGCCAGCCCGCCCTACGAGGCGGTGGAAGAGTTCAAGGTCCAGAACACGCTCTATCCAGCCGAGTTCGGCGGAGGCTTCGGCGTCATGAATTTCACCATGCGCTCCGGCACGAACAAGTACCATGGCGGCCTGTTCGAGTTCTTCCGCAATGAAGCGATGGACTCGCGCACGTTCTTCGGCGGAAGCCGGAAAGCGCTGCTGCGCCAGAACGAGTACGGCGGAACGTTCGGTGGGCCCGTCCGGTTGCCGCGATACAACGGCGCGGACAAGACGTTTTTCTTCTTCGCCTACTCCGGATTTCAATTGCGCGGCGGCGTGCCCGTGGGCGCCTTCGTCACCTTGCCCACCGCGCAACAGCGGTCGGGCAACTTTTCCGATTATCCGTTCCCGATATACGATCCCGCAACCACCGCTCCAGATGGCCGCGGGGCGTTCGAACGCCAGGTGTTTCCCGGGAGCCAGATCCCCGCGTCGCGGTTCAGCGGAGTCGCCCAGCGCGCCCTGCCACTGATTCCCCAGCCCGATCTCCCCGGCTTCTTCAACAACTACCGCAGCCGCCAGAACCAACCGAG
This sequence comes from Acidobacteriota bacterium, assembly GCA_005808475.1. Classification (GTDB taxonomy): domain Bacteria; phylum Acidobacteriota; class Terriglobia; order Bryobacterales; family Bryobacteraceae; genus SYLY01. The sequence goes on from SYLY01000040.1 coordinate 32,384, forward strand.
CACCGACAACGATTGGAGCGTCAAGATCGACCATCAGCTCACCAGCAAGCAGCGCCTGTCGGGAGCGTATTGGTCGGTACGCGGCGAGACCACCATCAACGGACAAGTGGCGGGTGAGTTCAATACGGGGTTTCGAGTCACCCCGACCACCGCGAGCGGCCTACGCCTGAACCACACCCACACCATCAGCCCGACGTTGCTCAACCGTTTGGGCTTCGGTTACACGCCCACCAGCCCCACCTGGTCGCGCTGGCTGCTCGATCCTCGCGAGGGCAACAAGGTGCTGCGCATCCCGGGCATCTCTGAAAACGCGCGCGGCTTCGCCCAACTCGCATTCGCCGGACCGACGCCTTATGCCACGCTGGGCAATGCCAACAACAACGGAACCGATCCGCAGTACTTCCAAAACTGGAGCATCGCCGACGACATGGCGTGGGTCCGCGGACGCCACCAGATCAAGTTCGGCGGAACCTTCCGCTATCGCCGCATGACCGTGCAGGACCGCCGCAACGAAGGCGGCTCGTTCAATTTCAACGCTCTGTCGACGTCTCAGCCCAACAGCGCCGACTTCGCCCGCTTCGGCAATCCGTTCGCCTCGTTCCTATTGGGAGAGGTCTTCTCGGCTTCCGCCGCCGTGCCCGCGCCCACGCGCCAGTACAACGACCAACTCGTTGCCGTCTACGGCGAAGATGTGTTCAAGATCAACTCGCGTCTGACCGTCAGCCTCGGCCTGCGCTGGGAGATTCCGCTCTACGTGAAGGAGAAGGACGGCATCATCTCGTTCATGGATCCCGCCCGGCCCAACCCCGCGGCGGCGAATCGTCCGGGCGCGCTCGTGTTTCTGGGGAATGGGCAAGGACGCGCCGGCACGCGCACCATCATTCCCGCCTATAATCGCGGCTTCTCCCCGCGTCTGGCGATCACCTACGCGCTGGACCGCCGAACCGTCCTCCGCACCGGCTATGGGATCTTCCGGGTGGAAACCGCCGTGGGCCGCATGAATAGCTGCCAGTTCTGGTGTTCGGGCTTCGGACTGCAGCCGTTCCACACGAGCACGAACTCCGGCATCACGTCCGCGTTCGGTCTCGATCGCGGCTTCCCGGCGAATCCGCAGGCGCCGCCGTTCTTCGATCCCGCCATCAACAACAACGGCAGCGTCACCATGATCAACGAGCACGCCAACCGTATGGCGACATCGCAGAGTTGGACCTTGGCTATCCAACGCGAACTGCCCTTCGGCATCAATCTCGACGCGGCCTACGTGGGAACGAAGTCGAACGGAACCTGGACCGGCGCTTCGGTGCCCAACCAGCTTCACCCGCGCCATCTGAGTCTGGGACAGACGCTCAACGCGAGCGTCACCTCGGCGCAGGCCGTGGCTGCCGGCGTGGGTGTTCCGTATTCCGGCTTCACCGGCTCGGTGGCTCAGGCGCTTCGGGCGTTTCCGCAATTCACCAACGTCGACGATGTCTACCAGCCCACCGGTTACAACTTCTACAACTCGCTCCAGATGCGCGTGCAGAAGCGGCACGCCTCCGGAGTTTCTTTCCTCATGTCCTACACGCTGGCCAAGAATATCGGATTCCCCGGCGGCGACATCTTCGGCGACGTAGGCGGCGCCGGCGGCGCGCGCGGCGTCGATACCTTCAACCGCAAGCTCGAGAAGTCGATCGTTCCATCGGATCAGACGCACGTGTTCATCACGTCCTGGAGCTACGATCTCCCGTTCGGCAAGGGCAAGAAGTTCCTCAATACGTCCAGCCGCGCCGCGGACGCAATCGTCGGCGGATGGGCGCTCAACGCGATCCAGACCTACCGTTCCGCCACCACGATCGGCGTGGGCGGCGGCCCGGCGCTGCCGCTGTTCGGCGGCGCCAATCGCCCCAACTGGATCGGTTCCGATGTCCGGTCCAACGTCTCCATGGGTTCGTTCGACCCTGCCCGCGACCGTTATCTCAACCTCGCCGCCTTCAGCCAACCCGCGCTATTCACCATCGGAAACGCTCCGCCCCGAATGCCGCACGTTCGCGGACCGGCCTTCCTCAACGAGGACTTCTCGATCTTCAAGAACCTTCGTTTCACCGAATCGGTGGCGCTCCAACTTCGGGGCGAATTCTATAACGTGATGAATCGCGTCGTGTTCGGCGGTCCGGCCGCGAACATCAACAATCCGGCCACGTTCGGCGTCATCGGCGGACAAGCCAATACGCCGCGGCTGATCCAACTGGGCGCCAAGATCCTGTTCTGAAAAAGGGCGCCCCGCGGCCAAGGCGGAGAAGCGCCGCTCGAGAGCGTCCAGGTCTCGTCACGGCTCGGTGACGTCCACGATCCGGTCCGCCTTCACGCGGTCGAGCGTCTGGACCGCGCCGGATGGCCACAGGATCTCGACGCGCTCGGCGGCGCCATACGCGCCGAGACCGAAACGCACCAGCGGTTCGCTCGACGAAGCGTAGCCTACGCTCGTCGTGGCATGGTTGAATCGCGCGGTTCCGCCGGGCAACACGATCTTGATCCTCGCGCCGAGTCCGTCGCGATTGCTCTTCTTACCCCGCAACCGGATCGCGAGCCAATGGGCATTGCCTTCGGAAACGTTGCGCAAGACCGCGGTTGACGAGTTCAACGCGGTGACCACCGCGTCCACACGGCCGTCGCGATCGAAGTCGGCGAACGCGGATCCGCGGTGGAAGGCACGGCGCGTTGGCATAGGGCCGGGCTCGAATCGGCCCTTTCCCACTCCCCGGTAGACGGTGTTCGCGAGTTCCGGATCCGCGCCCAATTGCCGCTCGAGGCGCGGAAAGTGCGAGTTGGCGGTGAACAGATCCTTCCAGCCGTCATTGTCGAAATCGAATAGCCCCATGCTCCATCCGGTCAAGTGAATCGTGGCGCGGGCGAGCCCGGACTGCGCGGTGAACTCCTCGAACAGCATTCCCTTGCCGAGATTCCGGAACAGGAGAAAGGTATCGTTCACCATGCCGGTGATAGCCAGGTCCGGCAGGCCGTCATTGTCGAAGTCGCGGAAATCGCATCCCATGCCGGCGATCGCCCGGCCGGAATCCGGATACGCGACTCCGGCCTCCAGCGCCACTTCCTCGAACAGCCCCTGCCGGTTTCGAAAGAGCTGATTCGGCGCCGAGTCGTTCGCAACGAATACATCGGGCCATCCATCGCCGTCAGCATCGGCGAACGCGACGCCCATGCCTTTTCCGGGCGAGGCCTTGATCCCCGCCGAAGCGGAAACATCGGCGAACGTCCCGTCCCGCCGGTTTCGAAACAGGCGGTGCGATTGGGGCTGATACCACTTCGGATGGCAGTGGATCCGGTGCTCGGGCGGGCCGCAGGGAGCTTCCTGGGCCGGATCCCATTGCACGTAGTTGGAGACGAACAGGTCGAGGTGTCCGTCGCGGTCATAGTCGAACCATCCCGCCGAGATCGACCAGTCGCGGCTGGCATCCGCGGGCGCGAGTCCCACGCGACGCGTGACGTCCTCGAACGTGCCGTCGCCGCGGTTGCGGTACAGCGTGTTCCGGTGAACGCCGGCGACGAACAAGTCCGCGAACCCGTCGTTGTCGTAGTCGGCGGCGGCCACGGCCATCGAGTAGCCTTCCCCGGCAAGTCCGGACTTGGCCGTGACGCCGGTGAACGTGAAGTCGCAGTTGCCGCGATAAAGGCGGTTGTGGAAGGTTGCATCCGCCTTCCGCAACGTAGGCAGGGACGCACCATTGGTGAAGAACAGATCGGCGCAGCCATCATTGTCGAAATCGAAGGCAGCCACGCCGCCCGGCATCAGTTCCACCTGATGGAGCTTGCCCGCGGCCCCGTTGCGCAACTGAAACCCGATTCCGGATTTCGCTGTTACGTCTTCAAAGCGGATCTGCGCCCCCACGGCCAGCGGAACGGCGATGATCGCGAGAAGCCTCACTTCGTTTCCCTGGGCCGCTCACGCAGCCATTGGAGTTGGCGCGCGGCCCGTTCGTCATCCCCGGTCAGGCGATAGAGTTTCAGCAACAGCGAGTGGACCTCCACCGAGACTGGCGCGGACTTCTCCGCGGACTCGGCGGACCGCACGGCGTCTTTGCTCCGGCCGAGGCGCATCAGGGCGATTGCCCGCCACCGGTGAGCCTCGCCGCGGTCAGGCGCAAGTTCGAGAGCCCTGTCGAAAGCCGCCAAGGCCTTCTCCTCGAGACCACGCTGCAGCAGCAATTGCCCGTAGCCGAGATGCAGCAACGGCCGCCCAGTGGCCTCGGGCACGGAGACGAGAGCCTCGAGTTCACCTTCGGCTTCCGCGTCCCGCCCGAGCGCATCGAGAGTCGCCGCGCGAAGAATCCGGACATCGATATTTCCCGCAAGCGAGGGTTCGTCCAGGATCTTCAGAGCGGAACCGAAATAGCCTTCGCGATATTCGAGCACCGCCGCCGTGAACAGGACAGCCGGATGCTTCGGTTGGTTTTTCCGGAGCGGAGCGAGTATTTGACGCGCTTCAGCCAGTTTCCCCGAGTCGATGAGCGACTGCACGGAGCCGAGGCTCGCGGGTTGCTTCGGCTGCCCGAAGCAGAGAGCCGATCCCGTGAGGATCAGTCCCGCGAGTCTCGCCCTCATGCATCTCGTATTCTAAAACCTCAACGAAGCCTGGAAGTAGATCTTTCGATTTCCGTTCCCTTCCTGGGTGCGGCGAACCCAGTTGCCGCTAGGCGCCAGCGAATTGATCGCTGGCCGCAACACCAGGCTGCCATCGGCCTGCCGCGCGAAGGCGCCTATGTTGCCGTTGGGCGCGCCCCAGTAGTCGCCGTTGTTGAGCGCGTTGTAGAACGATGCGCCGGCACGGAGCATCGCCTTCTCGTAGATCTTGAATTCCTTGAACGGCGCGCCGTTGAGGATCCACATGTTCGGGCCCTGCAGCATGTTGATCGGAGCGTTGCCGAGCGTGCCTGGCGCCGGAGCCTTGAAGCACGCGCCATTCACGGTGGGCTGGTTCGAGATCAGCCGGCTGGGGTTGGTGTAGAGGTTGCACCCCGGCACGAGATCGGGCCGTCCGCTGAACTGGTTGAGATTCGCGGAATCGTAGCCGGTGTAGGTCGGCGTGGAATAGTTGCCCGTATGCCAGTTGAAGTTGGTGGTCAGGGACCAGCCTCCAACGATGGCGTTTAGCAGCTTTCCGCCCGGTCCCGAACCCACCGCCAGGAACCGCTTGCCACGCCCGAAGGGCAACTCGTAGTAGGCGTTTATCAGAAAGTCGTGGGTGGGCCACCAGGCGTCAATCTGCGAGTCGCGGGCGCGATTATAGGCATAATCCACGTTTCCGCCGATACCGCCTTGCCCTCCGGTGGCGTTCGGGCCGTCGCGCCTGGCGCGCTGCGCGGTGTGCGTGATGTCGAGGTGGAGTCCGTTCTGGAAGGAGTGATTCAAACTCATCATCAGCGAGTTATAACGGCTGTTCACTCCGTTCTCGATCGAAGTGATGTTCTGGAAGGCGGGATACGGGCGGCGCGCCTGGTTGAATGCCGTCGTGCTGGCGAGCGGTGTGTTCAGATTGAACTGGAACATTTGCTGCACCGTCCGGTTGGCGTTGTATGTTGCACGCGCTACCCACCCGGGGAGAACCGACTTCTCCACCGTGAAGTTCCAGGTCATGATGTACTCCGGGCGTAGGTTGCGGCTCACGCTCGATCCGGTGGCAACGCCTCGGGCGACACCCGCCGCCGCGCCGAACGGATTCGGCAGGGAAAAGCGGGGCCCGGACGGATCGAGAGCGTTCTGAATCTCCTCGGTCAGCGCGAACGGCCCTTCGGTTTGCAACCCTTCGAAACGCAGAATCGAGTTGTAGATTCCGAAGCCGCCGCGGAACGTCAGATCGGACGCGGTGCTCGGCCGGTAGGCGAAGCCGAACCGGGGCAGCATCCGCTGGTTTGCGTTCCGGAGATGATCCGAAAATCCGGCGGTCTTGCCAACCACGACGGGAATCGAACTGATCGGCCAAAGCTTGGACACGCGGTCCACGGCGGACTGGTTCGGGACGACGATCTTGCCCGATGGAGCATCGAAGTTGAAGAACAGATCGTTGGTTTCCCTCGGCGCCGAATAGCGGTCCCATCGCAATCCGAGCGACAGCGTGAGGTTTGGCTTGACGCGCCAGTCGTCCTGAATGTAGCCGCCCAGTTCCGTCACGGCCACATCGGCCGGCGCACGGGTTTCAGCGCGCTGAGAGACATCGGGAGTCCCAATGAGAAAGTCCGCGAACGGAACGCCCGTGAAACGGCCGTTGAACGTGAATCGTCCGAAAGACTGGGAGAGGTTGGACAACGTGCGCTGGCGGTGCGCAACCATCAGGAAGCCGCCCTTGACGGTGTGGCGCCCGGTGGAGTACGAGATGTTTTCGTAAACCTGATGGCGGCGGTCATTGCGAAGCTGTTCCTCGGTGTTGTGATCCAGGAAAACGCCAACGCCATCGGTAATGGCGAACTTCGGCGCGCCCGACAGCCCGTTGTCGGTGACGCCTTGGATGCCCCATCTCTTCAGCATTTCACCACCCGGCATGCGCGTTCGGTCACTGAACGACCGCGCCGTGAACTGCTCCGGTTCAACGCGGGCAAACGCGACTCGCAACTGGTTCACGATCTTCGGGCTGGCCACCCACGTGTGTCCGGCGTTGATTCGCCGTTGCGGCGTTCTCGAGAAGCGGCTCCAACCCGGCATGGCGATTCCGTCCTTGAAAAACGTGTTGACGTAAGAGTTCCACGAGCCCGAAATCACATGCTTGCCGCCGATGTTCTGATCGATCTTGGCGACCCAGGTTTCGTTGGTTCGTTGGTCACGGAAGGCGTATTGAGCATTCTGAAAATACGAGTCGGCGTCGCCGATGTATTGGCGCTTTCCGAAGCCGGTGATGCTGTCGACGATCATGTCCTGAATCACTTTCGTGGACACGGAATTCACGCGAGTCGTGGGCACGACGTTGCCGGCGAAGGGCTGGCGGGTGGTGGGGTCGGTGATCGCGATCAGGTTTCCGTTGCGATCGCGGTACCGCGAGAAGTCGCCGCGCAGCATTCGGTCCGATGGAATGCTGGTGATGTAGGCGCCGGACGTGACCAAGGATGGCGTATTGTAATAGTCGAAGAGGAAGAACGTCTTGTTGCGGCCGTCATAGAGTTTCGGGATGTACACCGGACCGCTCAACGCCCACTCGTGCCGCCACTGATTGAGGCCGGCCGGGCGCACCCCCGGGCTTTGCGGCGTGTTGACCGCGTTCGTTCGGGGATTCACCAAATTGGGCGAGTACTCGCCGTGCAACTGGTTCGTTCCCGTCCTGTATACAGCGTTGGCGGTCACCGGGCGCCCATACTCCGCCGACGGCGTTCCTGTAATCAGCGAAACCTGCTGAATCGACTGCGGGGGAAGGAAGAGTTCGCGATCCTGCTGAGAGCCGTCGGACTGGTACTCCATGTGCGGAAGCGGCACGCCTCCGAACGAACCCCAGCCCACGCCGCCGCCGGACGAACCGGGGAACCACATTGCCTGCTCGAGAGCCCATCCATCGCGGCTCGGATTGACCGCCTTCTTCTCCACGAAGATCTGTGGAAGCGTGATGTCGACGGTGGAGCCTTCGGTCTTGATGAACGGGGCATCCACCGTTACTTCAGACGCGACTTCGCCGACGCTTAGCGGAATGTCGAGCCTGACGCGAGCCTGGGGCTCCACCCGGACGTTTTCGACGATGGCCTTTTGAAAGCCCGTGACCGTCACTTCGACTTTGTAAACACCGGGGAAGAACCCGAGAGCGAGGTAGTCCCCGGTCTCGTTCGAGGAAATGGTCCTGACCGCCCCCGTGGTCCGATTCGTAATCTTGACTTCGGCGTTGGGCACACCCGCCGACTGGGAGTCGCGGACCGTGCCGAGGATGTCGCCCTGCTGCGTTTGGGCGGCGAGCGAACCGGCGAACAGGAGGGCGGCGAAAGCCGCCGCAACACGGTTCCATCTGATGCCGAACATAAACATCACCTCACTATTCGGGACGAGCCTCCAGCCCGGAACTCGCTCCCGGCTGGGGCAATCTGCGAAGCATACCAGATTCGTCCGCTTGTATACAAGCGGCGCGCCGTTGGCGCCGTTGGCGTTCGACCCAGCACGGAACGTGAGGCATCCCCGGGCCAGCACCGCCGAGGACGAGTCGGATACAATCGCCTATTCCGCTACCATGAGCCAACGCACACTCACCCGGCGCCAGATGATCGGCGCCGCTACCGCGCCAACGCTGCTGGCGGCCGCGCAACGGCCCCCTGAGCGCCAGCCTCGAATCGCGGCAATCGCCAGCATCTATCACAAGTTCGCCCACGCCCAGCATATTTGCGACCGCTTCCTGATCGGCTACGGCTGGAACGGCGCGCATCACAAGCCGGCGATCGATCTGGTTTCGCTCTGGGTGGATCAGGTGAAGCCAAACGACCTGAGCCGTTCACGCGCCAAAGAGTTCCCCGTGATGAAGATCTACCCCACCATCGCCGAGGCGCTCACCCTCGGAACCGGCGAATTGGCCGTCGATGGTGTGTTGCTCATTGGTGAGCACGGCGACTATCCGGACAACGAGAAGGGCCAGAAGCTCTACCCGCGCTACGAGTTCTTCCGCGAGATCGTCAAGGTCTTCGAAGCCTCCGGCCGGGGCGTGCCGCTGTTCAACGACAAGCATCTTTCCTGGAACTGGGAGTGGGCGCGGGAAATGTACGACACCAGCCGGCGCATCGGGTTTCCTTTCATGGCCGGTTCGAGCTTGCCGGTTACCTGGCGCACGCCATCGATCGACATGCCATACGGGGCGCCCGTGAGGGAAGCGCTGTGCGTGTTCGGAGGCTGGATCGACGGCGGCGATATCCACGCCTTCGAGACGCTGCAGTGCATGAGCGAGCGGCGCAAGGGCGGCGAAAGCGGAGTGCGGAGCGTGCGGGCCTACCGCGGCGAGAACTTCTGGAAGGCGCTCGGCGAAGGCGCGTGGTCACGGGAACTCATGGAGGCGGCCATGTGCCGCAGCCACGAACTGAAGCCCTCACGCGAAGGGTTCAACAACGATTTCCCCTCGCTCGACGCGATGAAGCGGATGTCGAAAAACCCGTACGCCTACGTGGTGGAACATACGGACGGGCTGCGGTCGGCCATCGTCGCGCTGGGTGGCGTGGTGGGCGATTTCTGCTTCGCGGCGCGGATCGACGGGCGGAAGGAGCCTCTCTCGACCCAAATGTACCTGCCCATGCCGCCGGCGCACACGACGCTCGCCAACTTCTTTTCGCCGCAGGTGAACAACGTCGAGAAGATGTTCCTCACTGGCAAGCCGTCGTATCCGGTGGAACGAACGTTGCTGACCACCGGTCTCACCGCGGCCGGGGTCGAAAGCCTCTACCAGCGCGAGAAACCGATTCTCACGCCGCACCTCGAAAAGGTGGCGTACGCCGCGCCGAGAGAGTCTACCTTTTGGAGGACGTAGATGCCGAAACGCGTTGCCGTCGTCGCCACCATCTACGAATACCTGTCGCACGGCCAGCATATCGGCGACCGATTTCTCGTGGGCTACCCGTGGGAAGGCCGCTGGCGCAAGCCGGACCTCCAAGTGGTCTCCCTCTACGTCGACCAGAAACCGAAGGGCGACCTCAGCGCGGCGCGCGCGAGCGAGTTCGGCTTCACTGTGTACCCGTCTATCGCCGAGGCTCTGCGCCAGGGCGGCGACAAGCTGGCGGTGGACGCCGTGCTGATCATCGGCGAGCATGGCGACTATCCGGACAACGAGATCGGCCAGAAGCTCTATCCGCGCTACGAATTCTTCAAGCAGTGCGTGGATGTCTTTGAAAAGGACGGCCGTGCCGTTCCCGTCTACAACGACAAGCACCTCTCCTACAGCTTCGATAAAGCCAAGTGGATGGTGGACCAGTCGCGCCGCCTGGGCTTCCCCATGTTGGCCGGCTCGTCGATCCCCGTGACGTGGCGCCTGCCCGACGTGGACATGCCCTTCGGCGCCGAAGTGCGGGAAGCGCTCGCGGTGGGCTTTGGCAAGTACGATCACACCGACTTCCACGCGCTCGAAGGGATGCAATGCATGATCGAACGCCGCAAGGGCGGCGAATCCGGCGTGCGGCGCGTGGAGTTGCTCGAGGGCGACGCCGTGTGGAAAGCCGCCGATGCCGGCGCCTGGTCGAACGATCTGCTCGTTGCCGCGCTTTCGCGCAGCGACACGCCGGGCGGCCTGAGCCGCGAAGACGGGCGCCCCCAGGATCTGGTGGGCTCCGGCCAACTCAGGATTATCACCAGGAACCCATCGGCTTGGCTCATCGAGCGGAACGACGGACTGAAGACCACGCTGCTGATGCTGCCCGGCACGGTGAAGGACTTCACCTTCGCCGCCCGAATCAAGGGCCGCGCGGGTATCCTTTCGACGCAGTTCTTCGCTTCGCCGGAACCGAACGTCACCTATTCGGCGTGCCTCGCGCACAAGATCTCGGAAATGTTCGAAACCGGCAAGGCGCCGTATCCGGTGGAGCGCACACTGCTGGTCAGCGGAATCATGGAGGCGGGAATCCGTTCGCGGGGCCGCTCGGTTGAAACACCCCACTTGTCCGTCCGGTACCGCGGCCCCGCCGCCTCCCAGCACGCGCGCGGCTAGCGTTCTCCACGCATCTCAGGAGGCTTCGTCCAAGTGCTTGCTTTCAGACTCCATCCCATCATCCTCGCCCTCGTCCCGCTGTCCTGCCTTGCGCAAACATCGCCCCGGTTGGGCGTCACCGGTCTCACGACCAAGACGATCTACCATTCACCCGAGACTCCCGGCTACACCAGTTGGGTGGGCTGCTGGCTGATGCCCGGTGGCAAGCCGATGATCTCGTTCCATCAGGCCACTGGTCCGGCGAAGGGCCGTTACCGCGCATCGAAGGAGGTGCTTCACCGCCTCTCCTGGCCGCCGAAGGGCAAGCCCGAGTATGTGGACTACGACATGACGGGTCTCGACATGGAGGCAATCCACCTGATCTCGAACGACAACATGGCGAGTTGGGAGCAGGTCGGCACCGAGCACGTCTCGACACCAATGAACGGTTGGACCTGCGAGGCGGAAGAGGCTGGCAAGGATGGCACGATCTATCGCGGTGTCTGGGGTCAATACCTTCCTTTCCACGACGTGCCTCAGACTGGCTACTGGCAGCGTTCGACCGACGGATCGAAAAGCTGGAGCGAGCCGGCCGTCTTCTTCGATCCGAAAAAGTGGAGTTCGCTACCGAAGCGGATGCGTTTTCTGCGCGACGGGCGCATCGTGGTGACCGGCGCGGTCCTTCGCCAGCAGCCCGGCCTGGTCACGCGGGACGATTGGGCCAAACTGCTCGAGCCTGCTGTCTGGTTCTCCGATGACGCGGGCAAGACGTGGTCCGATCCGCTGTTGCTCTGGGATGACAAGAGCGTGCGTCCGTCCGAGGAGTTGGATGTGGCCGAACTGGCCAACGGCGATCTGCTCGCGGTGATCCGCGTGGACGCGGCCAAATCGCGCTATCAGACGGTCATTCGCAGGCAGGGAAAGTCATGGCGCGCCGAGCCCGTGCGCAAGCTGTGGATTCCGCATAGCGGCCATCCGGAACTGCTCGCCACGCGAGAGGGAGTGGTGCTCCATCTGGCCAAGAACGGCATCGCCGGGACACGCGATGAAGGAAAGACCTGGACCTATTTGGAGGGGCTCCCTCGCACCGGTCACTACCCGCGGAGCGTGCAGCTTCCCGATGGCCGAATCTTCTGCGTCTACCATACCGGCGCCGACGACTACTACGGACAGCGCGATCAGAGGATCGAAGCCATCACGTTCCGGCTCGATCCGTAACCGGATTCGTCCGCCTTTTGGACAGGCTGTCTTCGAGCACCCATGTCCGCTCCACGCCGCCATGCCGGTGGGCCGGTAATCGCGCGCCGGGCGCCAGCCGGAAGAGCGCGGTGGAAGATGGCGGGCTTTCGCATCCTCGCTCCATCACTGTGACCGCGCGCCGGCGCTGGCATTCGATAAGCGGGGTCCGGCGCGCTCCACGCGATTCCTGAACATACTCTAACTAACGAGTCAAGGCGAACACTTCAAGAAATCGATGCCTCTTGGGCGGCTCCACGGCGGCCGAATCTTGGGGCAGCGCTTCAGCTAGGGCTGCAATCTGGCGGCCGAGCGGCCGCGAGAGGGGCAGGCGGTCACCGGTGATAATCGCCTGCTGCACCTCTTCATAGTCGTTCGCGAAAACCGCGTGGATCGGCAGGCCTACGGTCGACGGGATCTGCTCCATCGAGATCGCGCCCTTTTGCTTCTTGTCCACGCGGCTAACCAGCAGGCGAACATGGTGCCCAAGTTGAAGGTCCTGGAGTGTACGCCATCTCCGGCGGGCCATCTGGAGCGAAGCCAATTCGGGCGTGGTGACCAGGAACACGGCTTTGCTTTGCTGCATGATCTCGGTTGTCAGCCGATTGAACGACGCCGGGAGATCGACCAGGATCGCGCTGTACTGCGTTCGGGCGAAGGCCAACAGACTCTGCAATCGCCGAAGGTCGGGATGATAGTCGCCGCCGAAATCGCTAGTCTGCATCACATCCAGATTCCCGCGCGTGGCAACCAATTGCGGCCAGAGGCGCCCGTCAAGTTGGTCAACCTGCTCCAAGGCTTCGATCAGCGAGTACGGGCATTGCACCTTGAGCAGAAAATGGAGCATGCCTGCGTCCAGATCGGCATCGATCAGCAGGCTCCGATGGGTGGCGTCACCAGGCAAGCTGAGCGCCGTCTGCGCGGCCAAAATGCTCGCCCCCGATCCTCCGCACACGGGAAAGAACGAATACATGCAGTTGGCGCCAACTCCGTTGATCGAAGCCCTCCCGCGCCTGGCCATGCTGCGTTCGATAACCCCGCGTAGGTTCCCGCTACTGAATGGGATGGTGAGGCATTCGCGCACACCCATTTGCATCGCCCGCTTGAGCGTGGTGGAAGTCAACTCTGAATCCACCAGCACAATCTGCACGTTGGCCCAAGCCTGCGTGGCTTGGGTCACCGTACGTTCCATCTCCGCCGGTACGGAGGTGGAGACAAATAAGAGATCCGGCTCGGCCGCCCGAAGAAATCGCCCCAACTCATCGGGCTCGGGGTAGCCGGAAAACAGGCGGCTGATGGTGACTCCACCCAGCCGGTCCAACATTGCTTCCATTCGGAGCAGGTCGGCCTCGGGAAGCCCGATCAACGCGGCACAGGCTTTCATCGCGTCGCCTCCGAACGGTCGTGACCACCCGCAACCCGGAGTTGCTTGAGCGCGACCCGCAGTTCCATCTCATTCACAACCATGGCTGCAAGGTCCGCCAAGATCTGCTCCTCCGTCTCACGGAACGCGCGGCGAGGAATTCTATCGATCACACAGAGAGTGCCCACCGCTATACCCTCCGGCGTTTCGAGGGGCGCACCGGCGTAGAAGCGAATGCCGGGATCGTCGGTGACCAGGGTGTTGGTTGAAAACCGGGAGTCTCGCGTGGCGTCAAGAACCGTGAGGACGCCTTCCCTTGCGATCGCGTGCCTGCAAAACGAAACGTGCATCGGTGTCTCGGTTGCCTCTAACCCGTAGTGGGACTTGAACCACTGGCGATCTTCGTCCAATAAGGAGATCAACGCGATGGGCGTACCAAAAATGTTGGCGGCCAGCCGCGTAAAGCGCTCAAAGGAGGCTTCGGGGAAGGTGTCCAGGATCTTGTATCGCAAGAGCGCTTGTAGCCGTTGCTGGTCCGTTGAGGGAGTCATCGTCTGTTGAGGCTAATCGGCTCCGATCCCCGGAACGTGAAGCGCTCTGCATCTCGATCTGACGAGATCTTGACCTGCGCGCGGTTCGTATTCCGCCGCGGCGGCTTGTGGCAGCCAAGGTAGGCGTCTTCGGGAACCGCATCTGATTCCATTGGATTCCGCCCGCGGCAACCTACCGGCCGCGTGCCGGCCGAGCCCGCCCGCAGTGACCCGGGCCGGGGCCGGCCGGATGGAGCGCGCGGCGCGGGAGTGCCCGGCGGGGATCGATTACTCTTCGTCAATGACGGTCGCGCGGGGTTACGAAACCGGGCCATCCGCGGAACGGGTTCCGATTCCTGGTTCCGAGCCGCGAGCGCCGGCGGCCGGCGGAGCCACCGAGGCCGGACGTGGTCGCGCACCCGAGTCCTAGAAGATGAATTTCAGCGCCAACTGTATGTTGCGCGGCGCGTTGCCCTGGCTGCTGATCACGCCGAACTGAGGATTGCCGAACGACATGTTCGGGTAACCGAATCGAACATGGTTCAGCGCGTTGAACAGCTCGGCGCGGAACTGCACGTTGAAGCGTCCCTCCGCTCCGAACGTGTTGTTCTTGAACAACCCGAAGTCGAGGTTGTTGATGGCGTGGTGCCGGGTGTCTGGCAGCGTCCGGCCGGTGGTGCCATAGGTGAAGGCGGGCGGCTGGCTGAACACGCCGGTGTCGAACCAGCGCTGCAGGCGGTCGTGCGGACGGCTCGTCAGTCGCGCGGTGGTTCCGTTGTTGTTCGGACGCGACCCGCCCCCGAACGTGCCGGTCAGATTGTTCACCGCTTCAAGCCCGAGCGGCGTGCCCGACTGCGCCGTGTAGACTCCGGAGAATTGCCAACCCGAGATCGCCCGGCCCGCGGGTCCGGGATTGCGCAGGAACCGTTGCCCGGAGCCGAACGGAAGATCGATCGAATAGCTCACCACCAGCCGTTGCGGGTTGTCGAACAGGTTCAGCGAACGGTCCAGCGCGCGATTGTTGTTGTTCAGGAAGCGCATGCTCGCGTTTTGCGCGCCGCCCTCGAGCCAGTCGCTGCGGCTCTCCGTGTTCCCGATTCCCTTGCTGACCGTGTAGGCGACGCCGATGAGCGAGGTTGAAAACCGCTTGTTGAACTGCATCTGGAAGGAGTGATAGACCGAGTGTCCGATCGGATAGCCTTCGAGCGTGAGGCTGGTGAACTGCGGATAGGGCCGCAGCAGTTGTCCGCGCTGGACCGTCGGCTGCGCGAGCGTGCCTACTTGGACGGAGCCGGCGAACGGATTCGGAATCAACTCCTGCAGGCGATTGCCGAGCGCCAGATTGGCGTCGGCGAGTTGATTGAGTTGCGAACCATACTGCGCCGGAAGTCCGGTGCCCTTGCTCCCGGCGTAAGCCACCTCCACCATCATGCCGCGTCCCAACTCAC
This sequence comes from Acidobacteriota bacterium, assembly GCA_005808475.1. Taxonomy (GTDB): domain Bacteria; phylum Acidobacteriota; class Terriglobia; order Bryobacterales; family Bryobacteraceae; genus SYLY01. The sequence continues at coordinate 47,576 of SYLY01000040.1, forward strand.
GCTGGATGTCGAAGTTCCATTGCTGCATGTAGCCGGTGCGGAAGTCGCGCAGGTTCGCGGCGCCCCCCTGGCCCACCAGCGTGTTCAATCCCGCCGAAGCGCCGGTTGGATTCTGGATTCCGTTCGGGAACGGATTGTCGAGGGTGTGAAAGGGGGTGAGCCCGCCGTCGATCGAGCCAAGCATGCCGGTGGTGATCGACCACGCGGGCGCGCGAACATCGCCCGTCACTTCCGTGATCGCGGCCGGAAGCCAGAACAGTCCGTATCCTCCGCGCACCACCATGCGCGGCGTCAACTGATACGCGATCCCCGCGCGCGGCGAAATCTGGCGCCGGAACAGATCGTAGGGCGAGCGCGTGTTGTTGTCCGCGAAGCGATAGCCGCCCCGCAGGTCGAGCCCCACCTGCTGGCTGATGGGGAGCCGCGCCGAAGGGTCGAACCACATCTTGCGGTTGTAGCGTTCGTTGATCGGAAACTCGAGTCCGTATTCCACGCCGAGGTTCAACGTCAACTTCCGCCCGACCTTCCAGTCGTCCTGGAAGAACGTGGAAAGGTAGCGCCGCTGATTGGCCAGCCGTTCGCTCCTGGCCACCGTGCCTCCGCCGTAGCCAAGCAGGAACGAGGCCATCGGCACGCCACTGTTGGCATCGAGCCGCTGCGGGTTGATCGCGGTCATCTGGTTGCCGAAGCTGTACTGCCCGCCGAAGAAGTTCGACTGGAACTGGTTCAACTGCTGCACGCGATAGTCCGATCCGAACTTCATCGAGTGCGATCCCTTGATCCAGGTGACCGAGCCGCGCTGGCTCCAGCTATTGAGGGTAGCCAGGATCAGGCTGTGGGAAGACTGGCTGCCCACGCTCGACATGCCGGTGATGTCCATGCCGGGGAAGCCCTTGTATTGCACCGCGTCGTAGTAGGCCTGCGGGAATCCGAGCGTCCGCATGTCGAACCCCTGCTGCACCGCGTACGGGATCGAATCCGACACGCTGCGCGCGAAGCCCGAATGGAACTCGGCCACCAAGGCCGGACTGAAGACCGCGTTCGCCGCGACAGTCGCGTTGTAAAGACGATTCTCGTTCGGACGCGTCAGGTTCACCTTGTACTGGAACGGGTCCCGGCTGAAGCTGTCTCCCCGGATCTGCGCCAGGGTGCCGTAGAACTTCCAGCGCGAGTTCATGTTGTGGTCGAACTTGGTGACGTATTGATGTTCGTTGTTTCCGCCCGCGCCGAACGTCGAGAAGTTGTTGAGGTTCGTGAAGGGCGCGCCCGCGGCGTTGGGCATCGGCCAGACCGGAAGGTAGTTCGACGCGATTTTGCTGAAGCGCGACGCCGGAACGCGGTTGCCGGGGAACACGTCGCGGATGAAGGTGGCGCCGTCGGGGCGGGTGGTCAACGCATCGGCGGCGGTCACCACGCTGCCGGCCGCGTTGAAGGTCTGGGAAAAGTCGCCGGCGCGCTGCAAAGCGGTGGGCACGGTCGTGATCGACGGCGAGCCCGCGCGCCGCTTGTAGCCTTCGTAGTTGCCGAAGAAGAATGTCTTGTCCTTGCGAATCGGGCCGCCCACCGAAGCGCCGAACTGGTTCTGCGTGAGCGCCGCGCGCTTGTTCCCGGCGCGATTCTGGAAGAAGTTGTTGGCGTCGAGCGACTTGTTGCGCAGAAAATCGTAGGCCGTGCCGTGCAGCCGGTTGGTCCCCGACTTTATGCTGAAGTTCACCACCGCGCCCGCGCTGCGGCCGTATTCGGCCGAGAAGTTGTTGGTCTGGATCCGGAACTCCTGCGTCGCGTCCACCGGCGGCACGTACGCCGGAGCGTTCATCTGAGCGTAGTCCAACGCCAGGCCTTCCACCAGCACCGTGTTCGCGTTGGAGAGGCCGCCGTTCACGGAGAAGTTGGCCCACTGGCCCTTGCCCCCGAATCCGCCTTGAATCCGCACGCCCGGCGTCAAGGCCACCAGCGCGATCGGATTCCGCCCGCTCAAGGGCAACTCGGTGATCTGGCGGTTCTCGACCACCGTGGCGATCGTGCTCGTTGCCGCGTCGAGCAGCACGCCCGTGGCCTGGACGCTCACCGATTCCACAACGCCGCCCACCTCCATCGCGAAATCGACGCGCGCCACTTGATCGATCGCGAGCGTCACCGGCCCGCGCCTGGCTTGCCGGAAGCCCGCGGCCTCGGCCGTCACCTCATAGCGGCCCGGAAGTAGCGCGGTGACAAGGTAGTTCCCCCGGTCGTTCGCCGTGGACTCGCGCCCGACGCCCGTCGCGGTGTTTGTAACCACGACCTTGGCCGACGCGACCACGGCCCCGCTGGAATCGGTTACGGTTCCGGTGACTTGCGCGGTTTGCCCGAAACTGGCGGCGCAGACCAGCAAGGCGGGGACGATTTGGCGGAACATCGAGGTTCGCATTCCGCCCACTATATAACACGGGGCGCGGGCCGTGGCTGGCTACCAAACCAGCCGGCTGGAAACTTGCACCGTTCTCTGGAGCCGGGCGCTGGAGATGACGCCGAAATTCGACACCCCGCGGTTGTCCGCCGGCATGTCGAAGAAGGGCGTGTTCGCCGCGTTGTACGCTTCGGCGCGGAGCCGGAACTTGAAGCGCTCGGTAATCCGGAAATCTTTGTGTAGCGTCAGGTCGACATGCGCGCGGCCGGGTCCGCGAGTGTCGGGAAGGGTCCGGGCGGTATTGCCGAAAGTGAACGGTTCCGGGATGCGGAACGCCTGTGTGTCGAAGTACTCGTTCAAGCGCGATTGAGTGGATCCGGTCTTGTTGCCCGAGCGGCCAACGTTGTTCGGGCGAGTCACCGCGTTGAAGACGCCCGTGGAGCCCGACGAAATCAGCCCGATCGGAAACCCGGTATTGAATGTGCCCCAAGCGCTGAGCGACCATCCGCCGATCACCCGGTTTCGCCGCGCCCACGGCACATCCCAGGAGCCGAACAGCACCAGACGCTGGGATACATCGCCTTCCGAGATGGACCGCTCCGAGCGCAAGTCATACGCATTCTGAAGGGGCGGGACGAAGTCCGTGATGTTCACCACCCGGCCCGACCCATTGTCGATGAGTTTGCCGTTCGTGTAGGCGATCTGCCCGAGGAAACCGCGGGAAAGGCGTTTCTCGATCTTCAACGTGAACGAATGGTAGGTGGACGAGCCCATGTTCTGCATATAGCTTTGGACTCCGCCGTAGTGCGGATAGGGCCGGAGCAGTTGGCCGCGCGTGATGGTTGGCAGCGCGAGCGAGCCCTCGCGGACGATTCCGAAAAACGGGTTCGGAAGCAGGTCGGCCAGCGAGGACCCGAGGGCCTGATGTTTCGGGTCCAGTTGATTCCAGTTGATTCCCACCGGCAGCCGCACGCCTTTGTTGCCCGCGTAAGCAGCCTCGATCAATACATTGCCGGGCAGTTCGCGCTGGATGTTGAAGTTCCACTGCTGTGTGTAGATGTTGTTGAGGTTCCGGCGGTCCATTGCGATCACGCCGAGCCCCATTTGGGTAACATCCACCGGATCGTTGGACTTGCGCAGGGCGCCGCCGGGAAAGGGGTTGCTCAGGTAGTTCAACGGGCGCAGTCCATCGAGACTGGCGACCCAGGGCGTGGTGATGAGCGCGCCACTGGTTCCGAAGCTGTTCGGCGCCGTGTAACCGAACACGGGCGAATAGAAGATGCCGTAGCCGCCGCGAACCACCAGACGGGGAGCAATCCGGAAAGCGAAGCCGGCGCGCGGGCCGAAATTCGTCCATGCGTTGTCCATGTTGCCGCGCGGCTCGCCATCCTGACCCGGGTGCGTCATGGTTCCGGTCAAGCCAGGCCTTCCGGGCACGGGAATCGGAAACGGCCGGCGAAAATCGAACGTCGCAAAGCGGTTGTAGCGCTCCGTGCGCGCGGTCTCCACCTCCCACCGCAGGCCCAGATTGAGCGTGAGGCGGCTGGACACCTTCCAATCGTCATTCACGAACGCCCCCCAGTAGAAGTTCCTCACCGCCAGGCGCGGTGTGCTGGTGATGCTGCCGCCTCCCGTGCCGAGAAGGAACGACGCGATTCCATCGCCCGCGGTGAGCGTGGCGCGCTGCGGATCGGGCCCCTGTGTCCACGACACGGGTAAGGAGAACTGCGCGTTCTCGGAACCCGCCTGGTAAGCGTTCTGGTTGTAGAGGCGGCCCTCGCCGCCCGTTTTGATGGTGTGTGTTCCGCGGATCACGGTGAGGTCGGAGTTGAGATGCCAGATGTCGTTGGCGAGCCGAATCCGGTCCCCGCCCTGCGGTCCGAGTCCCCCGTATCCGGCGGGCCGAAATCCGGGGAGGCTGTTCTCCTCGCGGATCGCGTCGAGCGCCGGATTGAAGCCGAACTGCGCCAGGTTGATGCCTTCGTGCAAGGGGGTGCGAGCGCTGAAGTCGCGCGCGAATCCGAGCCGTGCGTTCAACAGAATCGTGGGACTGAAGGTGTAGGTGTCGTTGACCGTCATGCTCTGTGAAACGGATCCTGGGTTGAACCCCAGGACGGAATCGCCAAGCGTACCGTAATCGCCGAGCGCCGTGCTGGTCCCGGTCGAACGCGTATAACGGCCGAAGATGCGATGGAAGCTGGAGAATTCGTGGTCGAGCCTGCCGGTGTATTGATAGGATCGCGACTGGGACGGCTGCTGGAATACGAAGTTGTCCACGCGCGCCGGACCGACTCCTGGGCGGTTCGGCTCCGGATACAGCTTCATCAGATTCCGCGCCGCCTGGTCCTGGCGGCTGGAGGGGATCGCGTTCCCGGGAAACGGCATGCGCGCGAATCCGGCGCCGGACGATGTTGTCGTCACCGGATCGAAGATCGTCATCGGTTGTCCGTTCCGGTTCACGAGGTTCCGGAAATCGCCTTGGCGGAACTCAGCGAGCGGAAGCGTGGCCGCGCCCGTGCTTCCCGCCGACGACGCGCGGGTGTCCTGGTAGTCGCCGTAGTAGAAAGTCTTGTTGGCGCGCACCGGACCTCCGATCGCGCCTCCAAACTGATTCCGGCGGAAGTTGCCCTTCGGCTGTCCGCGCGTGTTGGCGAACCACGCGTTGGCGTCGAGGTTGTCATTCTGATGGAACAGAAACACGCTTCCGTGGATCTCGTTCGACCCGCCGCGGGTGATCACGTTGAAAACGCCGCCACCGGTGCGTCCGAACTCGGCGCTGTAGGCGTTGGTGTGGATCTTCATTTCGACGACGCCTTCGGGCAACGGCATGACGCCGAAGTCGTTGTTCTTCGGCATCGAGGACGAGACGCCGTCGACGAGCAAGTCGTTGGTCCGGTAACGGCCGCCATTGACGGAGAAATCCGCGTTCGTGAGCCCGCCGCCGCCCGCGTTCACGGCCTGCGGATTCACCTGGACACCCGGCGTGAGCGCGGCGAACTGCAGCACGTACCGCCCCTTCAGCGGCAACTCCTCGATCGCGCGAGAGCCCAACGACGCCGACAGGGCCGCCGATCCGGACTCGACCATCTCCGCGCGGCCGGTTACCACGATCGATTCGGACGTGGTTCCGATCTGGAGGGTGAGGTTGACTTGGACGCGTCCGCCCACGCTCAGTTCGATGCCGCGCCGTTCCAGGGTCTGGAATCCCGCCGCGCCGGTGACGATCTTGTACGCTCCCGGGCGGAGCAGCGGAAGTTCGTAGTTCCCCCGGCTGTCCGTTTTCGTTTCGCTGCCGGTGTTGGTCGATTCTTGCACGGCGCGGACTTGGGCGCCGGGAATCGGCGCGCCCGAGGGATCGCTGACGGTCCCGAGCAGCGATCCGGTAATCGATTGCGCGGAAGCCACGGAGCTGAGAAGCAGCGGCAGCACCCGGTAAAGCCGGGTCCGAACAAACAAGGCCGAAGTGTGTGTTGAATGCACTGGATCCACCTTCTCCGAACGAGAATTCCGGTCCGAGACGGAGGCCTCGGTGAAATTACGATACCAGTTTCGAGGCACAACGGCAAGGCGCGCCGCCGCGCCCCCGGGCGGAACTCACGCCCGCGAGGTGGGCCCCGTCGCCGTCGCGCGCCAGACCAGTTCGATGCGCCGGACCCGGAGCGGCTTTTCGAGGCCCGGTCCCCGTTTGTTGAGCCGGATCGCGATCCGGTTGCGGCCCGGGCGCACCAGTTGCGGCGGAACGCTGAGCCGGATCGCGTCGAATCGCATGTCCCAGGCTTGGTCTGGCGGGAAACCGATCATCCCGTTTCCCGGCAGCGGCCGCACCTCGTAGCCAACCTTCTTCCAGCTCGAGGCCGTGTCGATCTCGGCGGGTTCGAGCAACGTCTCGCCGAACTTGACGCTCAACTTGTCTCCGGGCTGCGAGTAGTCGAACCCGATCCACAAGTCGACTGACGCCGGCCGCGAAATCCGTCCATCGTCCGGCACGGCGAGAAAGACCGCGCGATCGCCGTCGGCGGGAACGATCTCGAACGGAACGGCGGCATCCTTCACGGCCGTGTTGTAGCGGAGGAAGTCCGCGCCCGGTTGGCGGCCGGCGGAGAGAAATCCCTCCACCGCGGTGTAGTGTTTGTCCTTGCCTCGCATCTTCGCCGGATCTGCGATTTCGTCGAGCATGTGTTTCCGCCACCCGCCGAATAGATACCAGTTGGACGCGTAAATGCCGTCGGCGCCATCGCGCCAAAGGTTGGACGCACTGCCGCGGATCACTTCGTCCGGGCTGATCCGGTAATGATTGCCGTAGCAGCCCAAGCTGGCGTAGACAGGCAGCGGCTTCGCCTTGGCGAGCGCGCGAAAGTCCTTCACGCCGGGCGCCTCCGTCAAGCCTTGGCCGAGGATGAGCGAGTCGGCGAGATCGTCCGAGATCCACGTGTCGATCTCGAAGCCGCCTTCGCGGCACCACTCGACACGCTCCGGAATCCGCACGGCGAGTTCGATCGGCCGGCCTCGCTTGGCCGCCTTCGCGCGCAGGCTCTTGCGGACCTCGCGCAGGAACATCGTCAGAAACTTGCCGTTTTCCTTCTCCGTGCCTCGGCGGAAGTAGAGCGAATGACGAAGGAAGTCGAGCTCGATGCCATCGAAATCCCAGCGGTCGAAGTACTCTTCCACCACGCGCAGCTTGAGCGCCCGCACGCGCGGATGTTCGAAATCGAGCGCGCTCCACCAATCGAGATCCTCCACCAGCCAGTCGGGATTGATGCGCTTGAACGAAGGCAGTTCCGGATTGGGGAGCGCGCCGCGGGGATGCTGCCCGTCATGAATGTCGTTGATGCGCAGAGACACGAAGGCGTCGAGTCCGCGCTTGTGACACTCCTCGACGATGACGGCCGGCGGGTTGTGTCCGGCATCGGCCATGGCCTTGGGATTGAGGTACTGATCCTTGGGATCGACCGGAATCCCTCCGTGCCATTCCTTCTCCTTGGGGAACTCGAAGCGGTCGGCCTGGCCGGGCCATTCGAGGACGTTGCTTTGAAATTCGGCGACGTTGCCGCTGCCGAAGCTGAACAGCACCGTGTCGACCGCGGAGTTCTCGATCGGCGTGAACACTAGCGAAGTGAACTGTTCGCGCGTCAACGGACCATAGGAGCCGGACAGCACCGTCCGCCCCCAGGTGTGGATCGCCGATCCGTCCCAGTTGAACAGCAGCCGGCGTTTGCCGGGGGAAGCTTTACGAGGGACGGTTTTCGTCCGCGAAAGCGCGGTCTCCGCCGCGCCGGCGGCGAGAAATCCTCTGCGCGTGATGGGCCGCATCCGTCAGACCATGACTTCCTTGATCAGCTTGCCGCCCAGGTCCGTCAGCCGTTTGAAGCGCCCCGAGTGATAGTAGGTGAGCCGCATGTCGTCCAGACCCATGAGACGCAGGATCGTGGCGTGCATGTCGTGCGTGTGATAGACGTTCTCGACGCAGGTGATGCCGAGTTCATCCGTCTGGCCCACGACCGTACCGCCCTTGATCCCGGCGCCCGCCATCCACATCACCATCGCGTTCTGATTGTGATCGCGTCCCGGGCCGGACCGGAAGAAATCCATGCTGTTGTCGGCGGTGCGCCCGAACTCGCCGCCCCAAACCACCAAGGTCTGATCGAGCAGTCCGCGCTGCTCGAGATCGGCCAGCAGCGCCGCCACGGGCTTGTCGGTTTCGAGTCCCCGGTTGCGATGCTCGCGCGCGATGTTCTCATGCGAGTCCCATCCGTCGGAGTAGATCTGCACGAAGCGCACGCCGCGCTCCACCAGACGCCGGGCCATCAGGCATTTCCGGGCCATGGGCTCGGTCTGCTTGTCGTCCAGACCGTAGAGTTCCCGGGTCGCTTCGGACTCTTTGCCCAGATCGAGGCACTCGGGAACGGCGGTCTGCATCCGGAACGCGAGTTCGTAATTCTTCATTCGCGTCAGCAGGTGCGGATTGCGCGGTTGGGAGTTGAGCTGCGAGGCGTTGAGTTCGTTGAGAAGGGTGAGGTCGCGCCGCTGTTGCTCCTTGGTGACGCCTTCCGGCGGCTGCAGATCGACGATCGGGTCGCCCACGGAGTTGATCAGCGTGCCCTGATAATACGCCGGCAAGTAGCCGCTGGACCAGTTGATGCTACCGCCGAAGATGCCGCCGCGAAGGTCGGGCAGCACCACGAAAGCCGGCAGGTTCTGATTCTCCGTGCCCAGCCCGAACACCGTCCACGCGCCCATCGAAGGGCTTCCCGGAATCGTCACGCCGGTGTTCATATAGAACGTCGCCGTCGTGTGCGCCTCCGAACTGGTGTGCATGGCCCGGACGACGGCGATCTTGTCGGCCCGCTTGGCCAAATGCGGAAAGATCTCGGAGATCTCCATGCCGCTCTTGCCGTGCCGCGCGAACTTGAACGGACTTCCGACGTAGATGCGCTTCTCGAGGCTCCCGTATTTGCGCGTGATCGGCTTGCCGTGGAGTTCGAGGAGCTTGGGCTTGGGGTCGAAGGTGTCCATCTGTCCGGGCGCGCCGGACATGAAGAGGAAGATGACCGACTTGGCCTTCGCGGGGAGGTGCGGCTTCTTCGGAGCCAGCGGATCGGCGCCGCCGGACTCGGCCGCCAGCAGTCCGTCCTGGGCCAGCAGCGATGTGAACGCGATGCTGCCGATGCCTTGGCCGAAGCGGTGGAAGAAATCGCGGCGGCCGATTTCACCCGCTCGCGGGTCCGGCCGGCTGGTCTTTCCACAAAATTGAAACTCGCTCTTGGGCATTCGCTGGTCCTTCCTTCTAGTCCAGGAAAACAAACTCGTTCATGTTGAACAGCACCAGGCACAGTTCGGTGAGATTCCCTTGGGGCTTGGCTTCCGGCCGCCGGAGAAACTTCAGCGCCATCTCTCGTTCGGTTTCCGAAGGCGCGCGCTGGAACGTCAACTGAAACGCCCGGTCCACTTGCTTGTCCGGTTCGGCGCCGGCTTCGCTCCCGATTCTCTTTGCCATTTCCGCGCTCTGCTCGTGCGAGAACTGGCTGTTGAACAGCGCGAAGACTTGCGGCGTGACGGACGTGACTCCGCGGGTCACGCAGGTCTGATCCATGTTGGCGCCGTCGAACACCTTGATGAACGGCAACTGGAACGAACGGGACTGCAGCATATAAACCGTGCGACGGCTACGTTCCTTGACTTCGGAGGGTTCCCACCAGGTGGGAGCGCGAGCCATTTGCTCGTCGTTGGCCACTGGGAAAAACGGAGGTCCGCCCATCGCCGGGTTCAACTGTCCGCTGACCGCCAACATGCTGTCGCGGATCGATTCCACCTCGACGCGAATCGGGTCTCGCATCCAGAAGAACTTGTTCTCGGAATCGATCTTTTCGGCGGCCTCCTCCCGGGGATGATTCATGCCCAAGTGATAGACGTTCGAGTTCACGATCAGCCGTTGGATTTCCTTGATGCTCCAGCCGCTCTCGACGAATCGCCAGGCCAGCCAGTCGAGCAGTTCCTTGTGCTCCGTGCCCGATCCGTTCTTGCCGAAGTCGCTCGGAGTGGCCACCAGTCCCTTGCCGAAATGATATTGCCAGATCCGGTTCACCATCACACGCGCGGTCAGCGGATTCTCCGGCGAGGCGATCCACTTGGCGAGCAACTGCCGCCGCGTCCCCCCCAGTCCGTCGAGATTGACCGGATCCGAGTTGCCGGTGACCGCGCTGAGGAAGCCGGGCTTCACCTCCTCGCCGGCCAGTTTGTAGTTCCCGCCCGCCAATACCTTCGTTGAGACGACGTCGAGCAGTTCGCCGTTGTCAGCCACGATGTGGGCTTTCGGCAGATGGTAGTCGGGCGAGTTCGGATTCGCGAAGCGGGCGGTCTGCCGGCCAATCAGCTTCTGCCGGGCCTTCTCTTCCTTGTTCTGAAGCATGTCGCCCGGCACGGCATACTTACGCTGGCCCGCATCCGCCCAGTCCTTCAGATCCTGGCCGGCGAAGAGGATCCTGTGCTGGTCCTGGCGCTCCTGCATCTGCTTCCGGAACTCGGCGATCGCCTTGTCGCGCTTGTCCAGAGTCTCTTTCCATTCCTTGGACGACTTCTCCCAGCGCGCGGGATCGATCTTCGGCGCCTCGTACTGATGAAACGGCAGATCGGCCACGTCGACGGTGATTGGCGTGAAGAAACTCTCGATGCGATAGTAGTCCTTCGTGGGCAGCGGATCGAATTTGTGGTCATGGCAGCGGGCGCAACCCAGCGTCATCCCGAGAAACACCGATGCCGTGGTGTCCACCAGATCCACCATGAAGTCGCGGCGGATCATCTCGCGTTCCACCTGCTCCACCTGAACCCACTGGCTCAGAAACGCAAGCCCCAGCCTGGCCTCGGCGCCGTAGTTCGGAAACGCATCGCCAGCCAGTTGTTCCTTGATGAACCGGTCGTAGGGACGATCCTGATTGAAGGCGCGAATGACGTAGTCGCGATAGCGCCACATGTGCGGACGCGAGTAGTCGATCGCGCCGCCTTTCGTGTCGGAATACCGGGCGAGGTCCAGCCAATGGCGTCCCCACTTCTCGCCGTAACGCCGATCCTCGAGCAGCCTCTCGACTTCCTTCTTATAGGCATCGGGCGAAGGATCGTCCAGGAACCGTTTCATCTCCTCGGGAGTGGGCGGAACGCCGAGGAGAGAGAAGTACAGCCGTCGGTAGGCGCCGCGGCGGGATACCGGAGGCGCGGGCGCGAGGTCCTTCTCCTCGAGCTTCGCGAGCACGAAGGCGTCGATCGGATTGCGCACCCATTCCGTGTTCTTCACGGCGGGAACGGAGGGTTGCGCCACCGGCGTCCACGGCCAGCCCGGCTTCTTCTTCGTCTGGGTGACTGGCCCGCCGGCGGAAGCCTTCATCGTATCGATCCACTTGGCGATGCGATCGATTTCGGCGCCGGCCAGCGGCTTGCCGCCCATCGGCATGCGCGGCTGCACGGCGCCGCGAAGCCGGTGAATCAGGGGGCTGCGATCGCTGTGTCCGGGAACGATCGAAGGACCGTGCTTCGATCCGCCGCGAAGCAGTCCCTCCAGCGTATCCACCGCAAGGCCGCTCTGATCCTTGCTGGCGCTGTGGCAAGAAACGCACTGGCCGCGCAGGACAGGACGGATGTCTCTTTCGAAATCGGGGCCGGTTTGCGCAAGACCGGCGCCGGTTGCCGCCAGCAGCGGCACGACGCGCAGTATCGGATACCTCATTGTATTCCTCGTTGTTTCCGCCAATTGAGCCAATCCTATCATGAGCGCGGCCGCGAAAATCCGCCGGCCCGGCAACCGCGACAGGGCATCCAGGCGTATAGCGGACCAACCATGACTAGGCCACGTCGCGGACCAGGCGCTCGCAACCGCGGACGGTCAGCGCCATCATCGTCAAGGTGGGATGATACGATCCCGTGGTGACGAACGGTCCACCGCCGAAGACGTAGACGTTTTTCACGTCGTGCATCCGGCAGAACGAGTCCACCACGCTCGACTTCGGATCATTCCCCATGCGGCAGGTTCCGACCTCGTGGATCAGGCCGCCCGGCGTCGTGATCTGGCTGCCCACCGACGTGATCTCTCCGCCGGCTTCGGTGAAGATCTCCTTCATCTTCTCGGAGCCGTCCCGCCAGATCGCGCGATCGTTGTCTCCGTGAGTGCAGGTGATTTTCAGCACCGGAATCCCCCAGGCATCCTTGCGATCCTTGTCGGCCTCCACGCGGTTTTCGAAGCGCGGCAGCATTTCGCCGGCCGACATGTAGATCCGCGCCCACGCCGGGTAGCGGTCGCGAATCCGTTCTTTCAGGGAGGCCCCATAACCGGGCGTGGTAAGCGCGAATCCGGGGCTCGATGTTTGTCCGCCATTCATGCTCATGCAGTAACCGCGGATGAACTTCGGATGCCGCTCTTTCAGATTCCGGAAGTTGGCGATGAAGGCGCCGGCGGACTTGCCATCGTCGTTCCGCGGTCCCGATCCTCGTAACTGGGGCAGGAATCCGGTCACGCTCGCGCCGGCGATCTGATCCATCAGGTAGTGGCCGAGCACGCCGCTGGAATTGCCGAGGCCGCCGGGCGCGGAGTTCAGCAGAATCCGCGTGGATTCGAGCGTCGACGCCGCGACGATCACGTACTTGCCCTTGGCTTCGAATTCGCGGCGCGTGGCGCGATCGATGTAGGAGACTCCCCGCGCCTTGCCGTCCTTGCCCATGAGTACGGCGCGCACGATCGAATCGGGCCGGAGCGTCATCCGTCCGGTCGCCTCAGCGGGAGGCAGCGTTGAGACCAGCGAGTTGAACATCGCGCCGATGTCGCAACCTTGTCCGCAAGCGCCGCAGTAGTGGCACGCGGGGCGGCCCTTGTGGGGACGAGTGAGTTGCGCCAGACGGCGGTGAGTCGCCGGCAGTCCCATTCGTAGCGCCGTGTCGCGCATGATCTTTTCGGCGCAGTTGTACGGCATCCCGGGGAGGAATTTGCCGTCTGGCAGTTGCGGATATCCTTCGGCGTAGCCGCTGACGCCGATGTGTTCCTCCACGCGGTCGTAGTAAGGAGCGAGGCCGGCGTAGTCTACCGGCCAGTCCTCGCCGTAGCCGTCGCGCGACGCGGCCTTGAAGTCGAAGTCGCTCAGACGGTGGGACGCGCGCGACCAGTGCAACGACCGTCCTCCGATCACGCGCGAGCGGATCCACGTGAACGGCGTGTCTTTCTCCGTGGTGAACGGATGGTCCGGATGCCGCGCCCACATCAGGGGCACGCGATCCGGCGGCCGCTCCGCGCGGCGGCGTTCGGCGGCGAGACCCCGGGAAGGCTGCTGCCACGGCCATTCGTGCCGGGCGAAGTCGCGGCCGGGCACGGGCATCGGACCCGCGTCGAGCACCAGCACCGTGAGTCCGCTTTCGGTAAGCTCCTTTGCGGCGAACCCTCCGCACGGGCCCGTTCCCACGATGACGGCGTCGAATTCTCGCGTGGGCGTATCGGGTGTGACCTGAAGCATGTCCTACCTTCTCTTCACGGGATGCTCTTGGTGCTCGCAGGACGGGAACGCGGCCAGCGGCACGATGCCTTTGTACTGGAGATCCTTCAAGAGGCCGGTGCTCGACGTGTAGTAGCCGGAGATCGTCCGCGCCTTCAGCAGAACGAAGAAGCGGTGCAACGCGGTCTTCGGATTGTCCTCGCCGGCGGCCATCGCGGCGAGAATTCCGTCGCGTTGCGCCGGCGAGCAGGCGGCGAACGCCTTGCCGTGGAGCCTCGCCGCCTCGGCGTCCACCGCGTCGAGACCGCGCGTCCATTCCGACTGGTGTTGCGGAGTGGAGTCCGCGGCCGTTTCATCGATGAATGCGGCTACACCCGCCTCGCGCGCGCCCGGCGAATGCGCGTCGGAGGGGACGATCATCTCGGCCAGCAATTCGACGAGTTGGAACCGCGCGCGGGACAAGAAGCGCGGCGCGGCGGGCGGCGTCCCCGCGGGATCGTGGCGATGCTGCTGAGCCATCACCGGCGCGGCCGAGCCGATTACAACGAGTCCGATCGCGTTTCTTCTCTTCATCCGGTCTCCCATTTTAGCCGCCGCCGTGACCGAGCGTCGCGCGGACCTTTGGAGAATCGCGCTTGCGATACGAACGTTCGAGCCTCCCGTGGCCGATCCGATGCTCCAGCATGTTCGCTGACGCCTTTCGAACCGCGCTATCCTCGAATCTCGCCGCGGTCCGTCGATCGCGGGGACGAGTTCAACCAGAGCGAATGAGGCGAACATGACGCCACCACTTCTTTCCCGTCTCGGCATCGAACGGCCGATTGTCCAGGGACCTTTTGGTGGCGCCTATTCCACCGTGCGGCTGGCCGCCGCGGTCTCGAACGCCGGAGGCCTCGGGTCCTTCGGAGCACACCGCCTGACGCACTCCGAGATCCTCGACACCGCCGCGGCCATCCGCCACGTCACGACGCGGCCGTTCGCGCTCAACCTTTGGGTCTCGAATCGCGACGAAGGAGGCGCGCACCCTTCGCGCGAAGCTGTGCTGCGCATGCATGAGGCCCTGCGGCCCTACTACGCCGAACTGGGTATCGACCCTCCTCCGCCCGAAACCAAGGCCGTCCACGACTTCGAAGATCAGGCGCGCGCCGTGATCGAAGCCCGGCCCGCGGTGTTCAGTTTCATCTTCGGAATCCCCTCCCGTGAAATCATCGCCGAGTGCAAACGCAGCGGGATCGTCCTGGCCGGCGGGGCGACCACGGTGGACGAAGCGCGCGCCCTCGAGCAGGCCGGCGCCGACGTCGTCGTTGCATCCGGTTTCGAGGCGGGCGGTCACCGTCCCTCGTTCCTGGCCGCCGCGGAGGACTCGCTCATGGGAACGATGTCGCTGGTCCCGCAAGCCGCCAGCGCGGTGCGTATCCCCGTCATCGCGGCCGGCGGCATCTCGGACGCCCGGGGGGCCGCCGCCGCGTTGCTGCTGGGCGCGCAGGCCGCCCAGATCGGGACGGCATTCCTCGCCTGCGAGGAGTCCGGCGCTCCCACGCTCCATCGCGACCTTCTCTTCGATCGCGCCGCGGGCCGCACGGTCCTATCGCGGGTATACACCGGGCGCCTGGCGCGCGCCATTCGGAATCGCCTGCCCGATGAACTCCGCGGCGCCCGGTTGCTTGCGTACCCGGCGCAACTATGGGTCATGTCCGCGCTGCACGAAGCCGCGCTGAAACGGAGCCGCGCGGATTTGATGTCGCTGTGGTCCGGCCAATCCAGCGGTCTGCTGCGCTGGCGGAACGTCGAATCGCTCATGGCCGCTCTTCCTTAAGAACAGCGAACCCGGCTCGCATGAGCTAGTCTGAATCGTGGTCACACTCAAATCACTGGATGAGAATTTCCCGATCCAACGCCAACTCGGCGTGGACGCGTCTCCCGTCGTGCTGCTCAACATCTTCGCGGTCGCCGCGGGAGATGTGGCCGCCCTCCTCGAGGCCTGGGAGCACGATGCCAATTGGATGAAGAAGCAGCCAGGCTACATTTCCACTCAGCTTCATCGGGCGGTCGGCGAAAGTTATGTCTTCATGAACTACGCGGTTCGGGAGTCGGTTGCCCACTTCCGAAACGCCTTCAGTCATCCCGATTTCAGAGCTGCGCTCGCCGCCTATCCTTCCAGCGCTGTAGCGAGTCCGCATCTTTTCGAAAAAGTTGCGATTCCCAACCTCTGCACCCGATAGCAGGGCGGATGGTCCGCCGTTCGTGTTGGCGGGCAACCATGCCGATGTTTCCCTGTCCGCACGTGGGCCGGTAGCTTTGTTCGATGGCCTTTCCCGCGACTGGCCGCCGCTGTTCCACGGTTCGCCGATTGCACCTCCTGCGCTGGCATGCGGACCGCGTTCTGACGCGCGCGGCTCCTGAGAAGCAATGGATTATCCGGCAGGCTCCGCTCGGTCAAGAGCGGGCGCGGTGGGCGAACCCAACCGGAATCGCCGGTCCTTCGCATTCGAGCTACGGTTGCGTTAGCCGCCGCAGCATCGTTTGAACTTCATCGCGGAGCCGCATGGGCAGGGCTCGTTGCGGCCGACTTTCGGCGCGGGGCGGCGAAAGGGGAGTACGCGCGGAGGTTCTTCGGCTCTCGTGTGCTGTTCGGCCTCTGGCTCGGGATCGCTGGCAACGGCTTCCCGTGTTTTCAGCGACTTATCGGGTTCGTTTCCCAATTTAATATTTTTTTCGTCAGCGGGCTCCGGCCGATTTCGCTGGATGGCGCGGAGTTCCCGGACGGCTCGGAAGAAGGCGCGCGCGGTGCGATCGCGTTCGGTGAATGAGGCTTCCGAGCCCACGGCGTCGATCTGACGCAGAGCGGCCGCAGTTATCAGGAGATGGGCGAAGATGAGCTCCTCGAGGGCTCCTTGGGGATGGAGGTCGAGCCGCAGCCCGTCAGCCAATAGGTCGTGCGCGGATGCGGCGCGGTTGGTTGCGAATGTCATGTTTGGGAACTCCTTTTCGAGGTTATGAGGTCAGCAGAGCGTGCTCCGCCGCCACCCAAAGAATGGCGCCCCCGCCGGGCGGCGCGTCCCGGCAATGGCGCCTCTTTTCGATGGTCCGCTGTAACCGATTGAAAATGCGTGAAATCGAGTTGCAGGTTTTTTCGATGAATCGCGGAACGGCTTTCTGGCCAATCCGCAATGCGAATGGCCGGAGCCCGGGAGAGGGCAGATCCCCTTGCCAGAAGTCATGCGTGTTTCCAGCGAGTTCTCTGGTCTCCCGCGGCAAGTTCACGGGGATTTTCCGGGGGGATTGCCGCCGGTTCGGCCCTCTCCGAGACGATGTTCGCGCCAAGCGCTTGAATCCACGGATAATAGAGTTGTGGCACGATAGCTCGTAACGGGTGAACGAACCGCTGGCGGCCGGATTCCGGCGCCGTTTGCCCCGATTTTCCGGCGAATGTTCCACTTTTTTCATTGACGGAATCGGTGGAATCCCTTACTATCGAGTTCTAGTACGATTGAGCCGGTAGGGACCGGCGCACAAACTCGGATCGCATCCGCTCATCCCTGGGAGAAGCCATGATCCTATCTGCTCGTAAGCTCGCGACGTTCGCCGCGATTACCCTCACTTGGGGGGGGGGCTCCGCTAGCCGCTCAGCGGCCCGCGTTTACTCATAACGTCGATTCCACCAGGTATGGGGAGACCGTCCTCGCGGTCGTCCCGATGCAGGGCGCGGGGACAAACGCCGATCCACGGCGTCCGCTGTTCGTCCCGAATCTGACCGATCCCCGGCAGAGACCGGACGCCAAGCTCGGAAGCGGCATTCACTCGTTCCGCTATCTGCCGAGCGACGACGGCAAGTTCGCCATCGTCGAGTTCCGCGCCAAGGACCGGCGGGGGTTACTTCCGATTCTCAACCACGGCCGGGCGGACGTGCTGGTGTTCGAGCCGCGGCGGAGTGCCGCGCATACCAAAGCGGCGGTGGAGCCGCAGATCCGCCGTTTCAAACGCGACTTTGACTTCGACGGGTTCCTGCGGCCTCCCGGGGCCGCGGTGGCGGCGGCGCCCGGCCCGGGCCAAGGAGCGGGGCGATGAGCGCCGAAGACGGACGGGCACGGGTAGGAACGGTCGCGTTCCTGACCGTTCTGGCGGCGACACTCGCATGGAGCTACTGGTATCATCAGAGCGACGTATTCACGTCGATCGACTCCTCGAAGTGGTACACGAACGGGTCGATCAGCGCGTCCGGAATCGGGTTGACCGGATCGGGCGTTGGAGGCGGCGCCGTGATCTCGAAAGTGGGAGTTCCTTACAGCCCGGCCAACTACGAGGTGCGGGCCAAGATCAAGCTCGCGGGATCGGGCGGAGGGGACTACATCTTGTACGCTCGCGCTTCCAACGACGCGCACGCCTGGGTAGCCGGATCCTACTATTCGGCGGAATGGTACGGTCCGGGCTGCGACACCGCGGGTAATTGCTCCGGCTGGTGGGTCCTGTTCAAGAGAGTCAACAACCAGACCCCGGAGGTGCTGGGAGGGGTGAATGCGTCGACGGCGAACTACACTGCCGACATGCGTCTGGTGATGCGAGGCACGCAACTCTATCTCTGGATGAACGGCGTGATGATCCTGACGGCGAGCGACTCGGGCTTGGCGTCGGGGCAGCCCGGGGTGGGGGCGCGAGCGACGCCGGCTAACTGTTCGGTGGAGCGAGTGGATATCGGACATCTGGACGACCAGGCGCCCCTGCCGGTCGCGTTTCTTACGGCCTCGCGGTTTCCTTCCGCCATCCGACTGCGATGGCTGGCGGGGGCGGATCCGTCGACCGTCACGGAAGACGCGGGGACGGGAACGGGTCCGGCGCAGTATCACGTGTACAAGAACGGAGTCTGGCTGGTGTCCTTCGCCAATGGGAGCCTGCCGGGCAACCTGGTCGAGTGGGTGGATGTCAACATCTCTCCGCAAACCACCTACACGTACCAGATCAAAGCCGCCGACTATCATTTCAACGAGGCGGCAGTGGCCACGGTAACAGTGCAGCCTAGCGCGGTGATCAGCGGTTACGACGCCCGGCAGGTGGGGGTGAAGGCCAATGGGACGTACTGGGGCGCGGCGGGCGAGAACATCGACATGCGGAGCGGCAACCTGAACTTCAACTTACCGCTGGTGCAGGCGCAGATGCGAGGGGGCGGCGGCGCCGCAGTGGGGCTCAGTTACAACTCGCAGATCTGGCAGATGGTGGGCCAGACGGAGTGGCGAACCGGGAGGGACAGCGGCCAGGGGCTCGGTTGGCGGGTGATGATCGGCTCGGTGGCGCCCGTGATCGAGAATGGCGTGGTACTGTACTATGTGTTCGCGGACGCGACGGGGGCGGAGTACCGGCTGGATCAGAACAACGGCGGCTTATGGACATCGCTGGAGGGGATTTACGTCAGCTACGACACGAACGCGGCCACGCCGCGGGTGTGGTTCAACGACGGCACATTTTGGGAGATGGGATCGTTGTCGGGCGGAATCGAGGAAGACAACGGCGCGCGTTACCCCACCAAGATTCAGAGCAGTAATGGGAATCAAGTGCTGATCCGCTACTTCGCCGGCGTTCAAGCTCCGGCGGGCGACACGAGCAGCCGGATCGGATATATCGAGGACGTGCGCGCGGTCGCCACGGGCGGTGGAGAGTACCGAACGTACTCGTTCTACTATCAGGATTTCGGCGGAGGCGACCCGTTTCCTCACTTGACGAGTGTGGCGAACCACATCAACTCGGGCGAGACGTACTCGTTTTACTACTGGCCCACGAGTGGGAGCGCCGGATATCCGGTGACCAGCCCATTCACGGGTGCGCTCGACTGGCGGCCAACCCGCCTGATGAACTACGTGGTGATGCCGGAGCGGAACAACGCCACGTACACGATCGAGTATGCGTCGTCGGGCGAGGTGCTGAGCGTCACTCAGCCGTACGGCGGGCGCACGCAGTGGGCCTACCGGAACGCGCAGTATGCCAATAACTACTTCCTCCGCGAGGTGTACTCGCGCACGCTGACGCCCAAGGCGGGAACAACGTGGACGTACGACCTGCAATCGATGGACACGACGCCCGGTAAGGTGGTTCGCTCGTACTCCGAGGTGGTGGACGCGGGGACCGCCGCGCGGACCCGGTTCGAGTTTTACACCTCGGGCCCGTACACGGGCATGATGAGCAAGGAGCAGGTGAAGGTCAACCCCGCGGGGACCGTCAAGTCGGAGGAGTCCACGACGTGGGCGCTGGCTCCGGGGAGCATCCCCTATGTCCAGGAAGTGAAGACGAGCTACGATCCCGCCGGGAGCAACCCCGTATCGACGAAGAGTACTCAGACGCTGGATTCTTATGGTAATCTCGCGACGCAGACACAGTATGCGTACGGGCAGGGCTCGACGCCGGGCGGCGTCATCAAGACCGTTACCAACACGTACCTGACCGGCTCCAACTATATCAACGCCTACATTCGCAACCGGCTTACGGCTTCGACCGTGACCGACGGAACCGGCACATCGACGGTGGCCAGCCTGCAATACGACGAGTACGGGCAAACGGATATGTCGCTGGTCCCCCGCCCCGATCCGAATGATCCGAGTCATCAGGGTGTCGCGCCGCGCCAGCACGATTCGGCGACGTACGGCACAGGCTACTCCCATCGCGGTAATCCGACGACGAGCATCGGCGGCAGCAAGGTGACCAAGATCCGGTACGACATGCTGGGCGTTCCGGCGGAGACGACGGCCGGGAACAGCAAAGTGGCGGCGAACTCGGACAAGGACCACAACTACGCCGTTCCGGCCAGGATCACGCCGAACTCCAACGGCAGTCTGGCGCACTCGATGACTTGGAACAGCCACTTGGGCTTGACAGCGGATACAGGACCGAACAACACCACCTCGTCGATTGCTTACACTTATGGGCAGCCCAGTT
The DNA here is from genome assembly GCA_005808475.1 of Acidobacteriota bacterium. GTDB lineage: Bacteria > Acidobacteriota > Terriglobia > Bryobacterales > Bryobacteraceae > SYLY01. Next base: position 67,847 of record SYLY01000040.1, read on the forward strand.
CGACGACATCGGTGCATGGCGTTACGACCGGTGTGAACTACTCGATCTCCGGTCCGCAGAAGATCGTCCGGAAGGGAACGGAGTTCGTCAAGGACTACTATGACGGCTTCGGCCGGACAATCTTGACTCAGACGGGCTACACGTCTGGCTCGAGTGACATCGCCGTTTCGCAGATGGACACGGAATATGGCCCCTGCGCCTGTTCGCCGATGGGAAAGGTGAAGCGCGTGTCGCGGCCCTACGCTGGAGCGACTCCGCAGTACTGGACCGAATATCAATACGATCAGATGGGGCGGACCACCGCGGTAATCCAGCCGGCTGGCTCGGGATCGACAACGTATTCGTATGAGGGGAACGCCGTGACGGTGACGGATCCGGCGGGCAAGTGGAAGAAGTTCGAGATGGACGCCGCGGGGAACCTGCGCACGGTCACGGAGCCGAAGCCTTCCGCCGCGGATCCCACGATCCCGGATGGAACGCTGACGACGACCTACGAGTACAATGAGCGGAATCAACTGAAGACGGTCTCGATGGGCATCCAGACGCGAACGTTCCAATATTATTCGACTGGCGAGTTGTGGAAGGCGACCAATCCCGAGAACGGAACCGTGACATACGTTTACGACAACGGCTTGATGAAGGAGAAGACGGACGCCACGGCGCAGCGCGTCGTCTACGACTACGACAGCTACCGCAGGGTCACGGCGATTCACCGGTACAACGCCGGTCAGAGCGCAGAGGATCAGAATCAACTGACGACGTTCGCCTATGGGAACTCCGGCACGACGAACGGCCGGCTGCTCTCGGTCACGTCCAAGGCGTACGTTGGCGCCCGGACGTTCGAGGAGCGGTACGATTACACGGCCGGCGGTCTTGTCACCCAGAAGAAGCTGATCGTGCAGGCCAACGGGTCGTCCGCGGACTTGGCGGCGGATTACGGGTATCCCACCAATAGCGACCGCGTCAAGTCGGTGAAGAATCCGAACTACTATGTGGAGAGTGGCGGGAACTTCACGTTTACGGCGGGCGAAACGATGTTCTACAGCTATGATGGGCTCGGGCAGCTTTCGAAGATGGGCAGCACCGACGGGGGCGGCGAGTGGGTGTCCAATACGACGTATAATGTGGATGGGACGGTGGCGAGCATGACGTCGGCGTATGGGACCGAGAGCCGCACGTACAACGTGCTGGGCCAACTGACCGGGATCTCCGCGCCGGGCGTGAGCATTGGGTACGGATTTCCGACGACAGGTCCGAACAACGGGCGGATCGCGAGCATGACGGTGTCGGGCGAGACGGTAACGTACAAATATGATGTGTTGAACCGGTTGTCCAAGGCCACCTCGAGCGGCGGATGGGAAGAGGCTTACACCCATGACCGGTACGGGAATCTGGGAAGCATCGGCGGGCAATCAATCGGGATCGACCAGAGCACGAACCGTTTGACGCAGGGGGTTTATGACGCCAACGGGAATTATCGGGGCGGCGCGGGTAGTTGGAACTACGACGTGGAGAACCGATTGATCGAGGCCCAGGGGCAGTCACAAGGAACGCAGTACTATGGCTACGGGGGCGACAATAAGCGGCTGTGGCGGCAGTTCCTGTACAACGGATCGACGCCGACGGAGCATGTTTACTTCTATGGGGCCGGTGGGCGGATTGGGACCTATGAGATCCGTTGGCAGGGCTCGACGATGCGGCTGGTGGCGCGGGAGCAGAATTACTATTTCGGCGGGAAGCTCCTGCGGACGAATGGCGGGTGGGTGACGTCGGATCGGTTGGGGTCGGTGGTGTACCGGTCGGATGAAGGAGCGGTTCGGAAGTTCCGGCCGTATGGGCAAGAGTACGGGTCGAGCAGTCCGAATGACCAGACGAAGTTCGGAACATATCATCGGGATAATGATACAGGGCTCGACTATGCGGATCAGCGCTACTATGTTCCGGGAGTGGGCCGTTTCTCGACCCCTGACCCGTACCGGGCCAGCGGCGGTCCAGCGGATCCCAGAAGTTGGAATCGCTACACATACACTCGCGGCGACCCTTTGAATGCGCTGGATCCAAGTGGGCTCCAGGACTGCCCAGCTTCCACTCCGACCAGTGTTACCGTCTGCGGCGCTCCAGGATCGGCAAGTGGTGGAACCGGATCACCCAATGGAAGCTTAGCCGACGAGATGTTAGAGTCGGATTTGAGCTTCAATGGTGGACCGTCAAGCGGGCTCTTCATCATCAACAATCTTCAGAAATCTGGCAAGACATATGACGACGTCTGGAACAGGCTTATGGACATCCGTCGTGATATACAGGAAGACGAAAAGTGTCTCAAGTTCTTGAACAGTGGCGGCCAGAACGCGGTTCGCACCATCGGTGACTATTTTTCGAACGGACTGCTTGCGACTGGCACTTTTGAGCGGGCGAATATTGCGGCAATTAATAGCACAATGGGTAGTAGTATTTCCCAGCCTGGCTACGCTGCAATAATAGTTAACGATGTGGGGGCTTATAACTCAAGCCGCTATCGTCTGAATCGGGGAAGCATCGTCGGAGGTACAGAACGCGCAAAGGTGTTCATCTTGTTGCATGAGCTTGCGCACTCGCTCGAAGCGAAGGACTTCAAGAGCGATCTCGACAAGCCGAGCGTTGGCGATGAAAACGACAAGCTCCTCTCTGTGAATTGTGAGAAAACGATTGGCAAGTATGACAAGTGACATGCTTATTGCGCTGTGCCAAAGCGGCCGACTTCAGATGCGTCGTATCGTGCTTTGGACGCTGTTAGTCTCAGCGTCGGTCTTGCTGGGCACGGAAGTTCCGGGGAGTGTTGTCACCCTAACCGCGATAACCAAGTACGACCGATTGGCTGCCCTCGCGCGCATCGCCGGGAAAGTCAGATTGGTTTGCCACATAGGTAGCACGGGACGCGTGTCCGAGGTTGAGATCCGCGAAGGCAACGCCCTTCTCGCCCGCCAGGCGGTTCTCAACGCCAAGGAGTGGCGCTTCGTTCCGTCCGGGGAGCATTCAACGGTTGAGCTGTATTACGAATTCAGACTCGTGGACCCGCCGTTAGACTATGATAAGACTCGCTTCTCGTTCACATTTCCGAATCGCGTGCTCGTGGAGTCAAATTACCCAGTGCGTGATCATGTCAAAGCCAACTGAACAATTCGGTGAGATGATTCGGGTGCGGCTACTTTGGAACGACGGTCCACCGCGCCGGATATAGCCGTTGCTGATCTTGCTGGATGTGGAAATGGGTGCGGCTCTTTTGCATTCTTAGGATAAAGCACGTTCTGTCAAAGGGATGGCGGTCAGGCGAAGTGTTCCAGTGCGTTCGAATGAGGGGGGTATGGACGCGATGGCAGGATATGTGGGTGTAAGGCGGCAGGAAACGGCGGGCTGACGGGCCATCATCAATCAGTGGCCCGTCGGCCGTTGTCGTTGGTGGCAGTTCTCGGGTCCGCCACCGCCGCCTGGAATTTCTTCGTCAGGGGGCTGGACATTTCTCTCGGGTTCCGTTATCGTAGAGGTGGCGCGGAAGGAGCAACCCGTGGTGGCGAACCCAACAGAAAGCGACGGGCTCGTTTTCGGCGGCCGGATCTTCACGGCTTCCGAGATCGCGGTGATTCCGGGCACGCGCACGTGCTGCACATATTGGAATTCGCCGGTCACCTTGGTGGGCAGGTCGTAGCGAGGGACCGACTTGCCGAGCACTGTGTAGTCGCGCGGGTCCTTGGGGATCGCGCGTGCGTTCACCGTACGACTCCAATCAGATCGAGGATCACAAGCAACTGACGACGTTCGCCTATGGGAACTCCGGCACGACGAACGGCCGGCTGCTCTCGGTCACGTCCAAGGCCTGCGTCGGCGCACGGACGTTCGAGGAGCGGTACGATTACACGCTCGGCGGCCTTGTCACGCAGAAGAAGTTGCCTCCTCAGCGGAATCTGTGGGTGAACCTTGGCTCCGGTAGTCGGCCAAGATTGTGATAAAGGGCGATTTCCATCGCGGGATAGGTGCGGAAACCGTAGGATCGTCTGGTAACCACTCGGATTTTGTTGTTCATCCCCTCCACCGGGCCACTCGAGATCTCACCCTTGGCGCGAAACC